>JBBIOW010000035.1:0-20748 GCA_037443165.1 Nitrospiraceae bacterium | reverse complement strand
TCACCCTGGGGCCAGCGACTGCGGTACATCTATCAACTGCAAAGCGCACGTTGGGTCTACCCATCGGCCGAGCACAGTCGGTTCATCCACTCGCTGGGCACCATGCATGTCGCCGGCCGGTTTGCGAAACACCTGTATCCCTTCCTGCATGAGATCGCCAACGATGCGCCGTCGGCCAACTATGTCGAGGAACTGCTCCGTATCACGGCCCTGGTGCACGACATCGGCCACGGCCCCTTCTGCCATTTCTTCGACGATAATTTCCTGAAGGCCTTCCACCTGACCCATGAGAAATTGGGGCAGATCATCATCCGGGACTATCTGGGCCCGATCATCCGCAAGATCCGTCGCAGCCCGTCCGGCCCCTTCGCCCGAGGCGAAGAGCTGAACCCCGATCAGGTCGCCCACTTGATTCTGAAAGACAAAGGCAAAGACTTCTCACGGATGCCGCGCTGGCTGACCTTTCTCCAGCCGGTCATTTCGGGCAGCTACACCGCCGACAACCTGGACTACGTCCTCCGCGACTCCTACATGTGCGGCGTGGCGGTCGGGCCTGTCGATCTCAGCCGGCTCATCCACTACACCATCATCACCGAAAAAGGCTTTACCATTCATAAGACCGGCCTGCCGGCGCTTCAGATGTTCCTGAACACGCGGATGTACCTCTATTCGAACGTGTACTACCACCGAACCACCAGAGCGATCGACATTCACCTGCGGGACATCTTCGGCGAGACGATGCGATTGATCTTCCCCGGCGACCCGCGCAAGCGGATGGAGGAGTACTTGACCTTGACCGATTGGTCCTTGCTGGAAGAGGTGCGTGAGTGGAGGAAATCCCGGCAGGCAAGGCGTCGGAGGCTCGGGGAAGAGTGGGGACGGATCCTCGGGCGAGACGTCAAGTGGAAAATGGCCTACAGCACGGTCCTCAAGGAGAAAGGGCAGGAGCGCGGCATGGACTTCCCCAGCCGCGAGCGTTTCGAGCGCCTGATCCAGAAGGAATTACCGGCCAGGTTGCAGAAAATTCCGTTCCGAGTGGACATGGCGCCGCTGGACCCGCGACCCGACCCGAAGGACACGCGCGGCATCCCGCTCTACGTCTACGATCCGGGCACCACGCGGGTGTCCACAGAGCCGCTCGAGGAATTTCTTGACCTCCTCCCCACCCGCCTGATCCAGTTCCGCATTTACACACTTGGGCACGAGCACGATGCGGAACTCTCCCGAGCCGCAGCCACGGTGCTGAACAAGGCGCCGTCGAGCATCGAAACGAACGTGTAGATCGGGCCAGCGTCGCGAATTGCGGGTAGGTTTACGCTGAATTTCGCCATCGGGCGTGTGGCGCGGACCATGGCAGCCGCATTGTCGCAAAGGCAGCCGCCTCTGCGATTACCTAACCAGCGCGGAACCCGCCAGCTTGTTTCTGTTGTTATTCTTTCGCCGGAACGGCCACAGAGGCAGGTGTCGCTTCGGGAGCGGCGCCGTTGCGTGGGAACGGGAGATCGAGGAGAGCGTAGGGATTGACTCGTGCACCGTTGAGCTTGACGCCCCAATGGAGATGCGGTCCGGTCGCGCGCCCGGTAGCGCCGACTTTCCCGATGACCTGGCCGGCCCTCACCAGATCGCCGTCGCGCACCAGCACCTCCGAGAGGTGGAAGTACATGGAATATAACCCCAGTCCATGATCGAGAAAAATCCCCTTACCGGAAAAGAAATGATCGACCGTGAGGCGAACGACTCCGTCGTTACTCGCCACGACCTCCGTGCCGAGCGGCGCACCGATGTCCTCGCCGTTGTGTGGGCTGCGCGGCTGCCCGTTGAGCACCCGCACGCTGCCGAACACACCGGTCTTCGCCCCCCGCACCGGCTCGATGAAAGACGTTCTCCACAAGCGGAGACGGGAATCCTCCGCCAACGCGGTGCGAATCTGCTCCTGCTCGGCCTTCCAGCGGGCCAAGGCCTTTTCATCCAGGTCCACCTTGTCCTTGGGCAACTTCAGATACTCGACCGAGAATTTTTCTTTGATAACCAAGACGTTGTAGCTCAAGCGGCGCACCTGCTCGCCGGATCGAACCTCCACCACCAGTTCATGCGTTCCCGGTTCATCCTGCATGTCGACACCCAGCAATCCCACATAGCCGGGAGGCTCGTCGGTCCGAGGTTCTGGGAAAAAAGGGATGCGACGCCCGAGGAACGTTCCTGCCACTTCGGTGATTCCGTCTCCCGCGGGCACTTTCACCACGATGACCTGCCCCTGCTTCCCGCTGTACTGGCCGTCCGATCCTTTCTGCGGCGCAGGCGTGTTCGGCAACAACTCCACCGGAAACACGCTGGCCAGCAGGATGATGGCGGTGACAGCCAAACGGTCGGCCTGCGACATCCCTTTCTCATATTGTGGCGACGCGGGGATGGTCATCGATAGAACCGCAACCCAGCGACTTGTGAGACCAGTTCTTCCACGCGGCGGTTCACCGCGCTGAAGGGATCCATGCAGAGGATCGTTTCCTCCCAATAGCCGTTCAGCTTCAGGTAGGTCCAGTCCACCGTGTAGGACCGATTCTTGGCCCGCGCAAAACGGATGAAGTCCCCGCGCACTTTGGCCCGGGTCGTCTGGGGCGGCACGGACATGGCCCGCTGGACCGACTCTTCGTCCACGACCCGCTCGATCATGCCGCGCGACTCCATCAGATAGTACAATCCGCGCGTGCGCTTCACGTCATGGTACTGCAGGTCCATCAGAAACACGCGGGGATCGTCCCAGCCACACCCCCTCTTGTCCACGTAGGATTGAATGAGTAGCTTCTTGCTCACCCAATCCACCTCGCGGGTCAACTGCATCGGGTCTTCTTCCAA
This sequence comes from Nitrospiraceae bacterium, assembly GCA_037443165.1. Classification (GTDB taxonomy): domain Bacteria; phylum Nitrospirota; class Nitrospiria; order Nitrospirales; family Nitrospiraceae; genus DATLZU01. Next base: position 17,895 of record JBBIOW010000035.1, on the reverse strand, counting down.
CCGATCCAGCACGTTACCCCAGCGGGCCAACACGTCGTCCATGGTCACGTCGTGCGATTGTTCCTTCAGGTAATCGCGTGCACGCTCCCAATAGACCCGCTGGATTTCCACGGCGGTCATCTGCCGTCCGTCGTCCAGTTTGATCTTTTTCTTGAGCGTCGGATCGCGCGAGATTTCCCGGATCGCCTTGACCGGGTCTTCCAATTCCATGCCGCTTACCGCGTAGCCATCCTCCACCATCGACAGCACCAGCGCCGCGGTGCCCACCTTCAGGTAGGTCGTATATTCGGACATGTTGGAGTCGCCGACGATGATGTGCAACCGGCGATACTTTTCGGCGTCCGCATGCGGTTCGTCGCGCGTGTTGATGATGCTGCGAGACGAGGTCGTCGAGGACGAGGTCTTCTCATGGATATGCTGCGCGCGCTGGGAGATGAAGAACTGGGGCTTGCCGGACACCTTGAGCACCTTGCCGGCGCCCGAGTAGATCTGGCGCGTGACAAAAAACGGGATCAACTGCTCGGTCACCTTCCAGAAATCGACGTCGCGCCGCATCAGGTAATTCTCATGGCAACCGTAAGTGTTGCCGAGCGAGTCGGTGTTGTTTTTGAAGATGTAGATCTCCCCGGATAGGCCCTCCTCTCTCAGCCGTTCCTCCGCCGCCGGGAGACAGGCTTCCAGCAGCCGTTCCCCCGCCTTGTCATGTACCACCAGGTCCAGGATGTTATCGCACTCGGGCGTCGAGTACTCGGGATGGCAGCCGGTGTCCTGGTAGAAGCGGGCGCCGTTCACCAGAAAGGCGTTGGAGGGCCAACTGTTGGGAATAAGGCCCTCAAAGATATAGCCGAGGACCTTTTCCATCGGAAGATAGATCCGGCCGTTCGGCGAAAAAATCAGCCCGTATTCGTTCTCGAGACCGAAGATCCGTTGTCTCATGGCCGCCGCCCTGTCGGAAAGCTCGCACACAGGATACACCGGTGGTCGGCCTTCTTCAACAGAAGGCGCTCATCGGCCCACACGGGGAAGGTTCGTCAGACGGAGATCAGTTGGCGGATTTCGGACGACGGGATGCGGCGGAATTTACGGCCCTGGCGGGTACGGTCCAAGACGGCGACTTCCAGCCCTTCCGGCGTGAATTTCTGGTTGGCCCCGTGTTCCAGCGCCGCGACACACAGTGAGAGGGCCGCCTTGAGTGTCGGCACCCGGGCGGGAAACCGCTCTTTCAGGAAATTCTGCAGCGTCTCCGCCCGTCCTCCGATGACGGCGTAGTTGTGCTCGTCGAAGATGCTGCCGTCGAACGAGATGCGGTAGATTTCGTTCGGACTCTCGGCCGCGCCGACCTGCACGACGAGGATTTCCACTTCCAACGGTTTCAACTCCTGGCTGAAGATCGTTCCCAAGCTCTGCGAATAGCCGTTCGCGAGGGAGCGGGCCGTGACGTCCTCCCGGCTGTACATGTAGCCCTTGAGGTCGGCGTGACGAATGCCCGCCTTGCGCAGGTTTTCGAACTCGCTGTATTTGCCGGCGCCAGCGAAGGCGATGCTGTCGTAGACTTCGGACACCTTGTGCAGCGACGCGCTCGGATTGTCGGCCGCCAGCAACACCCCATCGACATATTCCATCGCGATGATCGACCGGCCCTTGGCGATGCCCTTCTTGGCATACTCCGCCTTGTCCTGCATCATCTGTTCGGGCGAGACGTAGTACGGCAGCGGCACGGCTACACTCCCTTTCCACGATTTGCGATCAACTCGTCGTAGAGGCCCCGAATCCTCTGCTCCGGCACGTCGGCGATGCCCGCGGCGCTGACGGTCTTGACCGTCGGGAAAATCCCCCGGATGAGATCCGGCCCGCCGGTTCCCACGTCTTCATCCGCCGCGTTATACAGGGCCAGGAGCGCCAGCTTGATGGCCTCATCCTCGGAGAGGTTCTTGCGAAAATGCTCCCGCATCGTGTTGCGTGCGTCCTTGCCACCTGAGCCGACAGCGTGATAGTCGGATTCTTCATATCGCCCGCCGGTAATGTCGTACTTGAAGATCCGCCCCTCCTCCCTGGCGAAGTCATACCCGGCGTAGAGCGGCACCACGACGAGACCCTGATATACCATCGGCAGGTTGGCCTTCACCATCTGCCCAAGCTTGTTGGCCTTGCCTTCGCACGAAAGGGGGACACCCTCCAACTTCTCGTAGTGCTCCAGCTCGGTCTGAAACAGCTTGGCCATCTCGATGCACGGACCGGCGGCACCCGCGATGGCCATGGCGCTGTGTTCGTCGATTCGGAAGACTTTTTCGATGCGGCGGTCCGCGATCTGAAATCCCTCGGTGGCCCGCCGATCCCCGGCCATGACGACGCCCTGCTGGTACTTGAGCGCCAGCACTGTCGTGCCCTGAGGGACGGGCAGCGCGGGGCCGCGGCCCGATGACTCGGGCATGCGCTCTATCGGCCGACTACGGCCGTGGACACCGGAGGCGAACTCCGGCCGCTGTTTCATCAACAGGTCAAAGAAACTGGAGTTATCGTGGTCAGGGAAAAACGGCAGGTTCATCGCGACGAACGACGCTCACTCTTGTCGGGATCGGCGGACAGGGGCCGTGGCGACGGCTTCGTCCGGATCATCACGCGGTCAACTTGGCCAGGAGAGACTCCGCCGACCCGCAGCTTTCCAGCAATTCGTACGTCAGAGACTCCGTGCCACGCAACGGATCCATCAAGGGGATCTTTTTGATGGTCGTGTTACCGACGTCGAAAAGGATCGACGTCCAACTCGCCCCGTAAACGGCCCTGGCATATTTGGTCACGCAGCGGCCGCGGAAGTAGGCTCTCGTCCCCGTCGGCGGGGTCGACTCCGCTTTGACGATCTCGCTGTCCAGCACCAGCCGATCGATCATGTTGCTGCGTTCGAGCGTGTAGTACAAACCCTTCTCCCGGCGGATGTCGTGATACTGGAGATCCATGAGACGCACGCGGGGGTCATCCCAGCCGCAGCCCTTCCGCTCCATGTAGGATCGGATCAACTGCCGTTTGGCCACCCAGTCCAATTCTCGGACGAGCAGCATGGGATCGCGCTCCAGCTTATCCAGGACTTCTTCCCAGCGGACGAGGATGTCCTTGGTCACCTGGGACAGCTCATGACAGGCGAAAAAGTCCATCGCGGCCTTCAGATAGATCCGTTGGATGGCGATCGCCGAGGTCACTCGCCCGTCAGCCAGTTTCAAGGGTTCCTTCATGTCCAGATCGCGCGAGACTTGCTTGATGGCCTGAACCGGGTCATCGAGTTCCATCGTTGGCAGTTCGGCCCCTCCTTCGATCAGATCCAGCACGATCGCCGTGGTCCCGACCTTCAGGTAGGTCGGGAGTTCGGCCATGTTGGCGTCGCCGACAATGACGTGCAGGCGGCGATACTTGGCCGGATCGGCGTGCGGTTCATCCCGGGTATTGATGATCGGGCGCTTGACCATTGTATTGAGATCGACCAGACATTCGAAGAAATCGGCCCGTTGAGAGATCTGATACTCCGTCGGCGCGGTCTGATTCTCTGCACCGACCTTGCCGGAACCCGCGAAGATTTGTCTGGTGACGAGAAACGGGGTCAGCACTCGGACGATCCGATCGAACGGCACCGACCGCGACAGCAGATAGTTTTCATGGTATCCGTAACTGTTTCCTTTGCCGTCGGAGTTGTTTTTGTAAAGGACGAACTGCTCCTTGCCGCGCGCCTGCGCCATCCCCCGCAGACATTGCTCCATGATGTGCTCGCCCACCCGTTCGAACGCGACCAGTTCCCGGGGGTTGGTGCATTCGGGTGTGGAATATTCGGGATGCGCGCCGTCCACGTAGAGGCGGCCGCCGTTGGCAAGCACCTTGTTCAACTGGCGGTTGTAATCCGGGCTGGGCCGCTCTCTCTCGCCCTCGACCTCGAAGCCCCGAACGTCGAGCAGCGGATTCTCGTTCTCGTAATCCCAAATAGCCTGAGGCGCGGCAAGGGAAGGATAATGGCCGATCAGATGGAGTGAATTGGAAACAGGGTCGAGCGCATTCGCGACGATGGCGGCGATCCCGAATTCTGTTTCTGTACCCAGAACGCGCGGTAAAATCGTCTTTCCTGATCCCTGCATGGAGTCAAGCAGAACTCAGAGGTAATGCCCTGTGCTGATGGTTTCAATTTGCCGGGACTCCGCGGGACCTCCGCTGATAGTCCGGACATGGACGATCTTTTCGCCTTTCTTGCCGGCGATCTTGGCCCAGTCGTCGGGGTTGGTCGTGTTGGGAAGATCCTCGTGTTCCTTGAACTCTTCGCGAATCGCCCGTATGAGATCCTCCGACCGGATTCCCCTTCCCTCCTGAGCGATGGCCCGCTTCACCGCGTACTTTTTGGCCCGGGAGACGATCCCCTCGATCAGAGCGCCGCTCGCGAAGTCCTTGAAATAGAGAATTTCTTTCTCGCCGTTGGCATAGGTAACTTCGATGAATTTGTTCTCTTCGGATGTGGCGTACATCGCGTCCACCGTCGTGCCGATCAACGACTCCACGAGCGCACGAGCGTCGCCGCCGTGGCGCTGTAATTCGTCCTGGTCGAACGGCAGATCGGGAGTGACATACTTCGAAAAGATGTCGCGGGCGGCCGCGGCATCAGGGCGCGAGACCTTCACCTTCACATCCAACCGGCCGGCGCGCAGGACCGCCGGATCGATGAGATCCTGTCGGTTGCTGGCCCCGATCACGATGACATTGCGCAGCCGCTCCACGCCGTCGATTTCGGAGAGGAACTGCGGCACGATCGTCGATTCGACATCCGACGAGATGCCGGTGCCGCGGGTTCGGAACAGCGCGTCCATTTCGTCAAAGAAGACGATGACTGGGTGGCCTTCCGAGGCCCGTTCCTTCGCCTTCTTGAACACCTCCCGGACCTGCCGCTCCGACTCGCCGACGTACTTGTTCAGCAGCTCCGGTCCCTTCACATGCAGGAAGTAACTGCGGATCTGCTTGCCGGTGAGGTGTCCCAGTTTCTTGGCGATGGAGTTCGCGACCGCTTTCGCGATGAGCGTCTTGCCGCACCCAGGAGGCCCGTAGAGCAGAACGCCCTTCGGCGCGCTGAGCTTGTATTCGGCGAACAACTGCGGATGCAAGAACGGCAACTCGACCGCGTCCCGAACCTGTTCGATTTCCTTCTGGAGCCCGCCGATGTGGCTGTAGTCCACATCCGGCACTTCCTCCAATACCAGTTCCTCCGCCTCGGACTTGGGGAGTTTCTCGATCACATACCCGGAGCGCGGGTCGTAGAGCAGATGGTCACCGACGCTGAGCCGTTCGTTCGTGAGCGGATCGCCCAGCTCCGCGACTTTCTCCTCGTCGAAATGCAGCGTGACCAGCGCACGGTTGCCCTCGATGACGTCCTTCAGCCGCACCACTTCCCCCTGGCCGTCGAACCCGCGCGCTTCGATGACGTTCAGCGCTTCGTTCAGGATCACTTCCTGCCCTTTGCGTAACTCCTTGCTCTTGATCGACGGATGAATGCTGACCTTCATCTTCCGGCCGGACACGTACACGTTCGCCGTGCCGTCTTTGTTCAAGCTCGAGAAGATTGCGTAGGTGGAGGGCGGCGCAGTGAGTTTGTCCACTTCGGCCCGCAGCGCTTCGATCTGAGCCTTCGCTTCCTGCAGCGTCGCAGCCAGTTTTTCATTTTGCCTGGTGGCCTGCTCGAGTTGATAACGGGACTGATAGAGGCGGCGCAGCTCCTCCTCCATCGACTGGATCTGGACGCGCAGTTTTTCGACTTCGCGAAGGTGCTCGTCGTTCTTATGCATGGCCTCCGAATCTCCGTCGGACAAACGCCTTGTAATTTTCTTCACGGAATCGCGGAGGGACCGCAGTCGGTTCCCCTTGGACTCGGCCATTGCAGCACTGTTTCGATCGCTCGAAACCCTTACCACATCACGATGCGCGACTCTGTCGCGATTCTATCATCCGCTTCCCACACGGTCAACTGCGCCGCGTGACGTCGCGATGGATTCAGCGCGCGCCGCGCGCCCACTCCTTCTCATCACGCCGGAGCATGACCGGCCGCGCGTAAGCGAGACCCGCATCCGTCGCTCGCCTTCACGCCGAAGAGGTCACGGCGCTCACGAGCCGACGGGCGGCATCGCCGACATCTTCGGCTTCGAGCACGGCCGAAACGACCGCGACGCCGAATGCGCCAGCCCGCCGGACTTCGGACGCCCGCGGCGGCGTGATGCCCCCGATGGCGAAGATTGGAATCCGACACCGACGGCAGGCATCCTCGAGCGCCCTGATCCCGATCGGCGGCCCGTACCCGCGCTTTGACGGCGTGTCGTAGATCGGGCCGAGCACGGCGAAGTCGGCGCCGTCAGCCTCGGCCCGTGCCACCTCGTCGGCCGAATGAGTCGAGACGCCGATCAACCGCCCCGGTCCCAGGATCCGGCGCGCGGCGGCCACCGGCAGGCTGCTGGCCCGCAGATGCACGCCCGCGGCTTCCACCGCGTTCACAAGATCAACGCGGTCGTTGATGAATAATTTCGCCCCACGCTCCCGAGTGAGCGTATGGACTTCTTGCGCGAGCGCAAGAAGCGCACGCGTGCCGAGGTCCCTCTCCCGTAACTGAACCGCGGACACTCCCGCGTCGATCGCCTGACTGAGCAGAGGAACCAGCGGACGGCCGCCGGTCTGCAAGCGGTCGGTGACCAGATAGAGGCGGAAATCAACGGAAGGCATCAGTGAGTGCTGAGTGCCGAGCGCCGAGTGACGAGTTATAGAAAAAGAAAAGCATTGCGCTCATGATGTCCCGGCTGCACATGTCTCTCTCGTTGACAACTCAGCACTCATAACTCAAAACTTCCTTAGAGCATGCCTTCGATCGGGCTGCTGGCGGTGGCATAGAGCTTCCTGGGGATCCGTCCGGCCTTATAGGCCAGACGGCCGGCATGAACGGCGTATTTCATCGCTTCGGCCATCGCGATCGGGTCTTTGGCGCCAGCGATCGCCGTGTTCATCAACACCGCGTCGGCTCCGTACTCCATCGCCAAGGCGGCGTCCGACGCCGTCCCCACCCCGGCGTCGACGATCACGGGCACGTTCACCGTTTCCAAGATGATCTTGAGATTGTACGGGTTCCTGATGCCGAGCCCGGACCCGATCGGCGCGGCTAGCGGCATGACGGCGGGGCATCCGATATCCACCAGTTTCCTGGCCACGACCGGGTCGTCGTTGGTATAGGGCAACACGATGAATCCTTCTTGAATAAGGATCTTGGCTGCTTCGATCAAACCGGCCGTGTCGGGAAACAACGTCCGTTCGTCCCCGATCACTTCCAGCTTCACCAGGTCGGAGACCCCGGCTGCCCTGGCCAAGCGGGCGTACCGCACCGCGTCCTGAACCGTGTAGCACCCGGCGGTGGTGGGAAGAATCGTGTACTTCTTCGGGTCCAGATAGTCGAGCAAGTTTTCCTTGGACCGATCGGTGATGTTGACTCGTCGCACCGCGACCGTCACCACGTCGGCTCCGGACGCCTCGATGGCTTTCTGCGTTTCGATGAAGTCTTTATACTTCCCGGTCCCAACCCAGAGTCGCGACTTGAATTCCCGGCCGGCGATGATGAGGCGATCATCCGTCATCGTACACGCTCCCCAGTAGTGACTCGGCGATCGGGCGATTTGGCGGATTAGTGATTTGTCAAGTGCATGGATACTTCACCAATATCACAAATCGTCCTCTCTTACCCGCCTCCAATAAAGCTGATGATTTCCACGCGATCGCCGTGACGCAATCCTCGGCGTTCGAACTCCTGCCGGTCCACAATCTCAAGGTTCACTTCGATGGCTACCCGATCCGGCCTGATGGCGAGTTCGCGCAGCAAATCGGCCACCGTTTCCCCGGAATTCACCCGGCGTACCTCGCCGTTCACCCGGATTTCAATGTTTTCATCCGTCATGGACCGCTGTGTAATCCTAGGTGAGGCACAAACCGCTTGTCAACAAACGGGCGGGCTGGAAGGACAATCGACCATTCGCTAGGATAGGGGGCCATTACGACCTTCCATCTTACGCGTAAAGAGCTCCACATCATGTCGGAAAACAACCGCCGGCTCGCTTCACTGTTCCACTCGATCGCGGACCTGCTCGCCGCGCATCGGGCGAACCCATATCGAGTCCGGGCATACCGTCGCGCCGCCGACTCGGTCGCCGCTCTCCAAGAAGACATCGTGGACATCGCGCAGCGGGGAGAGTTGGAGGAAATTCCGGGGATCGGGCGAGACCTGGCGGCGAAGATCCAAGAATACCTCGCCACCGGCGCGATCCGGTCGTACGAGGATCTGAAAACTCCTTTGCCGAACGAGGTCGCTGATTGGTCGACGTTGCCTGGACTGTCGGAGCCAACGGTCAGTTATCTCTATTTCCGCCTGGGGATTCGGACGCTGGCCGATCTTGAATCCCTGGTCCGGTCGCATCTGTTGCGGACACTTCCCGGCCTGACCGTGCAGGAAGAGGAGTTACTGAACGCCATCCGGGCGCGCCGACAGGGGTGACGAGAACCGGCTGCAGCTCATCCGCGCGCCCGCCTCAGGTGGACGGTCGCAGCTCTTTGAATATCTTCCAAGTCTTGAGCAACTCGACGGCCTTCTGGAGCTGCACGTCATCTTCCAGAGGAGTTTCCGCGCCGGGGTCTTGACCGGAGTTCGACCCCCCCGAGCCGTTCTTGCGCATCGGATCGTCAGATGTTTTGGGTTGGGACGGCGATTCTTTGCCTACCGAGGGCTTCGCTTTGGGGTTCCCCTCCTCCTTCTCGGCAGCCTTGGCCAACGTCGTCGGCTGCGGTTTCACGATGATGTCGGGCGTAATCCCGGTCGACTGGATGGATCGTCCCTTCGGCGTGTAGTACTTCGCAGTGGTGAGCCGCAACCCTGATCCGTCCCCGAGCGGCAGAATGGTCTGGACCGAACCCTTGCCGAATGTGGTGGTCCCCACGATGACCGCACGCCCCCAGTCCTGGAGCGCGCCGGCTACGATTTCCGAGGCGCTGGCTGAGCCCTCGTTCACGAGCACGATCATCGGTGAGTCATCGATCGGTTCCTTGATCCGAGAAAAATATTCATCCTTGCGCCCATCGCGGCCCTTGATATAGACGATCAATTTGCCGTTGCCCACGAACTGTTCGGATACGTCTACGGCCGCCGTCAACAACCCGCCGGGATTGTTCCGCAGATCGAGAATGGTGGACTGCAGCTTCTGCTCCCGGAACTGCTTGAGAACACGGCTCAGGTCTTTCGCCGTCGATTCCTGAAACTGCGTCAGGCGGATATAGCCGATGTTGTTCTCGATGACCTTGGACTTCACGCTTTCGATTTTGATGATATCCCGGACCAACGTGAACACCAAAGGGTCCTGGACGCCGTCACGCTGGATCGTCAAGCTCACTTTCGTCCCCTTGGGCCCGCGCATTTTCTGCACGGCGTCCATGAGCGTCAGATCCTTGGTCGGCTCGTCGTTCACCTTGGTGATGAAATCACCAGCCTTGATGCCAGCCCGATAAGCGGGAGTCCCTTCGATCGGGGCGATCACCGCCAGGCGGTTGTCTTTCACCCCGATCTGGATGCCGACCCCGCCGAACTCGCCTTTGGTCTCGACCTGCATCTCCTTGTACATTTCGGGCGTCATGTAGGCCGAGTGCGGGTCCAGTGTGGCGAGCATGCCGCGGATGGCGCCCTGCACCAAGTCCTTGACTTTCGTCTCTTCGACATAGTGTTTCTGAATCTGGGTCAGCACTTCGGAGAAAGTCTTCAACTCCTCATAGGTCTCCGTGGCGTGGCCGGTCCGTTCCCAGCCTTTTCCGATCAACACACCCATCAAGAGTGCGACCACGACCATTGGCCCCAGATACCAAGATCGACGCCGCAGTTGCTGTTCCATAGTCGTGTGTTCCTTTCCCTTGAAAGCTACGGTCGTTTCGCCAACCACAGGAGCGGATCGACCGGTTCCGCTCCTTCGCGCAGCTCAAAATAGAGCGTGTTCTCTCCCGTCATTCCGGTATCCCCAGTCTCCCCGATTATCTGTCCCGCCTCGACCCGCTCGCCGACCTTGGCCAGGATCTTGGAGGCATGGGCATAGAGGGAAAAAAATCCGTTGGCATGATCTAGGATAATGACAAGCCCGTACCCTTTCAACCAGTCGGCGTATGCAACCGTGCCGCCCATAACCGCTCGAATCGTACTCCCCTCCTGGGTTCGAATTTCAATCCCCTTGCGTTGAATGTACGTCTCGAAGGTCGGGTGTTTCTGCCGGCCGAAGAACGAGACGACCTGGCCATCGGCGGGCCAAGGCAGATTTCCCTTGAATCCCAGAGGCGCCAGCGCTGCAGCCGGCGGGCGGGCGGCCGCTGCTTTGCGGCGTTGCTCCAATTCCCGCAGGAGGCCGTCCACCCGGGCCGCCGACCGCTCCAGCTCTTCGACCGCCCGCTCATACGACTCTTTCTGCTGCGTGATCTTCGCCAATAGCACGCGCTTTTCCTTCTGCAGCTCCCGGATCTCGTTCAGCTTGCGTTCCGTGCTTTCCTTATAGGCCGCCAGTCTCGCCCGGGCTTCGGCGCGCTGACGCTCCGCCTGCTCGATGCGGGCGACATCCGCGCGATAGGTCTTCATCACCTCGTACTCACGACGTGACACGGCCGACAGGTACTGAAAGCGCCGCTGGAAATCGCCGTAAGAACCGGCGCCGAGCAACGCCTTGAGATATCCGAATCGCCCTTCGGTATATTGTACACGGAGCCTGGCGAGAATGGCGTCCCGCCGCTCATCGATCCTGGACCGCAGGTCGGCCAACTGCGCGATGATCCCCTCCAACTCCCGATCCTTTTTTCTGAGCTTGCGGTCGATCTCCTGTCGTTCCTGCCGATAGCGCATGAGCCGTTCGTCGAGAGTCTGAATACCCTGAAGGATCGACTCCCGCTGCTTCTCGGCTTCGTCCGCCCGCTTCCGTTTTTCCTCGATCTTGCCCTTAAGCTGCTCCAGGGTTTTGCGTTCCCGCTCGATCTTTTGCGTGATGGGATCGTGTCGCTCCTTCTCGGCCTGAAGCGGCGGAGCCGCGATCACCATCCACGCAAGCGCAATGGCGACCGGAACTGGGTAGCGTGGCATCACGATCGCGCCTCCCCGAACCTCGACAGCGAGACGAAGCTGCCGACAAATCCCAGCAGCACACCCGCCAGCACGAGGAGCAGACAGAGATGAACGGGGAAGAAACTCAACCAGGATTCCACCTTCAGAAAGCGGCCCGTCGATTCAACCTGGTGCCGGACGAACTCGAACCCTGCCTTCAAGATCGCCAAGGACAACGCGCTGCCGAAACCGCCCAGGAAGGCTCCCTCCAGGAGATAAGGAATTCTGATAAACGCCCGCGTGGCCCCGATCAGCCGGAGGATTTCGATCTCGTCTCGCCGCGTGTACAGCGTCAACCGGATCGTGTTGGCGATGATCGTCACGGACGCGGTGGAGAGAATGACGCCCGCCGCGATCGCCGCCAGCTCGATATGGCGAATGATGCGCGCAAGCGTCTCGATCAAGTCTCGGCTATATTCGACCTGGGCGACGCCGGGGAGCGTCTGGATGCGTTCCGCCCACCGTTTCACCGAGTCTGAAGAGCGGAATTGCGGAGCCAACGTGATCTCGAAAGACGCCGGCAGCGGGTTCTGGCCCAACCCTTCCAGCAGATGGGATTCGGACGGAAATTGGGCCTGAAACTCGGCCAAGGCCCGCTCCTTGGAGACGTAGGTCAGCGACGCTACCGCCCGGTCCGCCTTGAGGCGTTGTTCGATCTCGGACAACGTCTCTCCGGCGAGACCGTCGTCAAGGTAGACCATCACCCTGATGTCTTCCTGGAGGGAGCCCGCGACGGTGCGCAGATTGACATAGAGCAACAGAAACACCCCAACGCACGCCAACGTGAACGCCGTGGTCGCCACCGCGACCACGGTGGTCGTTCGATTGATGCGCACATTGGCGAAAGCCTCTCTGAGGAGATAGAACGCCCGCCTCATCCTCCAAGCCGCTGGTCCGCGACCAGCTTGCCCTCCATCAGCGTCACGATCCGCCGGTTGACCTGCGCCATGACCTGGGGATCGTGGGTCGCCACCATGACCGTCGTTCCCCGCGCATTGATCAACTTGAACAGCTCGATGATCTCGCTCGTCAACTCTGGGTCCAGGTTGCCGGTCGGTTCATCCGCCAACAGAATGATCGGACCGTTGACGATCGCGCGCGCGATACAGGCACGCTGCTGCTCTCCGGCCGACAGGCTGCGCGGAAATTGCTCTCTTTTGTGATCCACTCCGACGGCTTTCAGCGCTTCCGTGACTTTGCGTCGAATCTCAAACCCCGCGGTTCCCTGCACCATCAGCGGCAGCGCCACGTTCTCAAACACCGTCTTCTTCGGCAACAACCGGAAATCCTGAAAGACAATCCCTACTTTCCGCCGCAGATACGGGATCTCCGACCCCCTCAACTTGGCGACGTTCCGGCCTTGAACCAAAATCTGCCCTTCATCGGGTCGCTCCGCAGCGATGAGCAGCTTCAACAAGGTCGACTTCCCCGCCCCGCTGGCGCCCATGAGCACCACAAATTCGCCCTTCTCGATTTCAAGACTGACATTGGAGAGTGCCGGCCGACGGTCATAGTATTTGGAGACATGGAAGAGTTGGATCATCATGAAGCCACGGTGCGAGGCGAGTGGCAGGCAGCGCAAGGAAGTATCGCATGGAGGCTAAACAGCGGCTCTTTCTCCGCCACTCCCGGCTCCTCGCCGCTCGCCTCTGGCCAGCCGTTTACCACCGCAGATCTTCTCCAGGTACCTCGAACGCGTTTTCGATATGTTGGATCTGTCTGCCTTCATGTTCTTCATCCTGCAGAAGCACGACATCGAACCGACAAGCAGGCTGTCGCAACCGGTGCCGAGCGAGATACTGCGCCGCCAGCCGCACCAGGCGTGTCCGCTTCCGCTCATGCACCGCATAGACCGCCCCTCCGAAGGCGGACGTTCGACGAGCTTTGACTTCGATGAACACCAACACGGGGCCGTCCTGCGCCACGAGATCGATTTCGCCGCCCGAAGACCGAACGTTCCGGGCGAGGATACGATATCCCTTCCGTCGCAAGTACCGTTCGGCTTCCGATTCAGCATGCTGGCCGAAGCTGCGCCGCCTGTCGATCATCTCGATCCGTGAGAACCGCGCCCTCCCGCACCCGATGCGTCTTCACATTCACATGCGAAGAGCGGAGGGTCGTCCTGCCAGACATTCTTGGACAGGACGAAAGGTCCGCCGATGGATCTCGCATGGTCCGTACTCCGCAAGCAACCGAAGATGCTCCGGCGTGCCGTAGCCCTTGTGGGCCAGAAAATTGTACTGTGGATAGGCCCGATGATAGTCGGCCATCAGACGATCTCTGGTGACTTTGGCGACAATCGACGCTGCCGCGATGGAGGGGGATAACCCGTCGCCCTTGATGATCGGACGCTGCGGCAGCCCCACCAGCGGAAGCGCCACTGCGTCGATGAGGAGAAAATCCGGAGACGGGTCGAGCGCGCCGACCGCGCGCGCCATAGCCAGCCGGGTCGCCTCCAGTATATTCAGAGCATCAATTTCGCGCCCGCTGGCCGAACTGATACCCACGCCGACCGCGCGGCGGAGAATTTCCTCGTATAGTCGTTCCCGCTCGGACACGGGAACCTGTTTGGAGTCGTTCAGACCGGGGACCCGACAACGACACGGAAGGATGACGGCGGCGGCCACAACCGGACCAGCAAGCGGCCCTCGGCCTGCCTCGTCCACACCGGCGATGCGGCGGTAGCCGCATCGCCGAGCCTCCGCCTCAAATTCGTCGGTGAGTCCCACCGAGGGTTACTCCAGACCGGCAACACCGGAAACGGGCGGCGCCGCGAGGACGATCGTCGAGCCGAACCTCTTCAGCCCTTGACGGGAACGGGCCCCGCTTCCGGGAGATTTCGATTCTCCCGAAAACTCCCGCTCCTCGACTTTCGCCGTCTTGCCCTTCTTGTGCCGCAGATAATACAGCTTTGCCCGGCGCACCTTGCCTTGACGGACTACATCGATACGCGTAACGACCGGCGAATGGATCGGAAAAATCCGTTCCACCCCGACACCGTATGAAATTTTCCGTACCGCAAAGGTCTCGCTGTTCAACGACCCCTTCCGGCCGATCACCACGCCCTCGAAGACCTGGATGCGTTCTTTTTCGCCTTCGACCACTTTCGCATGAACGCGAACGGTATCCCCGATCTCGAAGTTGGGCACCGTCTTCTTGGTCAGCGATCGTTGGATCCGTTCCAACCGATTCATGACGCTATCCCTCCTCCCCGCACCGCACCGGCGCCGCTTTGGCGCTTTCGCGGACGATTTCATCGAGCAATCGTTGATCTTCTTCGTTGAAGACTCGGTCCTGTAGCAGGTCCGGGCGCTTCAAATAGGTGTTCCGCAAGGCTTCACGCCGCCGCCAGATCCTGATCGCCTCGTGGTGCCCGGACAGCAACACCTCGGGCACAGTCAGTCCGCGCACCTCCAGTGGCCGCGTGTACTGCGGATAATCCAACAACGCATCGGTGAACGACTCGTGCGCCACCGACTCCGGATCGCCCAATACCCCGGGCACCAGTCTGGCCGCCGCATCGATGATCACCAGCGCCGGCAGCTCTCCTCCCGTCAGTACATAGTCTCCGAGCGACACTTCCTCGGGGTTTAACCCCAAACGGACCCTCTCGTCGATGCCTTCATAATGGCCGCAGAGGAAGACGAGCCGTCGGCGCTCACTCGCGAGATTTCGAGCGTAATCCTGCGTGAACAATCGTCCTTGGGGCGTAGGCATGAGCACACGAAGGGCAACGCTTCCGTCGCCGGCTTGGCCGTATTCCTCCCGGAGCGCGTCGACGGCCCGGAAGATGGGCTCGGCCTTCATCACCATACCGGCGCCGCCGCCGTACGGGACATCGTCGGCGACCTTGTGCCGATCGAACGTATAGTCGCGCAGGTTGCGGACACGGACTTCCAGCAGACCTTTCTCTTGGGCCCGTTTGAGGATGCTCTGGCCTAGTACAGGCGTCACCATCTCGGGGAACAAGGTCAGAATGTCACACCGCATCTCGATACTCCGCAAGTCCTCCAATCGGACGAATCGTCATGATCCGGTCGGCGACGTTTACCGACGCTACGACATCCTTCGTCGCAGGAATCAGAACTTCCCGGCCCTGCCGACGGACGACAAAGACATGGTTAGCAGGCAATTCCCACACCTCTTCGAGCGTCCCCAGAGATTCGCCCAGTTCGGTCTTGACCTGCATGCCAATGAGTTCGTATTCGTAATATTGACCCTCAGGCAAGGCGGGACTTTCGCTTCGAGGAATTTGAATCAGGCCGCCGCGAAACGCCGCGGCTTGCTCCGGCGTCGTGAGCGCCTCGAACCCGATGATATATGACCCGCCACTGGGTCGTACTCTTTTCACCGCGGTTGCGAGCACCTGTCCAGACGTCAAGCGCAGGACTGCGCGGGAAAGCGTTTCGAACCGGCCGGGAACATCGCTCAACGACCGCACCCGGACTTCACCGTAAAGGCCGAATGGCTTCTCGATTTTGCCGATCGTGACAAGATCCAACGAGTCATCCATCGCCGACTCCGGCGAGTCGTTGACAATCAACAGCTATCGGTCTTCAGCATTGATGGCCAAGCGGTGACCGCTGACCGCCTTTTTTTACGACGCCTTCTTTGCCGCGGCTCGTTCACTTTCAAACTGCTGCCAGACTCCGGAACGACGGAGCAGGGTTCGGACCGTCACAGTCGGCTGGGCACCCTGCTTGAGCCACTTGAGCACCCGTTCCTGCTTGAGTTCCGGCAAGGCTGGATTTTTCAATGGGTCGAAGGTGCCCAAGATCTCCAAGAACCTTCCGTCCCTGGGCATCCGCGAATCCGCCGCCACCACTCGGTAAAAGGGACGTTTATGTCGTCCGGCCCTCGCCAATCGCAAATGAACCGCCACCTGTATCCTCCTTTATCAAACGGGTGCCAGCCGTCAGCCGGAATTTCGTCTCATGCTGACCGCCGACGGCTCCTCTGCTTTACATCGACCGCATCAACCGCGCAAGATGCCGCCGGCTTCCTGCGCCAGTCATCGCTTTCATCATTTTTCGCGCGGTCAGGAACTGCTTCAATAATCGGTTGACCTCTTGCACGCTGGTCCCGCTGCCCCGGGCAATGCGCTTTTTCCGGCTTCCATTAATAATGGTGTGGTCACGGCGCTCTCGAGGCGTCATGGAATCGATCATCGCGACCACGCGCTTCACTTCCCGCTCCGGCAACCCGTTCTGCGCCAGATCCTTCAACCGCTGACCGCCCGGCAACATGCCAAGGATCTGCTCGAACGATCCGATACGATTCACCTGCCCGAGCTGTTCGCGAAAATCTTCCAGCGTAAAACCGTCACCGGTCAGTCTCTTCTCAGCCGCCTCCGCCTGTTCGCGCGTATAGGCTTCCTGGGCCTTCTCGACGAGCGACAGGACGTCGCCCATGCCTAGAAGGCGCGAGGCCATCCGGTCCGGATGGAACGCCTCCAGCGCGTCTAGCTTCTCCCCTACACCGAGAAACTTAATCGGTTTGCCGGTCACCGCACGAATGGAGAGCACCGCGCCGCCTCTTGCGTCTCCTTCGACCTTCGTCAGAATGACGCCCGTCAACCCGACCCGCTGGTCGAATCGGCTCGCCATGTTCACCGCGTCCTGACCGGTCATCACATCGGCGACCAACAACACTTCATGCGGTTCCACCGCCTGCTTGACCGCAGCCAACTCGGCCATCAACTCATCGTCGACATGCAACCGTCCGCCAGTGTCAAGGATGACCAGGTCGTAGCCCTGGTCACGGCCTCGCTCGACTCCCTCCCGGCAGATTCGGACCACGTCAGCCTGAGACGCGTCGGCTTGGTCGAACCGATGGACTTCGACGCCCAGATCACGGCCCAGGATGGCCAACTGATCGCCGGCCGCTGGCCGCCTGGGATCGGCCGCAACGAGCAAGACCCGCCGGCCTTGCTGCTTGAACAGTCGGGCTAGCTTGCCGCACGTCGTCGTCTTTCCTGCGCCCTGTAACCCGACCATCATCACGATCGTCGGCGGAACCGAGGCGAGACTGAAACCGGATTTCTCCCGGCCCATCATCTCGCGCAACTCGTCCCAGACGATCTTCACCACCTGATGACCGGGCGTCAGACTCTGCAGCACCGCCTGGCCGACCGCCTTCTCGCGGACCCGGTCGATGAAATCCTTGACGATCTTGAAGTTGACATCCGCTTCAAGCAGGATGAGTCGGACTTCTTTCAACACCTCCGCGATGTTCTGTTCGGTCAGAACGCCATGTCCGCGGAGCTTACGGACAATCTTCTCGAGTTTTTCACTCAGCGCGTCGAGCATGAGCAGGAACCGTTGGAAACCAGCTTGGACGATGCGTCCGGCAGGGCTTCGATGTCCTCGAAAGAGCTACAAAAAGAGCATCGGGCAGTCTAAACAACGGCCCGGTAAGAAGTCAAGGCATTCTCCGTGTAAGACGGCCTGTTGCCCCCGGTCCAATCGGCTTCGGCACCGGACAGGCGGCGGGACCTCCTCTTGCTCTTGCGCACGAGGAACGACGGAAGCCATCGCTCCTCGATCGCCTCGCGTAGGACTCGTTCTTCGTCCAACGCCAGCTTCGGTCCATTTTGTTGACTTCACCCAGGTGTTTCGCTATGGTGCCAGCCACCGGCTCCGTGCGACTACGCAGACCGAAGCCAGGAGGGTAGAGATGAGAAAGTCACCGTGGGTGCTGATGATCTTTATCCTCGTTGGAGGACTGCTCGG
>JBBIOW010000034.1:0-21037 GCA_037443165.1 Nitrospiraceae bacterium | reverse complement strand
GACAGGCTATCGCGCACCGGGGAACCATAGGGCCTCCTCCGTTTAAATCGCTTTCGATGCCGAGACACCCGCCACTCCTCCACGGTCTTGCCGCTGATGTTCTCCGGCCGAACTTCCGTTTTTTGATCGTCGTCGAGGAAACGCTGAAATAAGCATAGCACCGCTCGGATGTGCAGTTTTGGCACGCTCTGTAGGGGTGCTCATACAAGCCCGGATTTGGAAGGTCCTTTTAAATTCCGTCCATCGGCAGTTGCCGGCTCGTGGCATTGTCGTTGCTCAATTCCCAAGGGTTCCTCATAACCGAGCCGCGTTGGGGGAGCTTAGCGCGGGTGAGTACCACGCGGACCCGGTTCCACAAGAGGAACGCGAGAACGAGCAGACAGACAACCCACATGGAATTGAGTGAGGAGGTCAACATGAACCACAGAGCGTGTGCGCTGGCCCTGTTGTGCGCTGTGACGGTGAGCGGGTGCGTCAGCGGGGAACGCTATAGACAGACACTGGGAGAGCTCGCCCAGGCTCGAAAAGCCTCGACCCAGACCTCCGCGGCATTTGAAGCCTTCAAGCAACAGGCGGCCGCCGAGGCCGAGCAATTCAGAAAACACGCAGCGGACGAAATCGCGACGCTTCAGCAGGAATTGAGCAACGCCAGAAAGGCCTTTGAGGACGCGACCGCTCGCCTGGCGGTCATCGAAAAAGAAAAGGAACAGGCGACAGCTGCGCTGGCTCAGGCCCGGGATCAGGCGCGCGAGCTGGAGACGAAGCTCGCTGCCGAGCAAACGAAAACCGACGCGTTGCAGCAGGATAAACAGCGGCTGTTGGCCGGGACCACCACCGCACAAGATGAAATCGCCAGACTCCAGAAACGCGCCGGAGAGCTGGAGACGGAAAGCGCGCGGGCCAAAGACCTCGAAAAGCGGCTGTCAGAGCGGGACCGGGAAATCGGCACGCTGCGCCAAGCCGCGGCGGATCGAGAAAGCCTGGCAACCAAGCTTTCGGCGCTGACTCAGGAGGTGGAGCAAAGCAAGCAGCGCGTCGCGGCCCTGACCAGTGAGCTGGCGGCCGTCACTGCGGAGGCCGCCCGGGTTCGGACTGAGCGCGACCAGACGCTTCAGGACCTTGGCAAGCTTCAAGCCTCGCTCGAGCAGGAGCAAGAGCGGTTGAGGGCTGAGGCGGAAGAGAAAGCCCGTTTGGAACAGGATCGCGCGGCCAAGGAAGCGGAGATTCAGCGTCTCACCAAGACGCACGAAGATCTGACCAGGTCCCTGCAGGCCGAAATTGCGAAGGGGGACATTACCATCAAGCAGGTTCGGGACCGGCTCACGATCAACATGGTGGACCGTGTGCTGTTCGACTCCGGTCAGGCGAAGGTCAAACCGGCCGGGCTCAAGGTGCTCAAGCAGGTAAGCGAGATTTTGAAGAAGGTGACGGACAAGCAAATCCGGATCGAAGGTCATACCGACAACGTGGCGATCGGCGCGAAGCTCAAAGACCGCATCCCGACCAACTGGGAATTGTCCACCGCGCGCGCCACCAGCGTCGTGCGCTACCTCATCGAAGAGGGCGGCGTGAATCCCGCCAACTTGTCGGCGGTCGGCTATGCCGATACGCAGCCGATCGCGAGCAACGAGACTGAAGCAGGTCGCACGGCGAACCGCCGTATTGAGATTGTGCTGTATCCGAAAGACCTGTCGGAAATTGCGAAAAAGATGAAACTGTGACTCGCAAGCCGGCGACCTGAAGGAAGGAGAACCTCATAGCCCGCACGGGCGGAAGTAAAAGGCAGGATAATGCGCGTACGGGCTACGTCTAAACCGTGCGCCCATCCAGAGGCCCGTGACCATCGCCGCTCTGCTCTGCAGCGTGGTAGGAACTGCGCACCAGCGGCCCCGATTCGACATGGGTAAACCCCATCGCCAGTCCCTCGGCTTTCAACGCGGCGAACTCGTCGGGATGATAGAAACGGGCGACCGGCAGGTGCTGTTTGCTGGGTTGGAGGTACTGGCCGATCGTGATGATGTCGCAGCCGACCGACCGAAGGTCTCGCATGACATCCCGCACTTCCTCCATGGTCTCGCCCATCCCGACGATCAGGCCCGACTTGGTTCGCATCCCCATCTTCTTGGCACGATACAACAACTCGATCGATCGTCGATATTTCCCCTGCGGCCGGATGGACGAAAACAGCCGGCGCACCGTTTCGATGTTGTGGTTGAGGATATCCGGCTTCTCCGCTGCGACCGTCGCCAATGCCGTTTCCTCTCCTTCGAAGTCCGGGATGAGGACCTCCACCGCGCAGGTCGGAGTCAATCGTCTGATCTCCCGGATGGTCTCGGCGAAGATGGACGCTCCGCCGTCTTCCAGCTCGTCCCGGTTGACGGAGGTGATCACGGCATGCCGCAGTCCCAAGGCTTGGA
The DNA here is from genome assembly GCA_037443165.1 of Nitrospiraceae bacterium. Taxonomy (GTDB): domain Bacteria; phylum Nitrospirota; class Nitrospiria; order Nitrospirales; family Nitrospiraceae; genus DATLZU01. The sequence goes on along the minus strand of JBBIOW010000034.1, from coordinate 18,620 downwards.
CGGCCTCGGCGACGCGCCTCGGTTCTTCGAGGTCAAGCGAATGGGGCCGCCCCGTCGTCACTGCGCAATAGTGGCACCGGCGGGTGCAGATGTTGCCCAGGATCAAAAAGGTCGCCGTTCGAGCGTTCCAACATTCCCAGACGTTCGGACAACGCGCTTCCTCGCAGATGGTATGGAGATCGAGCGTATCCATGATCCGCCGAATGTCCTGGTAGTTCGGCCCCTGCTGGATGCGGACCCTGAACCAAGGGGGAAGACGGCGGATCTGGCTACTGGATGAGAGCGCCCGCCCATCGACCTTCCGCACTTCAGATAGCGGCACGAAGCTCATCACTGCTCCTTCGGCAGGATCAATTCTAGAGGATGTTCCAGGATGCGCTTGAATTCTTTCAGAAACTGCGCCCCTTGCATGCCGTCGATGGCGCGATGGTCGCAGGACATGGTGACCTTCATGCGCCGGCCGCTTTTCACGATCCCCTCCTCCGCCACTGGCACGTCGCGAATGGCTCCGACGGCCAGGGCCGCGGCTTCAGGAGGCATGAGCACGGCGATGAAGTTCTCCACCTCGAACATCCCCAGGTTGGAAATCGTGAACGTGGCTCCTGTGTACTCCGGCGGTTGCAGGCGTTTGTTGCGCGCCCGCTCGATCAACGAGCGCGACTCGATCGCGATCTGTTCGAGCGACTTGGTGCCGCAGTTCCGGATGACCGGCGCGACGAGCCCGTCGTCCATCCCGACGGCGATGCCGATGTCGATCGAGCCGTGCCGGCGGATGGCCTCGCCTGTGAAGGAGACGTTGATCTCCGGATGTTTGGTGAGCGCCAGCGCCGCGGCCTTGATCAAGAGATCCGTCACGCTCGGATGCGTCAAGCGGCTGTGTTTGAACTGCTGGCGCAGCCGTTCGGCCTCTTCCATATCGATTTCGGTCGTGAGGTAAAAATGCGGGACCGGCGCCTTGCTCTGCGTGGTGGCCCGTACAATGGCTTTGCGCATCTGGCTCAGCGGGACATCGACGCCGGCGGATGGAGCCGGTCCGGCTGCGGCCGCCGCCTTCAACACGTCTTCCTCGACGATCCGCCCATCAGGGCCGGTGCCCGTGATGGTGGACAGATCGACGCCCTTCTCGGCGGCCAAGGCCTTCGCGCGTGGGGAGGCAAGGATACGCGTCGGTTTGGCGACCGGTTCCGCGGCTGCGGGCGAAGCCTCGGACAGCGGCTTGGACGGGACCAGCTTCTCGGCCTTTGTCGAGGGCGCGGCCTCGATACGGTCGGCCAGGGCGGCGGTGATATCCTCGTCGGCTTCCGCGATCACTCCGATCAGGGTGCCGGATTTGACGGTTTCGCCTTCGCGGACCAGAATCTTGCGAAGGATGCCGGAAGCGAAGGCCTCGAGATCCATAACCGCTTTATCCGTTTCAATTTCGGCCAGAACATCGCCGGCCGCCACCTTGTCGCCTTCGTGTTTCTTCCATTTGACGACGACGCCTTCTTCCATTGTGTCCGTCAGTTTCGGCATCACGACACGACTCGCCATGGACCGCTCCTTGTGTTCAGCTTACCACCGATCGCCGAGTCTCGGATTGAATCGCCGGCGTAGCCATCCGAACAGCCCCAACGGTCCGGCGGTGTGCTCGGCCCCCCGGTCCGGTCCGGATGCTCGACCCAGGGTTGTTGCGACCCCAAATAGGCGCCGTTCTTGAAACTCACCTGGCTCCGGAGCTGCGAGTAGCCTCGCGCCTGCAGCATGCGAACCAATTCGGCCAGCGCGGCTTCCCGGGTGACTTTCTCGTCGGTGGCCAGGAACTCCGCTTCGTACCGAAAGACGGCACGGTACCCATCGCCGACGTGCTCGATGTCGACCGGACGGTTGAAGCCACGCTCGCAAGCGTCGAATCCGGCTAGTTGATACCTCTCGGTGAGGTCGCGTGCCATCAGGTCTGCGGTGATCTTGTGCAGGTGTTATTGCGCACGGAAAACGGCCAGGAGATCGCTCAACGCGATCGTCTTGTTTTTCAGCACCGCGCGCTCGGCCTTCAACTCTTCCAACACGGAGGCCTTCCCCGTTCCGCCCTTTGGACAGGCGGCGCCCAAGGCAAAGACTCGGTCGCATTCTTGTTCGACCTTGCCCTTCACCACCGGATTCACCCTCAGTATCTCCGCCATCTTGGACCGAGTCGAAGAGAGATGCGCCTCCAGCTCCTCATCTGGGTAGGCCTTCCGTGCCGCCTCGTCCAAACAACGGTCCAGATATTGAGTCAGGAACACGTAGAGGCGAACCAGGGTCTCGGTGATTTCGATGTGCCCCATCGTGTCGGATTGTCCGGCCATACGTCGTTCCTCCCTGCTTATCCTCGATACGTCACCCGTTTGACCGCTTCCATAACCCGGGTCTTGTCTGGAATCGCGGCATCTTCCAGCGGCCGGCTGTACGGCATCGGGACATCTTCGCCGGTGACGCGCACGATCGGGGCATCCAGGTAATCGAAGGCCGCGGCATACACGCTGTCGGCGATCTGCGCACCCAATCCGCAGAAACGCCATCCTTCCTCAACGATCACCAGACGACCGGTTTTCTTTACCGACTCGACGATCGTCGCCAAGTCCAGAGGCTTCAACGTGCGCGGATCGATCACTTCGGCCTGGAGCCCTTCCTTGCTCAATTCCTCGGCCACTTCCAAGGCCACCAGCAGCATCTTCGAGTAGGCCACGATTGTCACGTCCTGTCCTCGACGCTTGACCTCGGCCCGACCGATCGGAATCGTATACTCGCCATCCCCGACTTCTCCTTTGGTGCCGTAGAGGAGCTGGGCCTCGATGAAAATGACCAGATTCGGGTCGCGGATGGCGCTTTTCAGTAGACCCTTGGCGTCGTGCGGCGTCGCCGGCGCAATCACTTTGAGTCCCGGCACGTGACAGAACCAGGCTTCGAGACTCTGCGAATGTTGCGCGGCCAGTTGGTGGGCGGCGCTCCCCGGTCCCCGGATCACCATGGGCACCGACAATTGGCCGCCGGACATGTACCGGATCTTGGCGGCGTTGTTGACGATCTGATCGAGGGCCAGGATGCCGAAATTGAACGTCATCAGCTCGACGATCGGACGCAAACCCGCCATCGCCGCCCCGATGGCCAGTCCGGTAAAGCCGGCTTCGGTGATCGGCGTGTCCAGGACTCGTTGAGGGCCAAATTCCTCGACAAACCCCTTGCTGACCTTGAAGGCGCCCTGATAGTAGCCGACTTCTTCGCCGATCAGGAACACGCGCGGGTCACGGCGCATTTCTTCGCGCATGGCCTGATTGAGTGCTTCACGATAGGACAACTCGGTCGGCACGGTCACTCCTCGACCAGCACGTCGGTGTAGAGTTCGCGAGGCTCGGGGAACGGGCTTTCCTCGGCGAACCGGACGGCGGCGTCTACGATGTCGTTCACCTCCCGCTCGAGCGCTTTGAAATCAGCCTCCGTCCCCAGGCAGTTCGTCACGATCGTCTCTTTGAGGAGCAGCAGCGGGTCGCGTTTCCGGTATTCCTCGACTTCTTCTTTCGTGCGATAGTGGCCGTGCGCCGGGTCCGCCATCGAATGGCCCATGAACCGATAGGTCATCGCCTCGACGAAGAAGGGGCCTTGCCCAGCGCGGACCTGCTCGACCACTTTTTGCATCAGAGCCCGGACGGCCAGCACATCCATACCGTCGACACGCTCGGCCATGATGCCGTACGAACGCGCCGTTTCTGCGACGTCGGAATACAGCGCAATAGCCCGCTGCATCGGTGTTCCCATCCCATACCGGTTGTTCTCGCAGATCATAATCACCGGTAACTTCCAAAGGGCCGCGAGGTTGAACGCTTCGTGTGCATGGCCGCTGGGCACGGCTCCCTCCCCGAAAAAGCACAGAACGACTTGGTCGAGCTTTTGATATTTGACCGCGAAGGCCAGACCCGTCGCCAGCGGGATGTGCCCGCCGACGATCGCGTACCCGCCCATGAAGCGGCGTTCCACGTCCACGAGATGCATCGAGCCGCCTTTCCCCTTGCACAGGCCGGTGGCTTTGCCGAACAGCTCGGCCATCACTTTGCCGGGATCCGATCCGCGCGCAAGACAGTGGCCGTGATCGCGGTAGGCGCTGATGACATAGTCGTCTGGGCGGATGGCTGCGATCGCGCCGACGGCGACGGCTTCTTCTCCGATGTAGAGATGAAGGAATCCGGCGATCTTGGCGAGGGCGTACATCTCCGCCGACTTCTCTTCGAACCGGCGGATCAGGAGCATCTGGCGATACAGCGACAGCAGGTCGGCGCGGTCCATGCGAAGGTATTATGCACGGACGGAGGAGACCCGTACAAGTCCGCAGAGTCTCGGCACGGGATCAGACTTTTCCTGGGATCGGCAGGGAACAAAGAAGGCGAGACGGTGCCGGAAAGAAAAGATCAGAGGAGCACTTTGATGTCTGTCCCCTCGACTTTCACCGGGTAGGACTTGACGCAAGCGGAAGGGTTGTTCACCGACACTCCGGTTTTCACATTGAACTGCCAGCCATGCCAGGGACAGGTCACCACTTCTCCATCCAGATCGCCTTCGCCGAGCGGGCCGCCGCGGTGGACACAGGTGTTGTCGATTGCATAATAGGTGCCGTCGACGTTGAACACGGCGATGGATTGCCCGTTGGCCTCGGCGACCATCCCGCTCCCCGGAGCGATGTCGGACGTGCCCGCGACTCTCACAAAATCCGCCATACGACCTCCTACCCTCGCTTGAAAAGCGACGCGCCGTGCTTCATGCTCCGGCCGCGTCGAGAACGCACCTTGGGCTTTGATCCTCCGATTATCTTTCCCCGCCGGCTTGCCATCAGACTACTTGCCAGCCAACGGTTCTTTGATTTTCTTCAGCAGGCGCTCGACGCCCTGTCCTTCTCCGCCCGCGCCCGCTTCCTTGAGCCGAGCCGCGATCTTGGCCGCGATGTCGCGGAAAGCGGCCGCCTGCGGCGATTGAGGGTCGGCCGTGACGATCGGTCTGCCGGTGTCGCCTCCGTCTCGGATCGCGGGATCGATGGGAATCCTGCCCAGAAACGGCACGCCCAGTTTTTCGGCCGCTCGTTCCCCGCCTCCGTACGAGAAGATGTCGGTCCGGTGCCCGCAGTGGCCGCACACGAAGTAGCTCATGTTCTCGATGATACCCAGCAAAGGGACATTGACTTTCTGGAACATCATCAGGCCCTTGCGCACGTCGTGCAACGCAACTTCCTGCGGGGTGGTCACGGCGACGGCGCCGGAGAGGGGAACAAGTTGGGAGAGCGTCAGTTGCGCGTCGCCGGTGCCGGGCGGGAGATCGATCAGCAGATAGTCCAGCTCCCCCCAGAGGACATCACGAAAGAACTGCTGGATTGCTGTGTGCACCATGGGGCCGCGCCAGACGACCGCCGTCTCTTCCGGGACGAAGAGCCCCATCGAAATCAGTTTGACGCCATGGCTCTCGGCCGGCGCGATCTTGCCGTCTTTCTGCTCGGGCGGCTTTTCCACCCCCATCATCATCGGGGTGTTGGGGCCGTAAATGTCGGCGTCCAGCAGGCCGACCTTCGAACCGTCCAAGCTCAGCGCGACCGCCAGGTTGACCGCGACGGTGGACTTACCCACGCCGCCCTTGCCGCTGCTGACGGCGATCACCTTCTTGACGCCAGGGATGAGATTTTGACCACCCTGGGCCGCGGGTCCTGGATTCATTTCAGGCATGACACCACGTTCCTCTCGAACGGTGCCTGGGAGCGCCCGTTCCATACGACCTGAGCACATTCCATCATAAGCGATGAAGCGAGGAAAAAGAAATGGGTCTCTCGGCCCAGGCTAGGCTGGGCCGAGCGGGACGCATGAAGTCGATGTCGGGGGGAGTGATCGTTACGATTTCTGCCGCTGGAGGTTGGAGGCCAACCCTATCAGCGACAAGCTATAGATCAGCCACTTCGAAGGGTCGAAGTTATACCACTTGGGTCCGTTGCGGTAGTCGCGCAGATACGTGTGGTGATAGTTATGATAGCCTTCGCCGAATGTCAGCAACGAAATGAACCAGCAGTCGCGGCTGCTGTCGAAGTTCCCGTGCGGTTGGGAGCCCCAAAGATGACAGATCGAATTGATGCAGAACGTCGAGTTTAACACCAAAAAGGTCCGGCAGACACCGGCCAGCAAGAAGCAGCTCAACCCTCCCATCCAGCCTTCATTGACCAGGCCGATGACGAAGGGAAGCGCCAGACCGGACAGCACGATCGGCACATACCAGCGGTGCTGCCACATGACCACCCGATCCTTGCGGAGACGTACTTCATATTTCTCATCGCGATGCGGCGATTTGAGAAAAATCCAGCCGCAGTGGCTGTACCAGAATCCTTTTTTCGCGTTGTAAGGATCCTCCTCCTGGTCGCAACGGGCATGGTGCCGAATGTGATCGGCACACCATCGCAAGGCCGAGTTTTCCAACGCCCACCCGCCTGCAACCAGCAGACAGGCTTTCACCCATTCGGGACATTCGAAGCTGCGATGGGCGATCAACCTGTGATAGCCCACGGTGATGCCGAGTCCGCTCACCATGTAGAGGATCGCCAACATGATCCAATCGACCGCATTGAATCCGTGGAAATATCCGAACAGCGGGACACCGACCAACGTCGCCAGCGTGACCGCCGCGAAGAGCACAATGGTGAGATAATCGAGCGAATGCTGCTGTGTCCGGCTCATGCCTCCTCCTGCGCCCAAGATCCATCGAATGCCTTTGTCACGCTGTCGTTCGCCGACAACGTCTGCGGCTCCGATGCTAGCCAACCTCATCGAAATTTTCAAGACAATCACTCATCGATGTATACTAGTTTTATCACGGACCATTCTTGCCTTCGGGCGGGGCTGTGAACGCGCACACTCCCTTTTCACCTCTCGAAGCTCGGATCAGACAGATCGGAGAGGATCTGGCTCGGCGTTCGGCCGGACGGGCGCCGGCGTTGTTCGACCCGCGGCGGTGGTCCCAAGGCTTGATCACCATGGCCTTGAAGGACGACGCTTTCAAGGTTCAATTGTTTCGTTTCGTCGACGTGCTTCCGTCTCTCCGCAACGATCAACTGGTCGCCAGGCTGGCGGAAGAATATTTTGGCGGGAGCGGCCTCCAGATCTTCGGTGTCCAGTGGGGGATCAAAGCCCTGTCCGCCACGAAGCTTGGCGCGAGCCTGGGGGCGAAATCGATCCGCCATCAGGTGGAGCAGATGGCGCGCACGTTCATTGCCGGATCGACCGTCGACGAGGCGTTGCCGGTGCTGGAACGCCTGTGGAACGACGGACGCGCCTGCTCCGTCGATTTGCTGGGCGAGGCGACGGTCAGCGAACGGGAAGCCGATCGCTACCGGGACCGGTGTTTAGAGGCCCTTGCCCGTTTGGGCGCGGCGGCGGTTTCCTGGCTCCCCGCTCCCCTGCTCGAGCGGGCCCATCTCGGTGCGTTGCCGCGGGTCCAGCTTTCGATCAAACTCTCAGCCCTGTATTCGCAGCTCGATCCGATCGATCCTGACGGCAGCTTCCGCGCGGTCGCGGCACGATTGCGCCCGCTCCTCGACGTGGCCCAGGCCATGCCCGCTTCCATCATTTTCGACATGGAGCAGGTTGAGACGAAGGATTTGATCCTGTCGATTTTCATGCGACTTCTTTCCGAGGACGCCTATCGTGCCTATCCCTTCGCCGGTCTCGCGCTGCAGGCGTATCTGAAGGACACCCGAAGGGATATCGAAACCCTTCTCGACTGGACCCGCGTACGCGGCGCTCCGATCACGATTCGGTTGGTCAAGGGCGCGTATTGGGATTCGGACACGATCCGCTTCCAGCAAAAGGGCTGGCCCGTGCCGCTGTTCGAACACAAGGCGGAGACGGATTTGAACTACGAATCCCTCACGGCCATCCTGCTGCAACATGCCGATCTGATCCGGCCTGCGTTCGGCACCCACAATCTGCGGAGCCTCGCGCATGTCGAGGCGGCGGCGGAAGCCTTGGGCCTCGCATCCCACGCGTGGGAATATCAGATGATCTTCGGCATGGCCGAGCCTTTTCAGGCAGCCGTGACCTCGTTGGGCCGGCGCCTTCGGATCTACGCGCCGGTCGGCGAGTTGCTGCCCGGCATGGCGTACTTGGTCAGGCGGCTGTTGGAAAACACATCGAACGAATCGTTCTTGCGGAAGGAATATGTCGAGTCTGAGCCGCTCGAGAGTCTGTTGGCTCCGCCGCAACCTCCCAGCCTGTCGGAGAATCGAGCGGAGAGGTCGCCGGATCGTTTCACGAACGAGCCCCATTCGGATTTTTCCCGTGCCTCGGTCCGGGAAGCCATGCGCGACGGTATCGCTCGTGTGAAAAGACGATTGGGCGGGACGTTTCCTCCTCATGTTTCTCCCGGAGTCTCTGTCTCCGGCTCCGAAATGGTCTCCGTGAATCCCAGTGAGCCGAACCAGATCGTCGGCCGCATCAAGACCACCGAGCCGACCGACGTGCCGGCCATGGTTCGAGCCGCGCTCGGCATGTTCGACGACTGGCGGGCGACTCCTCCTGCGCAGCGGGCAGCCGTGCTCAAAAAAGCGGCCGCGCTCATGCGCGAGCAGCGATACGATCTGGCAGCCTGGGAAATCTTCGAAACCGGCAAGCCGTGGCGCGAGGCCGATGCCGATGTCACCGAGGCAATCGACTTTCTGGAGTTCTACGCGCGGGAGATGCTTCGGCTGGGACAGCCCAAACGCTTGGGGTGCGAACCGGGAGAACTGAATCATCTGGTCTACGAGCCGCGCGGACTCACGGTTGTGATCGCCCCGTGGAATTTCCCGCTAGCGATTCCGACCGGCATGGTCTCCGCCGCGTTGGTCACCGGCAACGTAGTCGTCTTCAAACCGTCGGAACGGTCGCCGATCATAGGTCATCATCTGGTTCGCATTCTCGGCGAGGCCGGGGCGCCTCCAGGGGTGCTCCAGCTCGCGGTCGGCGGCCCGGAACTCGGTCAAGCCCTGGTAGACGAACCCGAGGTGTCGACGATCGCCTTCACAGGCTCGAAAGATGTCGGACTTCGCATCGTCGCCCGCGCGGCGCGGGTCGCACCCGGTCAGCGGATGGTAAAGCGGGTGATCGCGGAGATGGGAGGCAAGAACGCCATCATTGTCGATGAGACGGCCGATCTTGACGAAGCCGTCACCGGCGTGGTGACCTCATTCACCGGCTATCAGGGACAGAAATGCTCGGCCTGTTCTCGGGCCATCGTCCATGAATCCGTCTATGATGTATTCCTGCGGCGCTTGGCCGACGCCGTAGAGAGTCTGACGATCGGAAACCCTGAGGATCCTGGTACGCGCGTGGGGCCGCTAATCGACGCGCTGGCGCGCGACAAGGTTCGGCAGTATATCGAAATCGGCAAGCAGGAAGGACGGCTGGTGATCGAGCGAAAGGTCGATGGGCCGGGTTACGTCGTCGGTCCGGCGGTCTTCGCGGATATTCGGTCCGAACATCGATTGGCCCAGGAGGAAATCTTCGGGCCGGTCCTGGCGGTCATGCGGGCGAAGACGTTTGAAGACGCGCTTCGCTTGGCCAACCAATCGTCCTATGCGCTGACCGGCGGGCTGTACTCGCGGAGTCCCGCCAATATTCTCGCGGCGCGACGGCTGTTCGATGTGGGAAATCTCTACATCAACCGGCCGATCACGGGCGCCCTGGTAGGCCGGCAGCCGTTCGGCGGGCATCGGTTCTCAGGAATCGGAGCCAAGGCCGGCGGCGAGGAGTATCTGCCGCAGTTCATGATCGCCCGTGTGATCAGTGAAAATACGCTGCGTCGAGGATTCGCTCCGGCTGAGTGAGGCCGGCGGCGCTTTGATCTCCGCCTTTTCCAGCTCTTCGGTGATCTCCGTCGCCAATCCTCGATCCGCTCGGAAGGGCGGCAACTCTTGCCGTTCAATATATTTCGCCAAGCCGATCCCCTTGACGAACCAGGCGGTCATCACGTCCGTACCGACGGCTGTTTTGCCGGTACCGGAGAGGTGGATCCGGAGAGTCATCTTGGCCTCGACACGGACCGCGTCCGAATAGGAACCGGCCGGGACGGATACAGCCTCCCTCCCGATGACGCTGACGACCCCGTGCACGTCAACCTGTTCATCGATACCGTCCCCGTCGAGATCCGTTCCGAAATTCAGTTTCTTGCGATCGAACTGCTGGAAGGACGACGGATACTTCAAGGGAAACTGCACGATTTGGTAGGGAACCAATTGTTGTTCTAACGGCGTGCCGGGCTCAGAGCCGTAATAGACAATCCCGGCTGCGTCACGGCGATAGAAGCTGTCAGACGGCCCGTGGTTCCCGGCGTTGGTGTCGTGAAAGACCATCACCGTGATCCCTTTTATGACACGGGTCCCGGTGATCATCGACACGTTGGTGAAGAATTTATTGTTGATGGTTTGAAGAGGGCTTTCCGTAATTTGACCGCGATACTCCCATCGGTTTCCGATCGCGTCCGGAAAGTACTCGGCGGATTGTGCGATGACCTCTGCTTCCTCGGCGACGGCCACACACGCGAAGACCGGGTTCACAAGGAAGCCGAACCCGATGAGAAGTCCGCAGCCGGTCTTTCTGAGACGAGCACCCATCGCGCAAACTCCGATCTTGGTGACCGCGGGAAAACCGTATCACACTACCTTTCCTGTCAGCAAGATATCTGCGGCGCGAATGCTGTTCGCTCAGGCCGTCGCTTGCCATCCCAATTCACATTCCGGATAATGCCGCCATCGCCATGCTGAACCCGTCCAGCCGGGAATCCCGGCCACGTCCACCTAGGTCTGGAACTCGTAAGACGGTGCTTGTCACCGGAGGCTCGCGGGGCATCGGCCGGGCTGTTTGCCTTGCCTTCGCGCAGGAACGTTGGAGCGTGGGGATTCATTATAGAGAGCGTCGCGAGGAGGCCGAACTGACTTGCGCGTCGGTCTCCTCCTTAGGCGGCGAGGGCGCACTGTTTCGAGCCGATACGAGGTCCGCCGAACAAGTTCGAGCGATGATCCAGGCCTTCGTCGATCGTTGGGCTCGGCTCGACGTCTTGGTCTGCAACGCCGGGCAGGCCATGAGCGGGTTGCTCATCCGCCATGATTTGGAGAAATGGCGACAGGTTATTGAGACGAATCTGACAGGAACCTTTCATTGCCTGCGGGCAGCGGCCGCGCCGATGTTGCGCCAGCGGGACGGCTCCATCATCGTCATGGGTTCATATGCGGCGGATCACGGAAGTCCAGGCCAAGCCGCCTATGCCGCTTCGAAGGCCGGTTTGCTCGGGTTGGTCAAAACGGCGGCCCGCGAATGGAGCCGGGCCAATATCAGAGTCAATATTGTCTATCCAGGCTGGCATAAGACGGAATTGGCCGGTGAGGCCATGCCTGACGCGGCGACTCTCGACGATCATCTGCTCGGGCGATCGCCGAGCCTTGAAGAGGTCGCCCAAACCATCGTCCATTTGGCTCTCCGGCGGGATGTCTCCGGGCAGGTCTGGAATCTCGACAGTCGCCTTGTCTAATTCCGGTTGAGCGCTCGATGGCCGAGTCCTTAGGTCATGCTCCTGCCTTTCCCTGCGTTTTTGTGACGGGCACCGATACCGGTGTCGGGAAGACGTTCGTCACCTCGGCGCTCGCGCGCCATCTGAAGAACAGAGGCCTGGCGGTCGGCGTGATGAAGCCGATCGAAACGGGTGCCGCGCATGATGCGCCGGACTTGTCCGATGCGGACCGATTGACGTGCGCGGCCGGAGTTGTCGACGCTCTCGACCTGATCGCTCCTTACCGCTTTCCTGATCCCCTCGCTCCACTGGCCGCGGCGCGACGCGCCGGGCTGTCTGTGGACGTCGGTGTGATCGCCCAGGCGGTTCAGATCTTGCGCGCGAGGCATACGGTTCTGTTGGTTGAGGGGGTCGGCGGCGTGCTGGTTCCGATCGGTCCGCAACTGGATATACGGGATTTGATCGCGCGCCTGGGAGCACCCGTGCTGGTCGTCGGACGCGCCGGCCTCGGCGGCGTGAACCATGCGTTGCTGACCGTCGAGGCGGTGCGCCAGCGGGGGCTCACCGTGCTGGCGATCGCGCTGAACGAGCCTGCTCCGACACCGGCAACGACGGCTGCCGAACTGCAGGTCGACTCGACCGTCGAATTAATCCGCGAACTCGCCGGCGCGCCGGTTTTCGGTCCCCTTCGGCACGCACCGTCCGGTGGACAATCCTGGGAAGCGACGCTCGACACGATCGCGGAGGATAACTGTATCAGCAGCCTGGCCGATCTGGTGCTGAAAGGCGCGCAATGAACGCGCGGACGGCCTGGCCGATATCGGGCGCGGCAAGGACGGCGGAAATCACGGAGACGCCGTCGGCTCCAGTTTTGACGATCGAGTCGACGGACTCGATCGTAATGCCACCGATCGCAAAGACCGGTAGGCCGGTCAGCGGACGAATCGCCCGGAGGCCGTCCAGACCGACAACCGGGTCGTGATCCGGCTTCGTTCCGGTCGGAAAGATCGGCCCGAACCCCACATAGTCGGCTCCTCCCTCGTCGGCTTCCTTCACCTGTTCGGAGCAGTGGGTCGAAATGCCGATGATCTTCTCTGGGCCGAGCAAGGATCGGGCATAGGACAAGGGCAGATCGTCCTGTCCCAGATGGGCGCCGTCGGCGTCCACCGCCAACGCGAGGTCGCAGCGGTCGTTGACGATCAACAACGAACCAGCGTCCGACGCGGCGCGCCGCAGAGCCAGCGCACGTTCATAGGCCTCCCGCATCGGAGAGCTCTTGTCGCGGTATTGGAATAGCCGCACCCCGTGCTCCGCTGCTTCCTGCAATACCTGCACAAGTGAACGGTCCGGATGGACGGACGGGTCGAGAATCAAATAGAGTCCTTTCAAGAACGGATGCGAGGAAGACCGGATGGGCATAGCGCTCAGGCGATCGGAAGCGGTCAGGAGGATTGATTCGCGAGGAACCGCTCAAGAAAACTCGTCGACACGTGGCCTTTCTGAAAGTCGGGATCGTTGAAGATCTTTTTATGCAGCGGAATGGTGGTCTTGATGCCCTCAATCGCGAACTCGTCGAGCGCCCGTCTCATGCGCGCCATCGCCTCCTGCCGGTCGCGCCCGTGAGTGATCAGTTTTGCGATCATCGAGTCATAGTATGGAACGACCATCGCCTGCGCTTCCATCGCGGAATCCACCCGGACGCCGAAGCCGCCCGGCGGAGCCCATTTCGTGATCAGTCCCGGGCTGGGCGTGAACTTGTCCGGACACTCGGCATTGATCCGGCATTCGAAACTATGTCCGGTCAATTGGATGTCCTGCTGCCTGAACGACAGCGGTTGCCCATCGGCGATCCTGATTTGTTCCTTGATCAGGTCGATCCCCGTGACCATCTCGGTGATGGGATGCTCAACCTGGATGCGGGCGTTGACCTCCATGAAAAAGAAGTTGAGATCCTTGTCGAGCAGAAACTCCACCGTCCCGGCGTTGCGGTAGTGCACCGCTTTGACAGCCTCAACCGCGACCCGGCCCATCTCCCGCCGAAGTCGCTCGTCCACGGCCGGCGATGGGGTTTCCTCGACGAGCTTTTGGTGACGACGCTGAATGGAGCAATCCCGCTCGCCGAGATAGACGACGCGCCCCCGGTGATCGGCGAGGATCTGGACTTCGATATGGCGGGGCTCGAGGAAGTACCGCTCCAGATAGACCCCTTCGTTGCCGAACGTGGCTTTGGCTTCCGCCTGGGCGGCCTGGAACGCGCGCGCGAGGTCCTCGGCTTTATTGACGACCCGCATGCCGCGGCCGCCCCCGCCGGCCGAGGCTTTGATGATGACGGGAAACCCGATGGCTTTGGCGGCCTCCAGCGCCTCCGCTTCGCTCCGTACTTCGCCGGGACTGCCCGGTGTGACCGGCAGCCCGCGGCGGGCCACGATTTCCCGCGCCTTGGCTTTGTCGCCCATCAGCGCGATGTTCTCCGAGGTGGGTCCGATGAATTTGATCCCGATGGACTCGCAAACCTCGGCGAAGTGCGCGTTCTCCGAAAGGAACCCGTACCCGGGGTGGATGGCGTCCGCGCCAGTGATCTCGGCCGCGCTGAGGACGTTGGGAATGTTGCGATAGCTCAGGGCGTCTTCGGCCGGACCGACGCAGATCCGCTCGTCGGCGACCCTGGTGTGCAGTGCATTGGCGTCGGCCTCGGAGTGGATCGCCACGGTCTTGATCCCGAGTTCCTTGCAGGCTCGGATGATTCTTAGAGCGATCTCTCCGCGATTGGCGACGAGGATTTTCTTGAACAAGGGAAGACTCCGGCGAAATCAGACAAGGTTAAGGTTCAGGCTGGGGTTGAGCGAAGAACCTCGGATCAGCCGTCGGCAAGCGCCCTCTTAAAGGGCTCAACCTGAGCCTTTGCCCGAACCCGTTCCTACTCCGTGGCCTTCGGATCGATGAGAAATAACGGCTGGCCGTATTCCACCGGTTTCGTGCTCTCGACCAAAATCTTCACGACTTTCCCATCCACCTCGGACTCGATCTCGTTCATGAGCTTCATGGCTTCCACGATACAGAGCACCTGCCCTTTCTTGACGAAATCGCCTTCCTCCACATAGGGGTCGGCGTCGGGCGAGGGAGAGCGATAGAAGGTTCCGACGATCGGAGATGTGATGGTGACCAACCCTGTGGCATCCTGGACCGGTGGGCCGCTCGTCGTTTGGCTGGCGGCGGGCTGAGCGGCCGGTTGGTTTTCCTGGATCGGGGCGGCTTGCGGACGGACGACCGTTTCATGCCGAAGCCGGATGCGAGTCCCTTCGCGCTCGATCTCCAACTCCGTCAAGTGATTGCGTCGCAAGAGGTCGATGAGTTCCTGAATCTGCTTGGTTTGATCGCTGGACAGCAACGGCCCGTCTCTCGCCGCATCGGCGAAAGCCCGAGGCAAAATGATGGGACGGTCGCGCTCTTTACGCGCCCGTGGGCGGGATCGAGATGTGCTCACCGAACGCGCTCCACGTATTCACGGGTTCTCGTATCGATCTTAATGACCTCCCCGACCTCGAGATACAGCGGCACCTTGATAATGGCGCCGGTCTCGACGACGGCGGGTTTACTCCCTCCGGACGCCGTGTCGCCCCGGACGCCCGGCTCAGCGTCGACCACCTTGAGCTCGATGAAAATCGGCAGCTCCACGGCGATCGGTTGGTGTTCGTAGATGAGAATCTTGACGACCATGTTTTCCTTGAGCAGATCGACGTTCGGCCCCAGCTGTTTCCTGTCGTAGGTGAACTGCTCATAGGTCTCCGTGTCCATGAACGTATAGGAGTCCCCCGACGCGTAAAGAAACTGCATCTCGCGCTCCTCGAGATCGGGTTCCTCAAACTTCTCGCCGGACCTGAATGTGCGATCCAGCACATTGCCGGTCTTATAGCTCTTGAGCTTCGTGCGCACGAACGCGCCGCCCTTGCCCGGCTTGACGTGCTGAAACTCTACGATGTAATAAGGTTCGCCTTCGACTTGGATGCGGGCACCGTTGCGAAAATCGGCGGTCGAAATCACTGTCCTGTTCCTCTCTTTTCATCGATGGCGTTGATAACGGTCGTCGCCCATGCGGGCTGTTGGACACAGATCGGCTCGGGCACCCTTCGCTCGCCCCGTTTATGCTTTTCCGCCGCCTTTTCGCGGAGGTCGCCGAGCTGTCCGTGTGGATTTCAGATGGTCGAGCAAGCCGCGAATCGCCAGCAGATACCCCGTCGGGCCGAACCCCGAGACTTGGCCCAGCGCCACGCCGGCGACGTAGGAGTAATGTCGGAACGTCTCCCGTTGATAAATATTGGTCAGATGCACTTCGACAGTCGGCAAACCGGCCGCGGCGATCGCATCCCGAATCGCCACACTGGTATGGGTGTACCCGGCCGGGTTGATGATGATGCCGTCGAATCCGACCCTGGCCTCTTGGATCCAGGTGACCAGTTCACCTTCGCTGTTCGACTGCCTGATCTCGACCTGAATCCCTATCTGCTCGGCCAGCCGCGCAATGGCGTCATTGACAGCCTTCAGGGATGTGGGCCCGTACAGCGATCGCTCACGGATTCCCAGCAGATTCAGGTTAGGGCCGTGGAGCACAAGCATCCGCACCATGTATGATTCTGCTGGTCCGTGCCTCCACAGACCGCACTCCTCTCGGCCCCCTTCCAATCGGATTGCGGCGGTCATTGTAGCAATCTGGCGAGGTTGGGTCAAACAAAGGTTCAGACTCGCCTCAACTCTGACGCCTGAGTTGGATGGTTCTAAGCAGATGTTCGAGGCGTGCCAGTTGACCCGGTGTCTGGTGACCGATGGAAGGTGAAGAGTCAGCGGCCGGGCTGGTCACGCCGGATTGAGTATCTTCCTGCCCTTCAGACGCGGGGGACACTTCGAGGCGATCCCCTGTATGCAGACAGGTCTCGGTTTCGACCGAGACAACCGAAGGGTGTTTGTCGAGGGCGGATTTGAGCGCCAATGTCTCTTCGTCTTGCGGATTGACCGCCAGGATCACCGAACACGAACACAACGCTGATTCCTTAGCTCCTTCGGCGGCATAAATTTTGGCCAGCGTGCGGTGCGCTCTTAGATTGTCCGGGCTTATCCTGACCGCATCCTCGAGGAGCGCCTTGGCTTTTGCGGTCTGTCCGAGATGATCGTAGGCGCACCCCAGCGCCACCATCGCCGTGATGAACCCCGGATAAATTTGCAGCCCCGCTTCCAGCACTGCGGCGGCTTCCTGCCACATGCCGGCTTTCACATATTCCTCGGCCAAAGGCATAAAAACCTTCGACTGCGGATCCCTGGCCAACAACGCGGCAAGCCGTTGGATCTCCGACAACCGAGAAGGCTCTTCGGAAGGAGGTGAAGAAGGCATTGCGAATACCGGTTTGCCGCTAGTTCGCCTGAGGACCGCTCTGCTGGGCGTGAGAGCGCAGGCGTTGGACCGCATCAAGGATGTGATGAGCCAGTTCCCGTTTAGGCATTAAGGGGAGCCGAATTTCCCGATGATCGCGGTCGAACAGCGTCGCCGCGTTCATGTCGGATCCGAAGCCGGCCCCTTCGCGCTCACATCGTTGGCGACGATCAGATCGAGGCGCTTGTGTATGAGCTTTTCCTTCGCATTGGCACCGAGGTCCCCCGTCTCGGCGGCAAAGCCGACCAGGATCTGCGAAGTACGACGTTCAGACAGCAGGTGCAGAATATCACGGGTCGGTTCGAACTCCAAGGATTTCCACGCCTGGTCTCTCTTCTTCAACTTGTGGACCGCCGGATGTTTCGGACGAAAATCCGCGACCGCGGCGGCCATCACGACGACGGTCGCCCAGGGCAGTCGCATCAGCAGCGCTTTTTCCATCTCCTCTGCGGTGGTGACGGCAACGGCGTCGACCCCCGGAGGAACGGGAAGCCAGGTCGGTCCGGTCACAAGCGTGACCGCGGCGCCGCGCTCACAGGCCGCCGCGGCGATCGCATAGCCCATTTTCCCGGACGAGCGGTTTGAAATGAAACGGACCGGATCGATGGGTTCCTGAGTCGGACCGGCCGACACAAGGACCCGCTCGCCGGCCAAGTCCCGCCTTCGACAGAGTTGCGCCTTGATCGCGGCGAGAATCGTCGCTTCCTCGGCCAGCCGTCCCTGACCGATTCGGCCGGAGGCCAGCGGGCCCTCTTCAGGCCCGACAATGAGCGCGCCTCGTTGCCTCAGTTGGGCCACATGGGAAACCACGGTCGGATGCGCCCACATGTCGCCGTCCATGGCTGGCGCAATGATCAAGGGGCAGCGGGTCGTCAGGAGCATCGTGCTGAGCAGATCGTCCGCGAGGCCGAGCGCAGCTTTGGCAAGAAAATGAGCGGTGGCGGGCGCGACGACGACCGCGTCGGCCTGTTCCGGCAGGCTGAGATGGAGCATCTCCTGGTGTGCCGCGAAGAGGTCGGTTGCGACCGGCCGTCCGGAGAGCACTTCAAAGGTGAGCGGTGTGATGAAACGCGTGGCCGCGTCGGTCAGCACCACATGGACTTGAGCGCCCTCCCGGACCAATAACCGCAGCAACCCCACCGCTTTGTAGGCGGCGATGCTCCCGGTGACACCGAGAACGATCCGCTTTCCAGGAAGCTTGGGTGCTGGCTCAGCCTGCACGATGGCGGGTTACTCTTCGCTTTCCGATTCGGCGGCCGGTTTTACCGAGTCATCAACGTAGACGCTGAGTTCTTTCTTGATCTCTCTGGCGTCCTCACCGGTCATAACGGCCATGCGCTCTGTCTCGGTCTCCCTGTTGCGCTTGGCTTCCTTGAGCGCCTCGCGGGCCTCTTTCCCAGTGAGGAACTGGATTTCCCCGCGCAACACCTCGTCCAACGCAATCGTGGTCTCTTTGGTGAATTTCGACGTGCCCGTCGGCTTAGCGCCCTGAATCAAATGCTTCGCCCGTTGAGCTGCGACCAGGACGAGCCGGTGACGGGAATCGAACCGCTCTTGAGCGAATTGCGGCAGTAACGACAGCATGTCAACCATGGGTCTTTGCGCTCCCTTTCACAACCGCGGATGTTTCCCTGTCCGCGGGTTTGGTCTCTTTGTCCAGGATGAAGTTCTCCTCCAG
>JBBIOW010000033.1:0-21538 GCA_037443165.1 Nitrospiraceae bacterium | reverse complement strand
TCAGAGCGCCGCCCTTGCCGCTTTCCAGGAAAAACGACGGCCGATCGGGTCTGGCGATACGACGGTAGAGCTCGAAGGGATCGGCGGCCGGTTGAGGAATGGAAAGCACCAGCGGCTGCGGGGAACCGTTCAGGTAAGACGCGCGCGAGGGAGGAACCATATCCTGAATCCTACCGGGTATCTGGCCTTACGGCAGCGGTGGCGGTATGGTTGTACCACAGGGCAAGGGAACCATGCCAGCTTAAGGGACCCGCAGCGCGGCGGTGGAATCCGCGGCCCAAGCCAATCGTTCTGCTTCGACAGCTCTCCTTGTTGCTTGACAATGTCCTTGAGTTTTTGATTGAATGGCGCGCCCGCGGCCGGCAGAGTTTCTGACTCGCATCACGTTCGAGTGCTTGCCTCGAGGGTACACATATGCCTCCCTCCAGCGATCCGTTTTACACGGGTCTCGGGCAGGCCGTTCGGATCGGAACCGAATTGCTTGCGGCTTTGATCGTAGGAGGGGGCCTTGGCTGGCTCGCCGACACCTATCTGTTTGCCTCCAGTCCGTGGGGTTTGGTGATCGGACTGGGGTTCGGTGCTGCTGCCGGAGTACTGAATGCCTACCGAGCAGCCCAGCGGTGGCCGCAGTCGTAGCATCGTTACCCAAAAATCGGAGGCAGGAAGGGACAAGTCTTGGACAACCCGCTTCATCCGTTCGAGCTGCACGAGCTGGTTCCCATCTCGTTGTTCGGGTTCGATATTTCCATCAACAAGGCTGTGGTGATGATGTGGGTGGTCGTAGGCCTCTCGGCCTGGCTGATGATTGCGGCCGCCTCCGCCAAACGTCTCGTGCCGACCAAGCTTCAGAGCCTCGCCGAGGTGCTGGTGGAATTTATCTGCGGCATCATTCTCGACACCATGGGCAAGGACGGGCTGCGGTTTTTTCCGCTCGTGACGACGTTGTTCCTGTTCATCTTGTTTTGCAACTTATTGGGATTGATCCCCGGCTCCTACACGGTCACGAGCCAGATCGTCGTCACGGCGGCCTTTGCGCTGGGAGTGTACGTGCTCAGCCTCGTGCTGGGATTTCTGCTGCACGGCGTCAACTTTCTGGGGATCCTCGTGCCGCCGGGTACGCCCGGCTGGTTGCTGCCACTGATGGTCCCGATCGAAATGATCAGCCAACTGGCCAGGCCGATCTCGCTGGCCGTTCGACTGTTCGCCAACATGACGGCAGGACATGTAATTCTCGGCGTGTTGTTCGGCCTCGCAGTCGCCGGTGGCCTCCTGATCGGATGGCTACCGTTCGCGTTCACGATCGCCATGAACGGTCTGGAAGTTGGTATCGCATTCATCCAGGCCTATATTTTCACGGTGCTGAGCTGTGTCTACTTAGGCGATGCCATGCATCTGCACGGTCACGAGGAACACACGCACTAAACCGAGGGCGAGCAGCACGTCGCTCAATGGCGGACAGCGGTGAGCGGATCGATCGGTGCTTTCTGCTATCCGCTGTTTGCTTCTTTGTAAGGGAGGAACAGACACGATGGATCCCGCGGCATCAGCGTTGTTGGGCATGGGATTGGCGGCGGCCGGGTTTGCCGGCACCGGCGTGGTATCGGTACATTTTCGGCAAGATGATCGAAGCAGTTGCCACGCAGCCGGAAGCCGAGGGCCGAGTCGGCAAATACATGTGATCGGTTCGTTCTGGTCGAAGCGATCGGGCTTTACGCGCTGGTGATCGCGTTCATCATGATGGGACTGAAGTAGGGAGCGTTCACCATCATTCGTCAACCGTTAATCGCGAAGACTTCCCGTTTAACGAATCACGTTTAACGTTTCACGAGAGTACGCATGCCGCAATTCGAGACCCATTTCTTCTCCTCGCTGATCTTCTGGGAGATCGTCTCGTTCGGAGTGCTGCTGTGGGTGCTCTACAAGTTCGCCTTTCCGCCGATTTTAGAGGCGCTGGAAGCACGGGAGCGCAAGATTCGTGAAAGCCTGGAACAGGCCGAGCGGCATCGGACGGAGGCTGAGCGAAAGCTGCGCGAATATGAGGCCAAACTGAACGCCGCTTCCAAAGAGGCGGAAGCCATCTTGGCTCAGGCCAAGGAGCGTGCCCAGCGGCTGCTGGAAGAGAACGAGCAACGATTGACCGCCGAGGCGGAGCGGATTAAAGCCGATGCCGCCCGTGAGATCGAGCGTGAACGCCGGAAGGCCGTTCAGGACATCCGTAACCAGACGACCGAATTGGCCCTGATGGTCGCGGAGAAAGTGGTGGAAAGAAGCCTGACGGATGCCGACCACCGGCGGTTTGCCGACGAAGCGCTCGAAGCCTTGGCGAAAACCTATAAGAGTTGAGTTCCGGGCGGCGAGTGCTAAGATCGGAGTCGGCCGATCTCTGAAAACTCAGCACTGATCAGTTTGCGCCTCCTCGCCGGTAGCCCTCTAGGTCCAGCGTCACAAAACGGAATCCCAATTCCTTTAAGCGCGCGGCCAGGCGGGCGCGCCGTTCATCCGTCAGCATCCGGGAGAATTCCTCTCCGGCGAGTTCAATCCTCGCGATGTCCCCGTGATCCCTCACCCGGACGTGCGTGAATCCCTCCTCCGTCAACGCCGCCTCGGCCCGTTCGACCCGTGTCAAGGTCGCCTTCGTGATCGGAACCCCTCGCGGGACGCGGGAGGAAAGGCAGGCGGCGGCCGGCTTGTCCCAATTGGAGAGGCCGAGGTCCTTGGCGAGTACGCGAATGTCGGCCTTGGTCAGCCCGGCCTCGACGAGTGGACTTCGAACACCCCATTCGCGCGCAGCCATGATGCCCGGCCGCTCGTCGCCGAGATCGTCGAGGTTGGTGCCATCCACAACCTGAACGATCCCTAAATCTTCGCGCATCCTACTGAGCAAGGAATACAGATCGGTTTTGCAGTGGTAGCAGCGGCGCTCGTCGTTGCGGACGAAGTCGGGGATCCGCAATTGGTCCGTCTCGACGATCAGGTGCCGCGCGCCGATCTCCGCTGCTACCCGGCGGGACGTCTCCAGTTCGCGTTCGGGGAGGGTCGGGGAGACAGCGGTGACGGCTACGGCACGCGGGCCAAGCCGGTCGTGCGCGACCTTTAGAACAAACGTACTGTCGATGCCTCCGGAAAATGCCACCAGGACGGACTGCATTCCGTCCAGGATCGTCTGGATCGTTTCGAGCTTGCTCGACAGGAATGATCGCATCACAGTAAACGTGCAAAAATTCGCAACCGGGAACTTGCGCCGATCATACGACGTCCTGCCCCGCTACTGCCGCACTTTCGCCTTCGCCTGATCGCCCACGACGACCAGGACATAGTGCTGGGGATCGAGATACTGCTTCGCGACACGAAGGACGTCGTCTTTGGTGACCTTCTCGATCCATTTCGGATATTGCATGAAATAATCGAGACCGAGGCCGTAGAACTCCACTTGAGCCAATACCTGGGCGAGCTTGGCGGTGGAATCGAGCCGCAGAGGAAAGCTCCCGATGAGAAAGGCCTTGGCATCCGCCAGTTCCTGATCCGACACCGGGGATTCGCGGAGGATCTTGATCTCGTTCAGCACTCCAGCGATGGCCTGGTTCGTGGCTTCGCTTCGCGTCTGCAGGTTTACCATAAACGCGCCGGGCATCAGGCGGGCGTCGAAGTGACTCATGATCCCATAGGCCAGTCCCTGTTTATCACGGATCGAATCCATCAAGCGGGAGGCGAATCCCCCGGCCCCCAGGATGTGGTTCATGACGGTCACCGCATAGTAGTCGGGGTTGGTGCGACTGATGCCTGCGTGGCCCAGGACAATGGTGGACTGCGAGAGATCCTTCTCGATCAGTTGCACCGTCTTGCGCTCGACGGGAGCCGGTTTGCGCGTCGTCCGCGGCGGTGGCGAGCCGCGCTTCCACGATCCGAAATGGGTCTGCACGAGGGAGGCCGCCTGGTCATGCGTCAAATCGCCGACGATCGCCAGGATGGTTTGGTTCGGCAGGTATTCCTTGGCGAAGAACGTCTGCACGTCGGCCAGCGTGATCTTGCTCACCGTCTCTTCAGTGCCGTGCACCGGCCACCGATACGGATGGCCGTGGAAGACCAGTTGGTGAAACGCTTTGAGTGCCACATGGCCCGGGTCGTCGTTGTCGCTCACGATCTCGCCCAGGATCTGAGTCCGGACCCGTTCGAATTCCTGTTTCGGAAAGGTCGGATGGATCAGGATATCGGCTAACAGCGAAAAGCCCAGATCGGCGTCCTTTTTTAACACGCGAACCGACGCCGTGGTGAAGTCCTCGGAGGCTTTGGCTTCCAGCGATCCGCCGACGAAGTCGATTTGTTCTGCGATCTGCTTGCTGCTGCGGGTCGTCGTCCCCTCGTCCAACAGGCTGGCGACGAGATTGGCCAATCCGGCTTTATCCGGGGGGTCCTGCGCCGAGCCTACCTTGACGAGTGCATGGACTTCCACGATGGGCAGGTAGTGCTGCTCCAGGAACAGCACTGTGAGACCGTTCGGTGTCACGAAGCGAATGGGATTGAGATCGGACGCCCCTGTTTGTGGAGGACGGACGGTCAGGGCAACCAGCCCGAGCATGAACAGGGCGCAGAAGCGCGCAGCCGCACGCCGAGGCCCGACGTCGTTTGCGAGGAAACCGCCGCGGCTGTCCGGTCCGACACTCATCGCCGGTCCTTTACTGTTTAAGTTGTTGCGCGGCCGTCGGCGTAGGATGCTGATTCCGCGTGGGAAGCGGAATCAGCGTGCCGACGGTCCTGGCGTCTTCGATCAGATACTGCCGTGCGACGCGCTGAACGTCTTTGGCGGTGACGGCGCGGATGCGGTCGAGGAACTGCCCGACCTTCCTCCAGCCGGCGCCGATCGTTTCCGCCTCGCCGAGCAACATGGCGTGACGGAAGTTGGAGTCCTGCTGAAAGATGTAAGCGGCTTCAATCTGGTTCTTCGCCCGCTGCAGTTCCTGCTCCGTCGGCGGCTCGGCCTGCAACCGTTTGATCTCCCGGGTCAGCGCCTCTTCCACAGCCTCCACCTTCTGGCCCGGCTTCACGAGAGCGTACAGGTAGAGCAGGCCGGGGTCGGCCTGCATGAGCCCATACTCGGCGCCGACCGCGAGGGCCAGCTTCTGCTCATAGATCAGGCTCCGGTAGAGCCGCGAACTCTTGCCGTGCTGTAGGATGGACTCGAGGATGTCGAGCGCGTATGAATCCTCGCTCGTGTGGTTGGGCACGCGGTAGCCCATGATTACGAACGGCACCTGCGCTTCGCGCTTGAGGACGAAGCGGCGCTCTCCCCGCTGCTCCGGTTCCACGGCGGTGACCGGCGGCGGATTCGGGCCTCGAGGAATAGGCTCAAACAGGCGCTTGATCGTCGGCAACAAGGCGTCGACTTTGATGTCTCCGACGACCACCAGAGTCGCGTTGTTCGGCGAGTAGTAGGTATCGTAATGGCGTTGGAGGTCCTCCAGCGTCATGGCATCGAGATCGGCGAACCAGCCGATGATCGGCCAATGGTAGGGATGGCTCATGAAGACCTGGGCGAAAAGCACTTCCACAAGAGAACTTTGAGGGTCGTCCTCGGTCCGCAGGCGGCGCTCTTCTTTGACGACCTCCCGTTCGGGCTGAAACTCGTTCGCGTCGAGCGACAATCCTTGCATGCGATCCGCTTCCAGCTCCAGGGCCAGCTCGACCCGATCGGCCGCCAGGTTCTCGAAGTAGGACGTGAAGTCTTGGCTGGTGAACGCGTTGCTGATGCCGCCGTTCTTTCTGATCAGTCGGTCGAAGGTGCCTTTGGGATACTTGGCCGTACCTTTGAACATCATGTGTTCCAGCATGTGCGACAGCCCGGCCCGGCCCATCACCTCGTTGCGCGACCCGACTTTGTACCAGACCTGCACGGTCGCCACCGGCGCTTTCGGAACCTCCACCAGCAGCACCTTCATACCGTTCGACAACACGAACTCGCGCGGCTCGGGCAAGGCCGCACCCGCGATGTGGTCGGACAGGACGAATGCGGCCAGGATCGAGAGAGCGAACGGCGGCACGTATCGCATGGAGGATTTCATCGAGATTATGACCCGCCTGCTTCGGCGCGGCGCATGCTAACAACGGGCTTGAATGGGTGTCAAGGCGAGAGCCTCCGAGGCAGCGACTGCTCGGCCGAGTTGGCCGCATGCGCCTAAGACATCCCTTCCTTTGCTCTTGCGCACGAAGACTTCGAACCCAGCCTGCTTCAGGAGGGACTGAAAGGCCAGGACGGTCTCCTCGGACGGCCGTTTGAACTTGCTCCCGGGAAACGCATTGAAAGGGATCAAATTGACCTTGCACCGGATTCCACGGATCAGCATCGCGAGCCGCTTCGCGTCG
Organism: Nitrospiraceae bacterium; assembly: GCA_037443165.1. Lineage (GTDB taxonomy): Bacteria > Nitrospirota > Nitrospiria > Nitrospirales > Nitrospiraceae > DATLZU01. The sequence goes on along the minus strand of JBBIOW010000033.1, from coordinate 15,181 downwards.
TCCCGGCTGTCGTTGAGGCCAGCCAGGAGGACATATTCGAAGGTCAGCCGACGGCGCGGAGGCAGAGGATAGTCGCGGCAAGCCGCCATCAACTCCCGTAACGGACAGATCCGGTTCGCCGCCGGCATGAGCCGATCGCGCAGTTCGTCCGTCGTCGCGTTCAGCGAGACGGCCAGGTTCACGCCCAGCGAAGCCATCTCCTTGAACCGGGGCGCCAGTCCGGCGGTCGACACCGTGATGCGCCGGGATGAAAACCCCAGACCCCAGGTTCGGTTGGTAAGGCGGCTGATCGCGTCGGAGACCGCCTCAAAGTTGGCGAGTGGTTCTCCCATGCCCATGAAGACCAGATTGGTCAGCCTCTCGCGGGTGCCGAGATGATCCTGCACGGTCAAGACTTGGTCGACGATTTCGTAGGCCTTCAAGTTGCGATGCAATCCCATCGTTCCGGTCAAGCAGAAGCTGCAGTCCAGGGTGCAGCCGATCTGGGTGGAGACGCACAAGGTGAGTCTTCCTTCATCGGGAATCAGGACACTCTCCACCGATCGACCGTCTTGCAGCCGGAACAGGAACTTTTTCGTTCCATCCTTGGAGGTGAGAACTCCGGCGCTCTCGAGGCGCCTGATGTCGGCGCATCCGCTCAACACAGTCCGCTCCTGTTTCGACAGGTCGGTCATGGATTGGATGTCCCGAACGCGGCTTTGGTAGAGCCATCGGAGGATCTGGCGAGCCCGGTGCCTGGGCAAGCCGAGACTCCGGACGAGTTCTTCCATCCCCCGGCTGCTGAATGCCAGAAGATTGGAGACGGTCGGTGGCGCTGAAGGTTGATATGACGGCGGCATCAGTGCTACTCCAATGAACCAAGCCTAACACACGGAAAATTGTCGAGACAAGGACAGCCCGCACGGATCCGTCCCGTCGAAGCGACGCTTCGTCGTGTCGCTTTGGTCTTCCAATGGTTTGTTATAATCTGGGTCGCTGGAATGCCATGATCTTCTCGCTTCTCTGCACACGGTGTTGGCGCATCCGTCCGGAACCGTTCCGTCGATCCCCGGCTTGGTTCTCTCTGGCGTGCTTGCTGTCGCTCGCCGGGTCTTCCTTCGCCGTGGAAATTCGGCCGGATGAGTCGTCTTCCTCGTTTCCCTGCGAAACCGCCGAGGAATGCTTTCGATCGGCGGTCGCCGTCAAAGAAAAAGCCGACGCGTCGGTCAGTCCAGATCAATCGCTCTCGACTAGGATCGACCGGTTGCGCACGGTCATGGAACGGCATCCCGCTTCCCTGTGGGGAAGGCGGGCCGGCTTGCTGATCGGGGTGCTATTGAGTGAACGCGATCCCGCGGCATCGGTTCGATTTCTTCGGGCGGCACAGCGGGACTTTCCGGTTCTTGATGATTATGTGCGATTCTGGCTGGGTGAAGCGTTGTTGCGAGCGGGCGACGCGTGGCCAGCGGCGGCCATGTTTGACTCCATCGTTCCGGCTGTACCGGATACGCTGCTCGCCAGCCGCGCGGCCTTTCGCGCCGGAGAGGCCTGGTACCGGGCCGGTTCCTGTGGAGAGGCGACTTCACGGTTTCTCAACGGCCTCACGCTCAACGACAAAGATCCTGACGCTCCATCGGCGCTTCGGCATTTGGCCGATTGCGCCGTTCGCGACGGCCGGTTCACGGAGGGGCGGTTGCACCTGCAGCAATTATGGAGCCGGTATCCTCAGGTTTCCGAAGCCCGAGAGGCCCAATCGCTACTGGCTTCCGGAGTCGGGGGGGAGCCCTGGTCTCCGCCGGCCGATGACCTGTACGCCCGTGCTCTAGCGTTTCTGGGGCTTTCGCTGCATGCCGAGGCGGTCGAAGAACTGCGCGCCTTCTTGGCCGCGGCTCCGCAGCACCCCCGCCGGCACGAGGCCCAACTCAAGCTTGGGATCGCCTATGTCCGGCTCAAACAATATGATCAGGCGAAAACCGTGTTCCGAGACTTGGTAGCGGAGCGGGTTCCCGAATCGAACGAGGCGACGATCTGGTTGGCCCGGATCTATCTGCGGGAAGGGCAGGGGGACAAATTGCTGGATTTGGCCCACTCGGTGGCGAAATCGTCATTGTCGGCCGATCAAAAAGCGTCCGTCCTGTTCTTTACAGGGATCTGGTTGGAGGATCAAGCTCGGTACCCCGAGGCGATCGAGCGGTATCGTCAGGTCGCGAAGACGGGTGAGTCGATCTCCCAGCGTCTCGACGCTCTCTGGCGGATCGGGTGGGTGCAATATCGGATCGGTCGGTTCCGCGACGCCGGCGAGACGTTTCGCGCAGTAGCCGCCGAAAAAGACAAGGACTGGGAACCGCAAGCCCTGTACTGGATGGCAAGAGCGCTGGAACACGAGGAAAGTTCCAAGGTTCAGGCGAAGGAGCTGTATCAGCAGGTGTGTCAGCGGTACGTGTTCACCTATTATTGCCAGTTAGCACGGAAACGGGCTGGGATGCCTGCGTCGCAACCGGCGCCGGTAGATCCCTCGCCCGAGAATCCCGGCGCGCTGCCTTCCGGCAAGCGCGCGGAGATCGAACGGGAAGCCGGATATCGACGGGCGGTCGAATTGAAGATACTAGGCTTGGATCAGGACGCCGCGGGTGAATTGGCTGCTCTGACGGAACGATTTGGGCGGGATCAGGAGACGGTGCTGGCTCTCTCCACACTGTTGAGCGAAGTGGGGGCCCATCATCAAGCGCTACGGCTTGCCAGGCTGTATTTTCGGGAGAAGCTGGAGCGAGGCGGCGGCGCCGTCTCCTCCGCTCTTTGGAACGTCGCCTACCCCAACGCGTTCCTGCCCATCATTCAAGCGCAGGCAGCCAAGGGGGTCGATCCGCATCTCGTGGCAGCCATCATTCGAGAGGAAAGCCAATACGACCGGCGGGCGGTGTCGCGCGTGGGCGCGATCGGGCTGATGCAGGTCATGCCGACCACCGCCAACCAAGTGGCACGACGCCTGGGGTTTCCGAGCATGGGACGAGAAGACCTTTTTGATGAGGAGACCAATATCCGGATCGGCGTCCGGTACCTCGAACAACTCGTGGAGCAGTTTTCAGGGAATGTGATTTACGTCATCGCCGCATACAATGCCGGGCCCGCGGCGGTCAACGCCTGGATCGCGATGAACCGGGGCCGGGACCCGGATGAATTTGTCGAATTGATTCCCTACCAGGAAACCCGGCAATACGTAAAGCGAGTCCTTCGCAGTTACCACGAGTACCTCCGCCTCAACAACGGCGCGTCCTGAGCCTCTGATGCTTTCTTGACAAGCGCTGGTGAAGTTTCTATAGTGCCCGCAATTTGCGGGCCTGCGAGGAGAAGTCTGCCTATGTCATTGGAAAGATTGGACGCGTTGGAGACTCGCATCCGTGATTTGGTTAAGCTGGTGCAAGAACTCAAACGAAAGAACGCTGCGCTCGAGGAAGAACTGCGAGTGGCGCGGGAACGGCTGGCCATCCAAGACGATTTGAATCGTCGGTGGGAACGCGAGCGGATAGACATCCGGACGAGAATCGAGAAGGTCCTGGGAGAGATGGAAGCGCTCGAGTGCCTGGAGGATTCGAAGGAGGTGGCGCTTGACTAAGACCATCGAGGTGGAAATCTACGGTCAACGATACAGTATCCGTGGCGACGCTGATGAGCAGTACGTGCGCCAGCTGGCCAGCTTCGTCGATGAGCATATGCGGGCGCTGTCGCAAGGGATGAGGACGTCGACCCTTGCCAGGCTGGCGATCCTGGCCGCCATCAATATTACCCATCAGCTGTTCCAGTCCGAACGGTTGCGGCAACAGGGAGAGGCGGCCGTTGAACGGCGCATGCTTTCACTCATGGAGTCCATCGAAGAGGAAATGCCGTCGACTCTCTCGCGGTAAGTTTCGTCTTGAATTCGACGCGGTCCTTTGGTATCGTCCTATGCAATCAGGTGCGTCGGCCGGAAGGGCTGAAGGATATTGCCGGCCGGTAGAAACGAGAGACTGGGACTGGAAAGTTGGGAATTGGGACGACGAACACGACGATCGCAAACATGATTCTGTGCTGTGCGGCAATCCTGGAGATGCTTGGAAGAGGATTTACGCAACTGGTGGCGCTTTCCTTTCGGTTATGGACGGTGTCAGGACCCACATTCTTCTTGCCTGAGCCATGGCCGGCGGACAAGCGAGTTCCCGTCACGGTGCCAGGGAGATCGACCGTGATGTGGAGCCGGGTGAGACGTGCTCGAAGGAGTGGCGTTTCATTTCCTGCCAGGGGACGTCCCATAGGATCAACGCAGGCCGACCGTCCTTCTCCTCCCATAAGCCCGTCCGATCCTGTCCCGGTCTTTCCGTAATCGGATCTCGTTTCTTCCGCTCAATCATCCATCCCGACCTCGCCCGACTGTCGCCGCTCCAGGTATCCGAACGTCGTGAAACCGTAATCGATTCGAGGACGCATGGCTATGCACGTCCGTGCATCAGCGTGAAGGGGGTGAACACCATTTCTCTCACTGTATTAGCATACGTAGCGACGGCGCTGTTAGGCGCCTTCGCCGGAGCCGGATTGTACGAACTGGTCCGGCGGAAGTCGCTCATGGCCAAGCGGGCCGAGACTGAGGAGCAGGCTCGGCAGATTGTGCAGAGCGCGCAGCGTGAAGCGGAGAATTTGATCAAGGAAGCCAAGTTCGAGGCAAAAGACCTCGTCTTCCAAGCCAAAACGGAGTTCGAGCGGGAGCAGAAAGCCAGATCGGCTGAGCTCCTTACTCTGGAGAAGCGTCTGGTCCAGCGGGAGGAAAATCTCGACCGGAAGCTCGGCATGCTGGAGAAGCGCGAGCAGGAGGCCCAGAAGCGCGAGCAGGAGTTGGCCAAGCGTGAAGAGGGTCTGACACAGAAGGAACTGGCTTGTGCGCAAGCCGCCAGGGAGCATCGAGAGGCGCTGGAACGGGTCGCGGGGATGACGGCGGAAGAGGCCAAACGGCAACTGCTACTGGATCTCGAAAGTCAGGTCCGCCTTGAAGCCGCCGGCATCGCCAAACGAACGATCGAGGAAGCGAAAGAGAACGCGGAACGCGAAGCGAGGGAAATCATCGCCCGATCGATTCAGCGAGTGACCAGGGACTATGTCTCGGAGGCGACGATTTCTGTCGTGCCGATTCCGAACGACGCCATGAAGGGCCGCATCATCGGCCGCGAAGGCCGGAACATCCGTGCGATCGAGGCGGCGACCGGCATCGATCTCATCATCGACGAAACACCGGAAGCGGTCATCATTTCGGGATTTGATCCGCTGCGCCGTGAGATCGCCAAGGTGTCGCTGGAGCGGCTGATGCATGACGGACGCATCCATCCCACCAGGATCGAAGAAATCGTGGAGAAAGTGAAGACCGACATCGACAAGCTGATGATCGAAGAAGCGGAACGGATCATTTTTGAGCTCGGCCTGTCGGGTTTCCATCCGGAGCTGGTCAGGATCCTCGGTCGATTGAAGTATCGAACGAGCTACGGACAGAACAACCTGTATCATGCGCGGGAAGCGGCCTACATTTGCGGGATCATGGCCGCGGAGCTGGGACTCGACGTCAAGCTGGCCAAGCGAGGCGCGCTCTTGCATGACATCGGCAAGGCGGTGAGCCACGAGGAAGAGGGACCGCATGCGATATTGGGTGCCGACATCGCTAAGCGCTACGGCGAGGACCCCAAGGTGGTCAACGCGATTGCGGCGCATCACGAACAAGTGGAAGCGATCTGCCCGGAAACCGTGCTGGTCGCATCCGCCGAGGCCCTGTCAGCCGCCAGGCCGGGGGCTCGACGGGAGGCGCTCGAGGCGTATGTGAAGCGATTGGAAAAATTGGAAGCACTGGCGGGCGGGTTGAAAGGTGTGCAGAAGGCTTACGCCATTCAGGCCGGTCGAGAGATCCGGGTGATCGTGAAGCAAGAGGATCTCACGGATGCAGAAGCCTTCCAATTGTCCCGCGATCTGGCCAAGAAGATCGAGCAGGAGCTGACCTATCCAGGTCAGATCAAAGTGACCGTGATCAGAGAGAGCCGGTTCGTAGAGTATGCGAAGTAAGCCAAGAGAGGCGATAGGCGCTGGGCTCTGGGCCAGAAGAAGAGCCAAGCCAATTTCCCAGGGCCTATCGCCCATCGCCCATGACCGGTGTTTATGAAAGCCCTGTTTATCGGCGACATCATGGGGGAACCCGGACGACGGGCCATTTCGCGGACGTTGCACCGCGTCATAAGCGAGCATGACGTGGATGTGGTGATCGGCAACGGGGAAAATGTCGCTGGCGGCTTCGGGATCACTCCGGATCTGGCCCATGAGCTGTTCGACATGGGACTCTCGGTCATCACGACCGGCAACCACGCCTGGGATAAGAAGGAAATCGTGGAGTTCTTTCCCCATGAGCCGCGGCTTTTGCGTCCGGCCAACTATCCTGACGGGGTGCCGGGTCGGGGCAGTATCGTGATCGATACACCGAAGGGAGAACGGCTCGCCGTTCTCCATCTGATGGGGCGCGCCTACATGCCAGCGCTGGATTGTCCCTTTCAAGTCGCCCGCCGGGAAGTCGGGAGGTTGAAGCACGAGACTCCAGCCATTCTCGTCGATATGCACGCGGAGGCGGCCTCAGAGAAGATGGCGATGGGTTACTTCCTGGACGGCGAGGTGACGGCGGTGGTCGGTACCCATACGCACGTTCAAACGGCGGACGAACAGATCTTGCCCAAAGGCACGGCCTATATCACGGACATCGGGATGACCGGCCCGGTCCATTCTGTGATCGGCATCAAAAAAGAACTCGCGATCGAAAAATTTCTCACAGGTATGCCTCGCCGGTTCGAGGTCGCTTCGGGACCTGCCCTGTTATGCGCGGTCCTGATCGAGCTTGACGCTCGGCTCGGAAAGGCTGTTTCCATCCATCGCGTCAGAATCGCCGATTAGCGCCTAAGCGGATCCAGCGCCACCGGACCGGCCTCTATGTATCCGGGTGAGCCTCCCAGAAGAGTCCTCACAGTTTCCGAACTGACGGTCCTTGTCAGAGACACCCTCGAAGTTCGTTTTTCGGATCTGTGGGTCGAAGGCGAAGTCTCCAATCTCCGCACGCCAAGATCCGGGCATCTCTACTTCACTCTGAAAGATCAAAGCAGCCAGATCAGGGCCGTCCTCTTTCGCTCAGGCTCGTTGCGTCTGCGTTTTACCCCGCGAGACGGCATGCAGGTGATCGCACGGGGCCGCCTCTCAGTCTACGAGCCGCGCGGAGAATATCAGATCGTCATCGAGTATCTCGAGCCCAAAGGGCTCGGAGCGCTGCAATTGGCCTTTGAACAGTTGAAGGAACGCCTTGCGCGGGAAGGATTGTTCAATCCGGACAGAAAACGGCCTCTGCCGGCTTTCCCCAGAAGAGTGGGCGTGGTGACATCGATGGACGGAGCCGCTGTGCGCGATATCGTGTCCGTGTTGCACAGGCGCTGTCCGATTCTGAGCGTACTCATCGCGCCCGTGCCAGTCCAAGGGGAAGAGGCTGCGGCGCAGATCGCGGACGCCATTCGCACGCTCAGTCTCTCCGGCTTGGTCGACGTCATGATCGTGGGACGGGGCGGCGGCTCGTTGGAAGACCTCTGGTGTCTTAACGAGGAGGTGGTCGTCCGGGCGATTGTGGAGTCTAAGGTGCCGGTGGTGTCCGCTGTGGGACATGAGATCGATTACACGCTGGCCGACTTTGCAGCCGACTACCGGGCGGCAACCCCTTCTGCGGCGGCCGAAGCCGTCGCGCCGGTTCTCGAAGAAGTGGTCGAGCGGCTGCACGAGTTGACGGAGCGCGCCTGCCGTGCCGTGCGGTCGCGACTTGCCGCTGCGGCGAATCGTCTGCAGAGCTGCCGGAGCGGTTTCTCGACCGGGCGATTGAAAGTGCAGCGTGAGAGTCAGCGTCTGGACGACGTGAGCGTCCGTCTGACGATGGGGATGAGGAAGGCCCTCGCCGGAACGCGCCAGCGCGTGCTGGCCTTCCGTCTCGCCTTGCTGGTGCATAGCCCGCTCGCGTCTCTCAAGGAAGCGTGCGCGCTGGTGTCCCAACTGCTCAAACGTCTGAAGCAGCAGATGCGTACCGTACTCCACAGAAAGCGGCAGGTTCTTCAATCTCACCTCATGTCGCTGGAGGGTCTCAGCCCGCTCGCGATCTTGAAACGCGGGTATAGCATCGTGCAGACGGTCCCCGACGGACGTCTTGTGCGACAGGCCGACGACGTGTCTGTCGGCGACGATGTTCGGATCATATTGTCGATCGGCCGGCTGCTGTGCGCAGTGCGGGAGACGTTGCCCGATTCTTCAGCTTGACCTCCTCGAGCGGGACTGTATAATACGTTTTGCTTTTCAATGTCTGGGGAGGCAAATGGCTGCGGTAAAGTTCGAACATGCCATGGCCCGGCTTGAAGCCATCGTCTCCGAGTTGGAAAAAGGAGATCTCCCGCTCGATGAATCGCTGAAGATCTTCGAAGAGGGAATTCGTCTCTCGCAAACCTGTCTGAAGATGCTGGATGAAGCCGAGCGCAAGGTGGAAATCTTGGTCCAGGAAAAAGACGGGAAAAAGCGGCTTCGCGCGTTCACCCTGGATGATAACGAGACCGAGGATTCCTCCTCAGCCTCCTAGCTCCTCGGCGCTTGCGACGCGCCATTACCCTCCGGATTCTCCGCCTGTTTTTTCATGGTCAAGAAGCTGCCTCCGGCCCGGGAACGATTGGATCGCGTGCTGGTGATACGCGGTCTCGTGGAAAGCCGCGAACTGGCCAGCCGCCTCATTTTGGCTGGGGCAGTCAAGGTCGACGGCGTCCCTGTCAACAAGCAAGCCAAACTGGTGCCGATCGGCGCGAAGATCGAGCTAACGCAGCGCAGGGGGCCTTTTGTGAGCCGTGGCGGAGACAAGCTCGCCGCGGCGCTGGATGCGTTTCAGATCGATCCTCGGGGACTCATTGCGCTGGATGTAGGATGCTCGACCGGAGGCTTCACCGACTGTCTTCTTCAGCGGGGAGCAAAACGGGTGTACGCTGTCGATGTCGGATATGGGCAACTTGATTGGCACCTTCGCCAAGACCCGCGAGTCGTCGTTCTGGAACGACACAATATCCGCTACCTGCCTCCGTCCTTGGTGCCCGATCCGATCGACCTGGCGGTTGTCGATGTTTCGTTCATCTCGCTCACATTGGTTCTTCCCTGTGTCGTCCGCTTTCTGGCAAACGAGGCTTCAGTTGTTGCCTTGGTCAAGCCGCAATTTGAAGTGGGGCGCCACCAGGTTGGCCGCGGAGGCATCGTCCGGGACAACGGGCAGCGACGCGCGGTCACAGACAAGATCGTCGCCCTTGCCGAAGGGTTAGGTTTGGCGCCTTTGGGGACTCTTGATTCGCCGGTCTTAGGACAGAAGGGGAACCGCGAGATCTTGTTGGGGCTCAAGCGGCGGGCGGGTCAGTCTCGCTAAAGCCGCCGCGACCGACGGGTCGGCGCGTTCCGTATCGGTATGTGATCCTCTGAGACGGCGATCGGCTCTGTCCGGGAGGTAGAAATAGGTCAGCCCGGACGCGCAGGCTTAACACCGGAAGTCGGCAGCTTACACTTTCACAAGGGGAGCAGTATGAAGATCTTGGTTACAGGAGGGGCGGGGTTTATCGGGTCGCATCTGGTGGATCGCCTCATTCAGGAGGGCCATGAGGTGACCGTAGTTGATAATCTCTCGACTGGCAAGCGCCGGAACCTCAATCGTAAAGCGCGTTTTTACAAGCTCGACATTCAAAGTTGGCGGCTGGAGCGGGTCTTTCGAAACGAACGACCCGCTCTTGTCATGCATCTGGCGGCACAGATGGACGTCCGACGTTCAGTAGAAGATCCAGTCTTCGACGCCCGGGTCAATATCTTGGGAACCCTGAACGTCCTGGAGCAGTCGGTCAAGCACGGAGTCAGAAAGGTCGTTTTCTCATCGTCGGGCGGGGCGATCTACGGTGAGCAGCATCTCTTTCCCGCGCCGGAGACCCATCCCACTCAGCCATTGTCGCCTTACGGTATCAGCAAGTTGACCGGAGAGCACTATTTAACCTATTACCAACGCATCAGCGGGATCCGCTACGTCAGCCTCCGATATGCAAATGTCTACGGGCCGCGCCAGGACCCCGAAGGGGAAGCGGGAGTGGTGGCCATTTTCATTCAAAAGATGCTGAGTGGCGAACAACCCATCATCAATGGGAACGGACGCCAAACCCGAGATTTTGTCTATGTGGACGACGTTGTCGAGGCGAATTTATCAGCCATGGCCCAGGAGGTGCAGGGAACCTACAATGTGGGAACCGGTGTCGAAACCTCGATCAATGACCTCTTCCGCATTCTCGTCGATCTCACTAAAGCCTCCTGCAAAGAGGTGCATGGGCCAGCCAAAAAGGGCGAACAGGCCAGAAGCGTGATCGACTCCAATAGGATCCGACAAGAGTTGGGCTGGGAGCCGCGCGTCGAATTACCCGAAGGTCTGAGAAGGACGGTAGACTACTTCCGCGAAAAGATGGGTTGAATAGGCGAACCCGTTGGCCCGCCACCCATTCGCTATCGGTATCGAGGCACCGATGGATCGACCTGAACGGACCAAGCGTCGATCCCTCCGACCAAGTTTTTGACGTTCGTGAATCCCTGTTGAAGCAGGAAGCCGGCAGCATCGGCGCTCCTCATCCCATGATGGCAATAGGCGATGATTTCCGCCTGCCGATCCAGCTTGTCCAAAGATTGTGGAAGTGCTCCTAGGGGAATCAAAATCGATCCCTCAATCTTTGCCAATGAATGTTCCCACGGTTCGCGGACATCAAGCAAGACAAGCTTATCGCCTTTGTCCAGACGAGCTTTCAAATCTCGAGGAGTGATCGTGAAACTCATCTCGTCACCTCCGCGTCCATCGATTGATCATCGTTCATCTTAGGTGACGACAAGAAAAAGAGTCAATCGATAATATTCCGGTTACTGGTCCGTCGCATCAAGAATCGAAATGAATGGATGAATGCGCAAGACGAAGCAGGACCACCGGGGAACGGTTGACGCTTATTGAAATCTTTCAACATGGATCAAGAAGCCCCAAAAAGGGCGGTGATGGACATTTTTGTCGGCATACAGCTGGCAATGTATATTTTTGCGTACACTTTCAACTGGTTCGAAATCTCAGCGCGATAACGTTTTCATCGCCTAACGTATTGAATTTGAAGGCCTTTAATCTTAACTAGCGATTTTGGCAGGTACGGGACTTGCTTACAAGATTATGCATGGACTGTCGGTTTTTGGGGACCGATGGGTATGTAGGGTTACAGTGACTGAGCAGTCAGCGGAAGTCGTTGTTCTCGTTACAGCGTCATCTCAAGAAGAGGCTATCAGGTTGGCGAATCTGGCAGTGGAAGCAAAGCTTGCCGCCTGTGCGACGGTTATCCCACACGTTCGATCTATATACAGGTGGGAAGGCAAGATTCACGACGAACAGGAATCACTGATTGTATTCAAGACGGCTTCCAGGTTTTTTTCATCCTTGGAGGAGGCCATTAAGCGCCACCATAGTTACAGTGTTCCGGAAATCATCGCGCTCCCGATTGTCCTCGGTTCTCAGCCGTATCTGGGTTGGCTGAGAGGTGAACTTCTTAAGTAATTGAAAAGATTAAGTATTAGGCCATAAAAAGACGGTTGACCACCAACAAGACGGTCGGGTAAACTCGCGGAATAAATTTCGAAATGCGAGGATCCAAGAGGGAGACACGGGTATGAGCCAGTACACCGAACAGGGCGATGCCTACACCGTCGTTATTTTTCGAGGATCGACAGCCAAGCCGTTGCGCTTTAGCTTTCCGCGGAAATTTGTTCGTAAGTTATTGATTCTAATTTCAATTTTAATTTTTGCTGATCTCTTGGTTATCTCCCATTATGTGATCCGGACTGGAGAGGTTTGGGAACTTTCCGCCTTTCGAGCCGAGGCGATGAGTGCCCGAGAACAAATTGCCGCCTTCTCGGCAGCCGTGGATGACCTCAAACGGCGGTTAACGACCATGAAAGAGGTCAATCAGCGACTCCGGGTCATGTTAGGGATTGAGTCCGTAAAGCCCGGAGACTTGCTCAACGGGCGAGGTGGAGAGGATGCTCCTCTTCCCGAAGGGAAAGAGGTCAGTCTTGAAAAATCTCTTGTTGAGTCTCCCAGAAATTCAGATTTGGAAGTCCGGGTGGTCGGCCGATCTGAAGGACCGCGAGTACGTGAGGATCCGTCCGATACGCGCACGCAGGCTGAGCAGGAAGATGAAGATCTGGCGCTGCGCGTCAAAGAACAATTGGCATGGCTAGCAAAAGAAGCGACCAGACAAGAGCGGACCTTGCAAGAATTGACGGCGGCCGCGGAACAGCGCTCGTCTCGATGGGCGGCAACCCCTTCTATCTGGCCAGTGAAGGGATGGGTGACTTCCGGGTTCGGACCGAGAATTTCTCCTTTCACGGAAAAGCCAGCCTGGCATGATGGATTGGATATCGGTGCCGCGCCAAATGCGCCGGTTCAGGCTCCAGCTCAAGGAAGAGTCACGGCGATCGGGTTCGACCCGAAACTTGGAAATCTTGTCCGCATCGATCATGGCTATGGAATCGAGACGCTCTATGGCCACTTGGCCAAGCCGATGGTGAGAGAAGGCCAAAGGGTCAAACGCGGAGACGTTGTCGGGTTGGTTGGCAGCAGCGGACTTGCGACTGGGCCTCATCTGCATTACATGGTCAAGGTGAACGGGCAAGCGATCGATCCGCTGCGGTATATTTTGGAATAGATTCTGCAGATTTTCAGTCTCTCCTTCCTCTTCCCATCACCAAACCGACAAAGACATGATGCGTGGTCCCACACCAGCGTGGACTGCGTTCCCCGTTTGTCGTAGTCTACTTTTTATGTGAGCAGGGGCCGCCGGAACAAGCTCTCCGGCGACATCTTCCACCAAGGCGCCAAGTTTCATCTACGGGGTTGGCGGGAATCCTATGCTATACTCCGGCGACTTCGGACGTTGTCGGCCACATCATTCAAAAGAGAATCGGCATGAGTGACTTGGAGATCGCGCGGTCGGTGAATCCTCGTCCGATTGAGGAAGTCGGTCAGGACATCGATCTGTCAAGAGACGAGCTGGTGCCTTATGGGAAATTCAAGGCCAAAGTCGAGTTGTCGGTCCTTCAGCGGCGCGTCCATCGTCCTCAAGCACGCTACGTATTGGTGACGGCCATGAACCCGACGCCGATGGGAGAAGGAAAAACAACGACCGCCATCGGGCTCTCGATGGGATTGTGGCGGCTCGGTCATCGGGCGATCGTGACCTTGCGACAACCGTCCTTGGGTCCGGTGTTCGGGATCAAGGGGGGAGGAGCCGGCGGAGGTAGGGCGCAAGTGATTCCTATGGAGGATGTCAATCTGCACCTGACAGGAGATGCGCACGCCGTTACTGCGAGCCATAACCTCCTTTCAGCGTTTCTAGACAACCATGTGTACCACGGCAATATCCTGAATCTTGATCCGACACAGATCACCTGGCCGCGGGCGATGGGGGTCAGCGACCGGGCTTTGAGAAGAATCGTTCTCAGAGACTCAAATGCGACGATTGGTCGAGACGCCCAGTTTGTCATCACCGAGGCATCAGAGGTGATGGCGGTGCTGGCGTTGGCTTCCGGGCGTCAGGATTTGAGGCGCCGCCTCGGCCGTATTCTGGTAGGGCTTACGAAAGAGGGACGGCCCGTGACGGCCGAAGATCTGCGTTGTGCCGGAGCCATGGCCGTTCTTTTGAAAGACGCGTTGCTGCCGAATCTTGTGCAGACTCTGGAAGGAACGCCCGCCCTGATCCATGCGGGCCCTTTCGGCAATATTGCACACGGTAATTGCTCAATCCTGGCCGATGCGATCGCGCTCCGCTGCGCCGACTATGTCGTGACGGAGGCTGGTTTTGGGAGCGAGCTGGGTGCCGAAAAATTTTTCAATATCAAATGCCGGACATCTGGTCTCCGTCCCCATGCGGCGGTCGTGGTCGCCACCCTCCGAGCCCTCAAACTTCACGGCGGAGGCGGAATGGTCAAACCTGGCGCTCCGCTAACTGCTGGCCTGACCGGCCCGAACCGAGAAGCTTTGATAAAGGGACTGGCTAACCTGGATCAACATATAGCCAACGTCAAAGCCTTCGGCATTCCCGCCGTGGTGGCCGTCAACGCATTTCGGGAAGATCGAGAGGACGAGCTGGAACTGGTCCGCGATCGAGCGTTGGCGGCCGGAGCGGCGGGTGCGGCGGTGTCGACTCATTGGGCGGACGGTGGAAAAGGCGCCGAGGAGTTGGCCAGAGCCGTGGTGGCAGTCGGTCAACAGCGTTCGGACTTTTCGCTGTTGTATGAGGACGACTGGCCGATCAAGCGGAAGATCGAAACCATCGCCGTTCGGATGTACGGAGCCGCCGGGGTCTCGTACAGCGAGCAAGCCGAGCGCCAGATCGAACGGGCGATGCAACTGGGTTTCGGAACGTTTCCCATCTGTATGGCCAAGACCCCTCTTTCACTTTCGCATGATCCGGCGGTGAAAGGCCGGCCTTGGGGGTTCACCCTTCCGGTCAAAGAGGTCCGAATCCTGGCCGGCGCTGGATTCTTGACGGCGATCTGCTCGGGCATTCAACTCATGCCAGGTCTTCCAAAGCGACCGGCAGGCGAGCGAATCGATCTTGACGCAGAAACCGGAAAGATCGTGGGATTGTCTTGAGACCGCTCAGCGCTTTTTGAGGTACTTAAAAAATTCCGAGTCCGGGCTCATCACCACGGTGGACTTGCCGTTGAAGGTTTTCTTGTAGGCTTCCATGGACCTGGTGAACTCGAAGAACCGGGGATCTTGCCTATAAGCATCCGCGTAAATCTTGAAGGCCTTCGCGTCACCCTCGCCGCGTAGCTCCTCCGCTTCCCGATAGGCTTCCGCCAGAATAATTTCGCGATCCTTCTCCGCCTCGGACCGGATTTTCTGCGCTTCCTCTGCCCCTTCCGCGCGATATTGCTTGGCCTGACGTTCGCGTTCCGCTTGCATGCGGGCGAACACGGCTCTCTCGTTCTGTTCTGGGAGGTCCGCGCGCTTGATTCGGACATCCTGAATTTCAATACCGTAGGCCGACGCCTTTTCGTTGGACCGTTCCGTCACCACCTTCATGATTTCGGC
>JBBIOW010000032.1:0-21739 GCA_037443165.1 Nitrospiraceae bacterium | reverse complement strand
TTTATCTGGACAAATACGAAGTGACGAACGCGCGCTACGAGAAGTTCATGGAGGAGACGGGCCACCCGATGCCGAAGTTCTGGGAGCAACTGGATATGACCGTCCACGGCGAGCTGCCAGTCATCGGCGTGAGCTGGCAGGATGCCAAGGCGTACTGCGAGTGGGCGGAGAAGCGGCTGCCGACGGAAGCCGAGTGGGAGTACGCCGCCCGAGGGACGGATCGCCGGCGGTATCCTTGGGGCAATACGGAGCCGAACGGGCAATTGGCGAATTACGCCAAACGCTGGTCCTATAAGTTCTATGACGATCGTCTGGAACCGGTGAATAGCCACGAGGCCGGCAAGAGTCCCTTCGGGATTTATAACATGGCGGGCAACGTGTTCGAGTGGGTGGCCGATTGGTATGAAATCAAATATTACACGCGCAGCCCGGAACGGAATCCCTCCGGCCCTGAGACCGGTGAGTTGAAAGTCATGCGGGGTGGGTCGTGGAACTTCGCCAGTGAATATATCCGGACGACCAGCCGTATGAAGCTGAAACCCATTGAGCGCGAGGCGGACGTCGGTATCCGGTGTGCGCGCGGCGTCCAGTAAGAGAGAGCAAATCGGTTGCCGAGTGTCCTGGAGGCTGGTCTTGGAGCGTATGCCCCACGTCACTGGTCGGCGAGGAAGACGAACGTGCTGTCAGTTCACTCGCATGCAATATTCAGCGACGGGTCGCAGAACAGCGGACCGATCACCGGTGGTCTCATGTACCGCCCGGAGGGGTCTTGGGCGCCCATCGGCGCGTTGATCGGGGGTCCGCCTGGCATGCCTGGAAGCCCTCGGCCTGCGCTGGCAAACGACTTCTGGGGACCTGGAACGGTGGTAGGGCTCATCGACGGAGTTAGCGCGGAAGTCTGCCCTGAAGCCGCCGCTGCGGGAACTCCGGCGCTCGGCAAGGACGGTTGCAGCCCCGCTTGTCCACTCTGCGGGGTTGGGCTCTGTGTGCTGGGTGCTACGGACACCGTTTGCGCGGCGCAAGGCAGAATCATCACGCTCAGTCCAGCGAACGCCCCAAGAGAAAAGCCCATCACGACAGATGGCTTCATGACCCTTCCGCCTCTGTTCCGATTGTCTTCTTTCAGCCCGATGCTCATATCCTAGCTCCATTGTTGGGACGTAAGCCAGCTTTCTGTTCTCGCGCTTCTTGCTGGTCCCGCAATGTCCATGCATGTCTGCTCCTCCTTGTCGCGCACGCGGGTCTCAGGGCACGGCTTGACAAAATAATCAGTGGCCACATGACCTGGCCATCACAGTCGGAAACGGTCAGTCTTTCACAGCCTTTGAAGTGGGAATGAAGTGAGAAGATGAACCCTCATGAGCGTTGATGTGAACGACGGTCGGGGTGATTGGCCGTGACTGAGCCGGTGCCGGCTTATGAAACCGTGCGTTGGTGCGCCTATCCCTCGTGGGCACACTTTAGCTGGCTGTATCTGTTCAGCATGGTGACCGGCCTTCGCGGTCTGCTGCTGTTGCGATTGGGGTTGAGCGGATGGGAAGAATGGATGGCCGGCGCGGTCGCGTTGCTGCTGTGTGTCGTGGCCTTGCGCCGATGGGCTCAGTATGTCCTTACGTCACGCCGTGTCGTCGTGAAAAACGGGTACACGGGCCGCGATATCCAGACGGTGGCCCTCGGTGACATCACCGAGATTATGGTGCGGCAGGGACCCGTTGCGCAGTTCTTCGACATCGGGACTCTGGTCATCCAGTCTTCCGGTGGCGATCGAGTCGTTTTGCTGCATGGAGTGCGCAATCCGGAGGTGCTCAAGGCTCGCATCGACGCACTCAGGCCGACGGTCGGAACCGGGTAAGCGTGCGTGCCGGAACGATGTTCCCTCACGGACAGCCGACGGGAACGAACCCGGTCCCGAAGAGCCTCGCCAATGCGACCCACCGGGCATTGTCGTAGAACGAATAACTCGGCAACCGGAGGTTGCGCCCGGTCGGGTCGCCTCTGTAGGAGGGGTCGCTGCCGAAAAAGAACCCGCCTCGGGTCCGTTCGTTCAGCCTGATCCATTCGGCATAGAGGGCGCAAATCTCCTCGCGGACAGACCCGGACGAAACGATGCCGGCGTACCAGTCTTTCGCCCAGTCAGGAACGTTCCCTATGCGCCCGGACCCCGGTGCGTGCGCATACCAATCGATCTGCGGTGGGTCGCTCAAGCGTTCGACTGCAGCGCCCGGCACCTTTGGTTCATCAGGGAGACCGATGAACGGCGGAACCGTCGACAGCGGCTGAAGCTCGAGCGCGCGACATCCCGGCCGCTCGCGGTTGACGTAGAGGGGCGTTTCTCCCGGTTGTGGACATTCCCACATCTCGGCGGTGCCGGGAGTGGCAGGAGGGTCGGAAAGAGCGGGGAGAGCGGTGACGAGCACGCCACCGATGGCGTACAGGAACATGTGATTCGGCCGCATAAGGCACCTCCGTCACATCATGATGCCTACTCAGAAGCAAGGTATTTTATCGCGCCGTCACGGTGACAAGCTACGGCGGGAGGGGAGCGGGATCCGCCCCGCTTTGGAGGGGGAAAGACGACAAAAGGAGGATCTTTCAGGGTCCCACTCATGGGGAGATCCAATCAGATCACGCTTTTTGATTCACCGGAAGCCGCGTCTGGGGTAATCTCAGCACTCAACGAGCATCGCAAATGGCTTTGAAGGAGCATTCCCAACAGATGCGCTGGCAAGGACGACAACACCCGAGAATACAGGTGTCCGCTCCATTCGTGTGTTCGTTGCGACGTCACGGTCTAGCGAAATTGTTCGCTCGGCGCAGCGCCGGCCTCGGCGTCGTGTTCGATGTCTCGCTCAAAGGGGCGAAGGTGATGAGCGAGACCGCGGTGAAAGCGGGAGATCGGCTTTCGCTCACCCTTCGTTTGCCGAAGCAGATGTTCCCCGTCAGTATCGAGAGCGCCACCGTCCGGTGGGCCAAAGATCAAACCTTTGGAGTGGAGTTTGTGACCCTTTCTCCGGTCGCGCAAATGCGTCTGCGAAAGTTCATGACGCTCGCCCCAAGTTCGTCGCAATGACCTTTCCACGCCCCTCGTAAAAGAGAAGCGACCCTCGGCAGAGACTGGCCTTGGACAGGGTGGTCAATCCACGCTTTTTGAACGACGCCCAGGGATGGTTTCTGCGGCACAGCCGTTGACCCTCGGCGACAGTTCGGCTAGAAGCGAAGATAACTCGGATAGGCTGGCCAGAAGGATCGCGCAGGCGAGATCCGCTGACGTGACGACACGGGTTCAATGTTGCCTCATCGCCGCTGGCTGTTCACGCTCGGGCCGTGCCCTGCTGATGGCAGCCGGGTTGATTGCCGTCGCCACGCAGGAAGTTCTGTGCTCGCCCAATGATCACGTGCAGACCGCAGAAGCACAGCAGGCATCCGTCGTTCAGGTTCTCCGGGCACCGGACTGGAAGGGAGCGGTGGAAATTGGGGATGAAGGGTGTATCGCATCCCACGGAGAATATACCGTGTGGGTGTACGCCAAAGGGTCCCAGTGCGGTGTGCCGCGCGAGCAGGCCGATCGCGTCGTGGTGATTCGTCAGCCTTTGCCGGGCGTCGCTCCGATCAGAGGAGCGACGCACCTCCCCGGAGGCCGCTATAAGGTGTGGGTGTACGGCGCGGGCGACCCCGGGCATCCGGGGCTGCGCCTATGCGCCAAAATTTGCGTGACCGGAGTCTTGTCCACGACCCCGAGTTGGGTCTCTCTCGGCTGGATCGATCTCCGTGACGACCAACTCCTCTTCCTGCGGTCGTGGGACCAGCCTGAAACCCACAGCCTGTACATTCAGGCGGTGGTCCTCTCGTCGAGCGACGCTCAGCCGGATTGGACGCCATGAAAAGGGCGTGATGCGTGGACCGTTAAGCGCGGAGAAACGTCTTCCGTTGAACGAGCCGTTCGCTATTCCCGAGCGAACAGGGTGTCGAGAATCCGGCGGGCGGCTTGCGCAACCTGCTCCGGATCGTGTTGAGCGCCTAAGACGGTCTCCAGGAGATGGTGGGCGTCCGCGTTGTCTGGTTTGAGCTGGACCGCGAGGCGCAGCGCTTCGACCGCGTCGGTCGGGTTGCCTTGCACCATGTGCACCAAGCCGAGATCAGCGTAGGCTTCGGCGTCGTCCGGCCTCAGTCGCGTCGCCGTCCGTAACGCATCGGCGGCAGAGGTCCAGTCGCCTTGCGCCATCAAGGCGCGGCCCAGCCAGTAAAACGCTTCTCCATCTTGGTCACGGAGGCGGACCGCGGCGCGTAACGCTTCCACTGCCCCGCCCCAGTCATGCCGATCCATCAGTGCGATTCCGAGACTGCGATGAGCTTCCACAAATTCGGGGCTCAGCTTAATCGCCGCACGAAACTCCTCGGCTGCACCGGTCAGGTCCCCGCGATGGTGCAACGTCCGGCCCAGTCGAAAGTGAGTCTCGGCGTCGTTGCTCTTGAACTCGGGAGAAGCCCGCAGCGCATCGCGGGTTTTCCGGAATTCCGCCTCCAGGGTGGCTTCCGAGATCGGTTCATCCGTGCGCCCGGTCTCCACGGAGCGGATTTCGGAGGCGATGGCTTCGAGCGCTGCCGGCCCATCCGAGACCGCGATGAGGAAGATGAGCAGGCAAGGCGGCCAGGCACGCATGGCTCACATGCTACGCCTACGGCCGGTGTCAGACAAGGGTCCTTGGACAGTGGAATCCGGATCGAAGGCGAGGAAGGTCATTGCCGAATCGGCAGCTTGACGCTGATCGCACCACCCAGTTCCCCTTCCTTTCCGCCTTCCCGAGGATACCCCGTGATGTCTCGTTCTCCCTTCGGCTCCCCGTGACAGCTAAGGCACGCCTTGCCGTAATACAACGGCAGCATGAGACGGACGGTCCGTCCCTCCTCAACAATTCGCTGAACACGCTGTTGTTCTCTGACGCGTAGCCGGAGGCTGCGAATCTCTGCAGGACGACCGCTTCGTACGCATCGGGTTTGTTCTTTGGATTCCGGAGAAGCCGTTCAGGCGCTGTCTGTTTCAGATAGACCCCCGACCAGTTTTCAAAACGGTGAGCGGTCTCCGTGCCGAACGTGGCGGGAATCAACCCTTTGTATTTCAAGCCGGCCAGGTTAATGACGGTCTGATAACTGGCAATGGTTTTCTTGCTTTCTTCGAGCAGGCGGGAAAGCAACAGCTTGGCGACGTCGGGGACCGTCGCGCGGTCAATGGTCGCGAGATCCACCCCAGTCCGCTGCTTAAACACCGCAATCACCTGATTTTCGAACATCTCGGGTGTGAAGCCTTTGTATCCTTTACTCGGGTCGTTGATCAGCTCCTGATTCATCCCAACCGTCACGCGGCCGGAATCCAGGAGAACGGCCAACAGATGGGCCGTCTCCACGGCGTCGTCATTCGCCCAGGCGTTGAACGGACCAAGCACGAGGAGAAGCAACCCTGTGAGCCCGACCCCTACTCGCCGATCTTTGCCGCTGATCATGATGCCGCTCCTTTATCTTCTCGTTGAATTGTGAACAAGGCGCCGGGACCTTCGTCCTCGGCGCCCGGTCTAGAGAATGCCGAGTATCATGGCCTTCTGTCTAGTCTCCAAAAGAGGGGGATGGATGAATGGCGAAGCGACCGCTCAGCGATCTTCGTCGGAGCGCCCGTCGTATCGAGCGGCGCATGTGCCGGATCCAGGCGTAGAGGTCGTTGCGTTACCCGAATGGTTCACCTACAATTTCGCCTCCGCTGGTCTGCAAGGCCGAACGGTCGCTGGATCGTTGCTGGAGGACGGGAACAGCATAGGTCACCACGGATGACGGAGTGGATCGGACAAAAAGTCCTCGATGCGTTCGGCTACACCCGAGCGCTGTGGGAACTGATCGTACGGGCTGCCTGGGAACTCGCGCGGCCGGCGGAACGGGGACGGCAAGAGGCGCTCCGGGTCATCGCTCGGCAGATTCTCTTCACCGGCGTGGATGCCTTGCCGGTGACGAGCGCGATCGCGCTGATGCTCGGCATGATCGTCATCACCCAGGCCGGGACGCAACTGCCGAAGCTCGGGGCGGGCGGGTTGGTCGGGAGCATCATCGTAATCGTGGTGATCAGCGAGCTCGGCCCGCTGGTCACGGCCTTGATCGTCGCCGGCCGGTCCGGCACCGCCATCGCGACGGAACTCGGGAATATGTCCGTCAATCGGGAGGTCACCGCCCTTAAGCTGATGGGTATTCCGCTCCAGCGGTTTATCGTTATGCCGAGAATGGTCGGGGTGGTGGTGGCGATGTTCTGCCTCACGGTCTATTTCGACCTCGTGGCCGTGCTGGGCGGATTTCTGATCGCCAACATGCAGTTGACCATTCCGTTCGAAGCCTTCATCGAAGGCATCACACGCGCGCTGTCTTTGGCTGATGTCGCCTTTACAGCACTCAAGCCGCTGGCGTTCGGCGCCGCGGTCGCGGCGATTTGTTGCCATCACGGGCTTTCCGTCAGGGCGTCATTGACGGAAGTCCCGCAGCAGACCACCAAAGCCATGATCAATTCCGTCACGGTCTGCCTGGTGTTGGACCTGCTGATCACCGTCCCGGCGTATCTCTCATGACCGCAGCCGTTGAACTCGCTGAAGTCGTGATCGAGCTGGAAGGGGAGGGACGTTCCAGCCGACTCTCGCTGGCGGTGGAGTCCGGAGAATTTCTCGTCCTGTTGGGGCCGAACCGGTCCGGCAAGAGCCTGATTCTGGAGCTGTGCGCGGGGCTTGTGACGCCGCAGGCGGGCGCGGTCCGGGTGTTCGGGTACGACTGGGCCGACTTGAGCGATGCCGAAGCGATGGAGCTGAGACTCCACATCGGGACGGTGTTGCAGCAGCCGGGATTGCTGAGCAATATGACGCTCTTCAACAACGTGGCCCTGCCGCTCCGCTATCACCGGGCGGGTCTGTCGGAGCAGGACATTCGGCAGACGGTGATGGCGCACTTGGACTCGCTGGGGATCGCGCGCGTCAGCGAGCGATTTCCCGCTCAACTCAATCCGGGGGAAATCCGGTGCGCCGCGATCGCGCGGGCGATGATCCTGGATCAAGAGCTGTTGCTGCTGGACGATCCGTTGGCGGGCCTCGACGCCGACATGGTGCTTCGGCTAGCGCAGCATCTGGCCGTCTCTCGGGCCCGTCGTTCGCTGACGATCGTGGCGACGCTGCGGGCGCCTTCGCCTTTTATGGATCTAGCTGATCGGGTCGCGTTGGTGCGCGGGGGGCGGATCGATGCGATCGGCCCGCGAGCGGCACTGGCCCAGTTGGCGGGAGCGGGTATGGAAGCCTATCGGAATTGAGCGCGCAGAACGCCGAACTGTGACCGTCGCTTGCAATGAGGTGACTCATGAAAATGCATTACTCGCACGGTATGTCGAGCAGCCGGATTGCGCAGATTGTCGGAACCTTCGTCGTCCTTCCGCTCGTCGTCTTGGCGGTGGTAGGTGTCTTTATGGCCAAAGCCCAGCATCTGTTCGAGCGAAAGTATTATGTGAGGACCAGCCTGAGTAAGTCGTACGGATTGGAGCCGGGCTCCCCCGTGTTGTTCTCCGGCATTCCCATCGGGCGGGTGGAACTCGTGGATCTCAATGACCGGGGCACGGTGGATGTCTTGCTCCAACTCCGATCGCGGTATCAGGAGTTGGTGCGTGAAGATTCGGAAGCGCGCATCACCAAGAGCGGAGTCGTCGTCGGGCAGACGCAGGTGGATATTGCGATGGGAAGCGCTGTCAAGCCGGCTTTGGCAGACGGGGCCACGATCAGGGCGGTTGAACCGAAAGATATCGGTGAATTGGTGGACGAGATCAGGCCGGTGCTGGATTCGGTCAAACAGACGCTGTTGCGGGTGGAGGACATCACCAAGGACATGCAGGCCACCATCCAGACGGGCGGGCGGGCGTTGGGACAAGTCGAACAAGCGACCCGCGAACTGCCGATTCTGATCGCTTCCGTCCGGAGCACGGTTTCGTCGGTGGAACAGACGGCTGCGTCCCTGCCGAATATTACAGGCTCGATCAACAAAAGCCTGGCTTTGGTCGATGGGATCGCGCGCGATGTGAAAACGACAACCTCCAGGCTGCCGGCGGTGATCGATTCCGCTGAGCAGACGGTTCGCAGTGTGAGGGCACTGACAGACTCCGTTAAAGGCGTCGCGAACGAGCTCGGGCCCATCCTTGAGACAACTCAGACGACGATGGACGATATCTCGACGATCGTGCGCGGAGCCAAGAACACGTTTCCGATCAGCACCTTCGTGAAAAACGCCGGTTCGGCTTCCGCCAGCCAGCCGAGCCACAGCCTGACGAGTCTCCGTGGAGAACGTGTGAGCCGGTGAAGCCGGACGCTTTCATACGGTTCTGCGCGGTCGCTCTGGGAGCCTGGACGGCGTGTGCGGGCTGCGCGGCTGCGTCGCGGGATCAGCCGGCTCCGCTCGTCCCGGAGATTCGGCAACTGCATGACCGCGGACAGCAAGCTCTGCAACACGGCGATGCGGCCCGTGCCAAGGCGCTGTTTGAAAAGGCCGAGCAATTGGCCGAACGTCACGATGACCGGCTCGGGTTTGTCTACGCGCTGAACGGCTTGGGGGCGGTCGCCTCGGCGGAGGGAGCACCCGTTCAAGCGCTAAAGCTGCACCGGGAAGCCCTCTCAATCGCCGAAGGACTGGGGCAGCCGCTAGCCATTCTGATGAGTCTTGGGCACTTGGGCGCGGCGCTCCAGCAAGCGGGGCAGGTCGAAGAAGCCATCGCCGTCTATGGCCGGGCGATCGAGATGGTTCGTGGCTTGGCTGATCAGCGCATGGAAGCCGTCCTGCTCAACAACCTCGGGCTGGTGCAGCAGGAGACGGGAGCGCTCGGCGACGCCGAGCGGTCGTTCCGGCAGGCGCTGGATCTCAATCGGAAGTTAGGGGAACGGCAGGCCGAAGCGGCCAACCTCGTCAACTTGGGCTTGTTGGCCGAACGGAACGGAGCGCTCGTGGAGGCGCAGCAGCGGTTCGAAGAGGCCCTTGCGCTCGACAAGAGTCTCGGCCAGACGCAGCACATTGCAGCGGACCTCGCGCATCTGTCGCGGGTGACCGGGCAGCGGGGGCTCGGACCCATGGCATTGGATTATGCGAAGCGGGCCTATCGAGGGTATCGGGCGCTCGGCAATCTGGACCGGGCGCGAGGTGAGCTCCAGCGCGTGCTCAAGCTGGTCCGCGAGCAAGGGGATCAGCAGGAAATCAAGCGATTCGAGGCCGAGCTGCGGTCATTGAGCGCCGACCACGCGGCGCCGTGACGGAGATGCGAGCCGTCGGACTCGGCTGCAATGTGGCTGGGCAGCGGGCTTTCCGGAGGGCAGGCGATCCTGTCCGTCCTGGCCCGACGTTACTTGATCGCGACCGCCTTGACCTGCTTGTACGTCGTATGGCCCTGGAGGACTTTCTCGATACCGTCCTGCACCAGCGTCGTCATGCCTTCCTCCAACGCGACCTTCAGCATCTCTTCCGTTTTGGCCTTCGCTTGAATCAGCCGCTTCATGCGGTCGGTGCCGAGGAGAAGCTCATGCAAGGCGATCCGGCCCTTGAAACCGGTATTGTTGCAGGCTTCACAGCCCTTGCCACGATAGAGCTGGAACGAACCGTCGTACGCGATACCAAGCTTGTCCCAGGCCTCCGGTCCATAACCGTTCCGGAGTTCGTCGTACTCTTCCTGCGTAGGGCGGTAGGATTCCTTGCACTCCTTGCAGATGCGCTTCGCCAGACGCTGGGCGAGCACGCCCAGCATCGCGTCCGCGAAGCTGAAGGAATCGCACCCCATGTCCAGAAGCCGCGTGACCGTTTCGACCGAGCTGTTGGTGTGTAAGGTACTGAACACCAAGTGACCGGTCAACGACGCTTCGATGCCGATATCAGCCGTCTCTTTGTCCCGCATCTCGCCGACCATGATCACATCCGGGTCGGCGCGGAGAAACGCCCGCATGGCTGCCGCGAATGTAAACCCAATCTTCGGGTGGACCTGCACCTGGCGCAAGCCGTATTGGGTAATTTCGACCGGGTCCTCCGCGGTCCAGATCTTTCGTTCCGGTCTGTTGATGTACCCCAGCACCGAGTGAAGGGTGGTCGTTTTACCGGAGCCTGTCGGCCCGACGCAGAGGATGATGCCGTACGGCTTCTCGGCGATCTTTTTCAGTTCCCGCAGATTGCGCTCCGAGAAGCCCATCTTCTCTAGTGGCAACGGCTCGCTCGCGGTCAGAATACGCATGACGACGTCTTCGTTGTACCCCGCCGTCGGGACCGTGGCGACGCGAAGCTCGATTTCCTTGTTCTCACCCAGCTTAAATTTGATCTTGCCGTCCTGCGGTTTGCGGCGTTCGGCGATGTCCAAGCTGGCCATGATCTTGAGACGCGAGACAATAGCCCGGCGGTAGCTTGGCGGAATCTTCATGTACTCGAAACAACTGCCGTCCACACGGAAGCGGACCAGCGTTTCCCGCTTCTCGCCGTACGGTTCGATGTGAATGTCGGAGCAGCCCAGCTTATAGGCGTCGGCGATGATCTGGTTGGCCAATCGGACGATCGCGCTGTCGTTCTCATCTAGGCCGCTGGCGGCGGAGGCTTCTTCCTCCGCTTCCTGCTGGGCCTCGCTGACGAGTTCGCCGAGGATGTCGGACACGTTTTCGTTGAGCTTGCCGAGCGCGTCGCCCTGCCCGGTCGCTGCGGCTAGGAATTGCGCGATATCGCGCCGGAGGCTCACCGCAAACCGGATGTTCAGGCCGGGGAAGGTCCGTTTGATGTCCTGCACCCGGTCAAGGTCGCCGGGATCGTCGGTCAAGATCTCGATGGCGGTCTTGTCCCGCTTGAGCGGCATCCAATGGTTCTTTTTGAGGTAGTCGATGTTGAGGTTCTTGAGCAGTTCGGGATCCACCAGCGTCCGTTCGTTGTATTCGATGTAGGGGCAGCGATGGAACTGAGCCAGTGACTTGCCGATGTCGGCTTTGGGGACCTTGTACTTTTCGATCAGGATGGTTTCGATGTCGGACTGCCCTTTGCGGGCTTCGGCGACGGCGGCGTCCAGCTCCGCCTGGGTGATCCGATTATTGGCGACGAGGTAATCGAATTTGGTCGGGGTCTTCTTCGCCAGCTTGCGCAGATTATAGAATGCGATGCCCAGCGCCTTGGCGATCTCCGCGACGGATTCCTCGTCCTTCCGCGTGAACCGCCCGCCGCTCTTCTTGTTCAAAAGCTGTAGCACGCCCATCAAGTATTTGTTGTCCGCGACGATCGGATAGGTCAGCACTTGTTTCGTGCGAAATCCGGTCTTCTTGTCGTAAGAGCTGTCGTGGACAAGAGAAGGATGGATGCTGGTCAACTCGGCCTGATTGTAGGCGTCGGCGATGTTGACGGGACGCAGGTACTTGGCGCAGAAGCCGGCGAGGCTCTGTTCGGTAATGGGGATGCGGACTTCCTCGACCTTATCGATATGCGGAACCTTGGAGAAAATCTCCTTCTTCTCCGGATCGACGGCGTAGAGCGTCAAGTCTTCGGCGTCGAAGAGGCCGAGGATATCGTTGTGCAAATCCAGCAGAATCGTATCGATATCGCTGGCGGCATGGATCTGGTTGGTGATGCGTTTGACGTGCTCGGCATATTCGACTTTTTGCTGAAGCTCTTGGAGGTTCTGCGGTAAAGCTTTTGCTTGCATAAGCGTGCCTCAGCAGGGCTGTGGGGCGAATCCGTTATCGGTTGACTAGGCGAATGAGAAGAAGGCCTCGGTGTTGGACGCGCCGACCATCCTCCACGGAAATCGTCGTTGTAAGTGTAGCCCAATCGGGTCTGAACGCAAGCGGAAACGGTTCTTTTGCCGCCGGAGGCCGAAGGGCTGGAAAGGCCCGGTAGAGGCGGATTCCCAGGGAGTGTGGAGACGGCTTACGCGCTGCCGGAGGTGTCCGAGAGGAGTGCTTGTATCCTGGAGAGGAGCTGGTCCGGAGCGATCTTGGACACGGTACCGGTCCTGCGCTCCTTCAGTTCCACCGCACCCTGAGCCAGTCCTTTGTCGCCCACTAGAAGCTGATAAGGTGCGCCGATCAGATCCGCGTCGTTGAATTTGACGCCGGCTCGTTCGTCACGATCGTCCCAGAGCACCTCGACGCCAGCCGCGACCAGCGAATCATACAGTGATTGCGCAAGGCGGGAGACCTGGTCGGATGGACTCAAGGGAAGCAGGTGGACATGGAAGGGGGCGATCGGAATCGGCCAGATGATCCCTTTGGCATCGTGGTGTTGCTCGATGGCGGCGGCGGCTGTCCGGCCTACGCCGATGCCGTAGCATCCCATGACCGCCAATGTTTCCCGTCCCTGGGGGTCGAGGAACGTCGCCTTCATCGCCTGGCTGTATTTGGTGCCCAGCATGAAGACGTGGCCCACTTCGATTCCCTTGGCGACTTTCAGAATGCCATCGCCTCTCGGCGACGGATCGCCGGCTCGGGCGTTCCGCAGGTCGGCAAACTGCTCCACGATGAAATCGCGGTCCCAGTTCGCGTCGATGTAATGGGTGTCGGACCTGTTCGCCCCAACCACGAAGTTGCGCAACGCCCTCACTGCCTGGTCCGCGACGATGCGGACCCGTTTGAGTCCGATCGGTCCTGCAAACCCAACCGGCGCCCCAGTCAGCGCAGTGACCGTCTCAGGATCGGCCAGTTCGCTTTCTTGAACCCCCAACAGCTTCTTGAGCTTGATCTCATTGACGTCGTGATCGCCGCGGACCAGCACGGCGATCGCGTCCTTGGGGGTCTTGTACAGCAGTGTCTTCACCAGACGCTGCGGGGGAATCTTGAGAAACGCGGTCACCTCCTCCACCGTGCGGCAATTCGGCGTGGCGACCTCCCGGAGCGGCCGAGGCGGCTCGGATGGGCGCGCCGGTTCTGGAAGCACTTCGGCTCGCTCGACGTTGGCTGCATAGCTGCCCTGGTCGCTATAGACGATCGTCTCTTCACCCGTTTCCGCTAGCACCATGAACTCATGCGAAGACGTCCCGCCGATCAGGCCCGTGTCGGCCTCGACCGCCCGGAAGGTCAGCCCGCACCGCGTGAAGATACGGGTGTAGGCGTCGTACATCTTCTGATAGCTCAGCTTGGCCCCTTCTTCATCGCGGTCGAAGCTGTAAGCGTCCTTCATGATGAATTCCCGCCCCCGCATCAGACCGAAGCGAGGGCGGATCTCGTCGCGGAACTTGGTTTGGATCTGGTAGAAGTTGAGCGGAAGTTGTCGATATGACCGGACTTCGCGCCGAAACAGATCCGTGATGACTTCTTCGTGCGTGGGGCCCAGACAGAAGTCCCGATCATGCCGGTCCTTGAAGCGAAGCAGTTCCTTCCCGTAGGAATCCCAGCGCCCGGTCTCGCGCCATAGTTCGGCTGGTGATGCGATGGGCATCAGCACTTCCTGCGCGCCGGCCCGGTTCATTTCATCCCGGATGATGGATTCGATTTTCCGGATGACGCGGAGACCGAGGGGGAGATAGGTGTAAATGCCGGCGGCGACCTTGCGGATCATTCCGGACCGTAGCATCAGCCGATGGCTGACGGTCTCGGCTTCGCCCGGGTCTTCGCGGAGAGTGGGGATGAACATTTGCGAGGTGCGCATGGGTGTGATTAGCGGTCAGCCGTCAATGATCAGCCCTCGGCTTCTGAAGGAACACTTCCGAAAGCGGAACTTGTGCGACTGTGTCAACCGATCGTCGAAAAGAACGCCGCATTATTTTCCTGAAAGCTGATCGCTGACTGCTGAAGGCTGCTATCGGTAGAACAACCGTTCCAGGTCGTTCCAGAACGCGAAGATCATGATGCCGACGAGGAGCAGCAAGCCGACTTGTTGGGCAAGTTCACGCTGCCGCTCGCCCAGCGGTTTGCGGAGGATCGCCTCGATACCGAAAAACAGCAAGTGCCCGCCGTCCAAAATGGGAATCGGGAGCAGATTCAGCACCCCCAGGTTGATACTCAGGATTGCGATCAGGAATACCACACTGGACGCGCCTTGCGAAGCCGCTTCGCCGGAAATGTTGGCGATGGTGAGCGGCCCTCCGATGTTCTTGGTGGAGATGTCCCCCACGATCATCTTATAGATCCCGATAGTCGTGAGTTCGGTCCAGCCCCAGGTGGCCTCCAGTCCGTAATAGACGGCCGTCAGCGGGTTGGATGCGCGGATGATGGAACGGCCGGGGCCCGAAATGCCGATCTTCCCGATTTCCACCGTCTGACCGTTGACCGTGGCTTTCTCGGAAGCCGGCGTCACCATCAGCGAAACGTGGGCGCCGTCCCGCAGGACTTCGAACCGGAGAGTCCGATTCGGGCTTTCCTTGACAAGCCCGGTCATCTGGGACCAGGTATGGATCTCCTGATCTTCGATCTTGACGATCCGATCTCCTTCCTTGAGCCCGGCGTGCGCAGCCGGCGATCCGTGCATCACGGCGGTCACGAGAGGCGCGGTCTCCTCGATGCCGATGCGATACGCCGACTCCTCCGAACCCGCCTCCTGCCCGGACACCGGTTCAGGGGTGATGAGTACCGTCTTGATCTGACCGTTCCGCTGCACGTCCAGCGTCAATTGATGGCCGCGGCTCTTGGCCACGGCGTCGAACAGCTCGCTGCGCGTCGAGATGTCCCGTTCGTTGACACGGATAATCCGGTCGCCCACTTTGATCCCCGCTCGATCAGCGGGAGAACCGGGCAGCAACGCCTCGACATCAGGACTCAGGTCGCGGAACGTGGGGACGAACAAGGGAGAACCGGTCGACAGCCAACCGAAAAAGATCACATAGGCCAGGATGAAATTGAACCCCGGCCCGGCAGCGACGATCAACACCTTGCCGAACAACGACTGATGAGCAAACGACCGCTTTCGGTCCTCCGGCGTGAGCGCTTCGGTCTCGTCTTCGCCGAAGAGTTTGACGTAACCGCCCAGGGGCACGGCCGACACCAAGTATTCGGTTTCGCCCACTTGGCGTCCGAACAGTTTCGGCCCGAAGCCCAGGGAGAATTTCAACACCTTCACGCCGACCCACCGGGCGGCCAGGAAATGCCCCAGCTCGTGGAAGGCGACCAACACCCCGAGCACCACCAAAAACCACCACACCTTCTGACCCAAAACCCAGATGGTGTCCGGAGACCAGGTGAATGCGGCAATCACGTCGTTATCCTCTTGTCGGCGACTCAGAATTCATGATTCAGAATTCTTCATTCTGGCCGCAGCGTCAGCGCGCCAACGCGTGCACCAGCGCTTCGGCTTTCTCTCTGGCCCAGCGGTCGGCTTCGAGAGCGTCGCTGATCGACTCGACCTCCCGAGGCGCGTGGGCCTCCATGGTGCTCCGGATCACCTCGGCGATGTCCGTGAACCGGATGCCTTCCTGCAAATACGCTTCCACAGCAACCTCGTTGGCGGCGTTCAGCGTCGCCGGCATCGTGCCGCCGATGCGCAAGGCCTCATAGCCCAGATTCAGGCAGGGAAACCGGTCATGATCCGGCGTGAAGAAGGTCAACTTGCCGATCGCTGCCAGGTCCAATGACGGCAGATCGAGCGGCATGCGTTCGGGATAGCGCATGGCGTACGAAATAGGGGTGCGCATATCGGGCAATCCAAGCTGGGCGATGATGGATCGGTCTTCATATTCTACCAGAGAATGAATGATGCTTTCCCGATGGATCAACACGTCGATCCGCGAGACCTCGATATCGAACAGCCAGCGGGCTTCGACCACTTCGAGCCCCTTGTTCATCAGGGTGGCCGAATCGATCGTGATTTTGGCTCCCATCTTCCAGTTGGGATGCTGCAGCGCCCGTTCCGGTTTCACGTTCTGCAGTTGCTGGCAGGACAAGTCCCACAACGGCCCGCCTGAGGCCGTCAGAATGAGGCGCCGGACGTCCTCCCGTCGATGGCCCTCGAGCGATTGGAAAATCGCGCTATGTTCGCTGTCCACCGGGAAGATCCGCACGCCGTGCTTGCGCGCTTCTTCCTGCATGAGTTTCCCGGCCATGACCATCGGTTCTTTGTTCGCCAGGGCGACATGCTTGCCGGAGCGGATGGCGGCCAGAGTCGGGACCAGCCCGGCTCCGCCGACGATCGCAGAAATGACCAGTTCGGCGTCCGGCGTCCGTGCAACCTCCGCAACGCCGTCCATGCCGGAGAGAATGTCCACGGAGAGGTCTCGGCAGCGGTCGCGCAATTTCGCGGCCGCCGATGTGTTCGACAGAGCGACGAAGGCCGGCTTGTAGCGGCGGATCTGTTCCTCGAGTTTTTCGTCATTCGCACCAGCCGTAAGCCCGACGACCTGGAATTCGCCGGGAAATCGGTCGACGATATCCAGCGTATTCGTCCCGATCGATCCCGTCGATCCAAGAATCACGATTTTTTTCATGTCGAATCCTTCTTGGCTCTGAGTTGTTAGCTCTCGGCTTTCAGCTCTCAGCAAGGATCACCAAGCTGACCGCTGACGCCTATCCTTTGACCAGGGTCACATAGTAGTAGAACGCCGGAGCCGTAAACAATAGGCTATCGAGCCGGTCAAGCATTCCGCCGTGTCCGGGGAGCAGCCCCCCGGAATCTTTGACGCCTGCGCTTCGCTTCATCGCCGATTCCGCCAGGTCTCCCGCCAACCCCACGGCGGCTAAAAGCAGCCCGAGCGTGACGCAATCGACCGTTGTAAAAGAGGGGAGAAACCACGCACGGGCAGCAAACGCCGTCAGGACGGAACACGCTAATCCTCCGATGAGGCCTTCGACGGTCTTGTTCGGGCTGATCGTCGGCGTCAGTTTTCTCCGACCGAAAAGCGTGCCGACATAGTAGGCGCCTGTGTCCCCGGCCCACGTGGTCAGGACGACGAAGAAGACGAGGAACTCGCCGCCTTCCAGTGCGCGGGTTCGGAGCAGATGGCCCATGGTGAACCCGACATACAGCATCCCGAACGCCAGGACCGCGCTGTCCGTCAGCGCCCGACTCGTGTCCCATCGGGACAACAGGGGAAGCAGCAGCGAGCCGACCACCGTGAGCAGAAGCGCGGTTTGTTCTGAGATCAGGCTCGGCCACTGCATGCTTGTGAGCAGCAGGGCGGTCGCTCCAAGCCCTGCCGAGGTCGGAACCGTCCCGCGTTCGGCTCGGAAGTGCAGCCGGTAGAATTCGCTTGTCGCCGACAAGCTGGCGGCCAGGATGAGAATGAAGAAAGCGGAAGGCGGGAGATACCGGACCAGAAGGTAAAAAAGCGGAGCGAAGATCAGCGCCGGATAGACACGGCGGATATCCAGCCGTCTGGGTGTCGAAGGCAGAGTTCCGACAGGCTGCTGCTGGCCTTCCGCTCCGCACTCGACGGCTCCCTGTTTCACAATCCGATCTGGGGAGAAACGGCGCTGAACACGCGACCGAATCGGCGATCCCGGCGTTGATATTCCAACAGCGCCAGAAGCGCTTCACGCCGCCGGAAGTCCGGCCACAGCGTCGGCGTAAAGTACAGTTCGGTGTAGGCGAGTTGCCAGAGGAGGAAATTACTGATCCGCGTTTCGCCGCTTGTGCGAATCAACAAATCCGGATCAGGTAAGTCGCTCGTGGACAGGTAACGCTGAAACAGGGTCTCGTCGATGTCTTCCGGCCGCAGGGCCCCGCGCTGACACTCGCGGACGATCCGGGAGACCGCGTCGACGATTTCAGATCGACCTCCGTAGCTGAGCGCCACCGTCAGGATCAGTTTGTCGAGATGAACGGTTTCCTGCTCTGTCGTGCGGACCCAATGCAGGGCCGACGAAGGCAGAGCGGCGACGCGCCCGATGGTGCGGAACCGGACGCCTTGTTCCACGAGGCTCGATCGCTCCGTCGCCAGATAGTGTTCCAATAATCCCATCAACGCATCGATCTCCTGCGGCGGGCGGTTCCAGTTCTCCTGGGAAAAGGCGTAGATGGTGAGCGCGTGGATGCCCAGTTCCAGGCACAGAGCGATGACTTCGCGAACCGATTTAATACCTTCCCGGTGTCCCGCGATGCGAGGCAATCCCCGAAGTTCGGCCCAACGGCCGTTCCCGTCCATGATGACGGCGACATGCTTGGGAAGGAGATCCGGATTCAGCCGCGAGAGCAACTCGCCTTCGGAGAGTTGTTTCGTATCGAGAGCGGTGCTTTTCGTCATTGGATCGGGCGAATGGATATGGATAATGTTCCTTTCTGGGCAGATGCGCGGCAGGCGAGGCAAAGTCTACTGGCGGGGTCGGCAAAAGTCAAACAATATTCACAAATTCCCGGCCAAAGCCGCTGGTTTTGCCGCCATGCCGCGGCGTGCGTTGAAATACCTCGGCGTTCGCCGATATACTCCGCAGTCGTGATTGTGTGAAAGGAACCTGCCGCATGGCCGTCGAGCATACCGTCGAACTCGCCCGTTTCGGCATAACCGACCGGGACATTCAGCAGGTCCTCGGACGGATGAAGGTCCGGGACGTGGATTACGCCGACCTTTATTTTGAATCGAGACAGTCTGAATCGGTTTCCATGGAGGAAGGCCTCGTCAAGCGGGCGGCCAAGAGCGTCTCTCGAGGAGTCGGTCTCAGGGCGATCGCCGGAGAAAAAACCGGGTTTGCATACTCCGACGAGTTGACCTGCCGGGATCTGGAGATCGCGGCTGACGCGGCCCGCTATATCGCCGCCTCGCCTCAAGGAACCGGCTTCCTGCCGGTGACCCACCGTGAACGCCCGCCGCACGACTTGTATCGAGTCGAACGCGGAACCGTCGAAGTGGCGATGAAGGACCGCGTGACGCTTCTCAACGAGATCGATGCGGAGGCCCGCCGGTACGACCCGCGGATCAAGAACGTCATCGCGTCCTTCAACACGGAGTACAAAGTCGTGGTCGTGGCGACCTCGGAGGGCCGTCTGGTCGGCGACGTCCAGCCGCTGTCCCGCTTGCAGGTCACCTGCATTGCGGAAGAGAACGGCAACCGCCAGGTCGGGACCTTCGGCGGCGGAGGGCGCGTCGGCTTTGAATTCTATCGAGAGGGCAACCGCCACCTGCAGTACGCCAGAGAAGCAGCGCGCCAGGCGATTGTGAACCTCGGCGCGGTGGACGCGCCGGCCGGCGTGATGCCGGTGGTGCTGGCGGGTGGGTGGCCCGGTATCCTGTTGCATGAAGCAGTGGGGCACGGGCTGGAGGCGGATTTCAATCGCAGGAAGACATCCGCGTTCTCCAATCTGATCGGCAGGCGGGTCGCCTCGGAAGTCTGCACGGTCGTCGACGACGGCACCTTGCCGTTCCGCCGCGGTTCGTTGAACATGGACGACGAGGGGACGCCGACCAGCCGCACGGTCTTGATCGAAAAAGGGATTCTTCGCGGCTATCTCGCCGATCGGCTGAATGCACGGTTGATGGGCATCCCGCTGACCGGCAACGGGCGGCGGGAAAGCTATCAAAGTGTCGTCCTGCCGCGCATGACCAATACCTTCCTGTTGGCGGGCGAGTCCGATCCGCAGGACATCATCCGGTCGGTCAAGCGCGGCCTGTATGCCGTGTCGTTCGGCGGTGGCCAGGTGGACATTACGAACGGCAAGTTCGTGTTCTCCGCCAGCGAAGCGTATCTCATCGAGGACGGCAGGATCACGAAACCGGTCAAAGGCGCGACGCTGATCGGGAACGGTCCGGAGATTCTGACCAAGGTCTCGATGGTGGGATATGATCTCAAGCTCGACGAGGGCATCGGGACCTGCGGGAAAGAAGGCCAGTCGGTGCCGGTGGGGGTCGGTCTGCCGACCATTCGGATCGACGAGATCACGGTGGGGGGGACAAAAGCGTAGTACTGAGTGATGAGTGATGAGTCGACGAAAATCTCGGCGAAAGGCTTGGTCTCGCCCAACGGTGCCAGCTACGCTGAACTGGCTGCCGACGTCCTTGACCAGGCCAAGCGCTGCGGGGCGACGGAAGCGGATGTCCTGGTGGCCGATGGGGAGACCTTGTCGGTCCAGGTTCGGCTGGGAGCCGTGGACCGCTTGACCAAGGCCAGAGAGAAGCGCCTGGGGCTCAGGGTCTTTTTCGGGAAACGCTCGGCCAGTGCATCGACGTCGGATTTTTCACGGGAGTCGTTGGACCGGTTCGTGCGGGATACATGCGAGCTGGCTCAGGCGGTCGTCGAAGACGCGCTGTCCGGTCTACCGGCAGCGGCTCTCATGGCTACCCAAATTCCTGATCTGGATCTGTACGATCCCACGAAACTCCAGATCGATGTCCAGATCGAACTGGCGCGACGGGCGGAAGCCGCCGCGTTTGCCGCGGACACGCGAGTGACGAATTCGGAAGGGGCGGAGTTCGATTCATCCTCCGGGCGTATCGTGCTGGCGAACAGTCACGGGTTCGTGGGCGAGTACCGAAGCTCCAGCTTCTCGCTGTCGGTGTCGCCCATTGCGACGGAACCGGGTTCCGGCGCCATGCAGCGCGATGCCTGGTATGGCGTGCAGCGGAAGTTCGCCAAGCTGGACAGCCCGGAGACGATCGGACAAGAAGCGGCCCGCCGTGCAGTACGGCGATTGGGGGCGAAGAAGGTCGCGACCCGTCGAGTGCCGGTCATCTTCGACCAGGAAACGGCGAGCAGTCTGTTGGGTAACCTGTGCAGCGCCGCCTCCGGCTACGCCCTCTATAAAGGAGCCTCATTTCTCATCGACCGACTGGGGGAGAAGCTCGCGCTGGATTTCGTGACCATCTACGACGACGGTCGGATGCCGGGCGGGCTGGGATCGCGTCCGTTCGACGGCGAAGGGTTGCCAACCCGAAAGACAACCGTAGTCGAGCGAGGCGTGTTGACGAGCTACCTTCTGGATACCTATTCGGGAAGGAAACTGGGATTGGCTTCGACCGGCAACGCCTCGCGCAGCGTCGGCGAAAGTCCATCGGTCGGGCCGACCAATTTTTATCTGGCGCCCGGAACCAAGAGCCCGGAAGAGATCATCGCCTCGGTGCGCCAGGGCCTGTACGTGACGGAACTCATCGGCTTCGGCGTCAACATGGTGACGGGCGACTATTCGCGCGGGGTGTGCGGGTTTTGGATCGAAAACGGGGAACTGGCCTATCCGGTCGAGGAAATCACGATCGCCGGGAATCTCAAGCAGATGTTCGCGGACATCGAGATGATCGGGAACGATCTGGTCTTTCGCGGCCGCATCGCCAGCCCGACGATCAAAATTGCGGAGATGACGATTGCAGGCAATTAGCTGGTAGCGAATAGCTGATAGCGAGTAGCGAATAGCCTCAAACTCACAGCTTCTTGCTGTTGGTTGGTAGCTGTTTGCTGTTCGCTATGCGGGAGGTGAGTTATGGCCGAGATCAAGGACACGATGGTGCACTATCCGAGCGACAGCGTCACGGTGCGGGCGTATCTGGTGAGTCCACAGACCAAGGACAAACGGCCGGCCATCATCGTTGTGCAGGAATGGTGGGGACTGAACGACCATATCAAGGACATCGCGCGCCGGTTCGCGGTGGAGGGATATGTCGCGATCGCGCCGGATCTCTATTCGCGGCTTCAGAACGAGGTCGTGCCGAACAGCAATCCAAAACGAGCTGGAGAGTTGATGGGTCAATTGAAACAGGAAGACGCGCTCAAGGACCTGAACGCGACCGTGAAGTATCTGAAAACCGTGCCCGGCGTGGATGCTGCGCGGATCGGCGTCACCGGCTTTGGCATGGGCGGCTCCTATGCGTTGATGCTCCCCTGCGTCAATAATG
>JBBIOW010000031.1:19967-22227 GCA_037443165.1 Nitrospiraceae bacterium | reverse complement strand
TCCTCATGACGGGGCGTGAACGCCCCCGTTCGCATCCGTTTCTGTACCTCACCGTCAATGGCGGGGCCCTCGGAATGCTGGCCGGCTTCGCGCTGCAACGCTATCTGATCGTCGGCATCGCCGGACTTTTTGTCGCCGCGGCTTTTGTCTGGCTGGCGGGCGACACACTCAAACAGGTGCGCCGCAGTCTGAACTCGCCGCCGCTGAATCTCCTCTTTTATGGGTTGGCGCTGCTGGCGTTGTTCGCCGGACTCGCAGTGGGAGAAGGAATGGCGTTTCAGCTTCTCCCTCCGCCCGCCGTCGCCCACGCTCGATTGGCCCACATTCACCTCAACCTGTTGGGCTTCGTCGTGCTGACCATTGTGGGCACGATGCACAATCTGCTGCCGACGGTGTTGCAGGCTTCGCTCTACAGCGCCGTTCTCGCCCGCGCGGTCTTCCTGCTGCTGCCCGCCGGCATCGCCGTGCTGGTCACTGGATTTTTTCTCGCCTCGCTCTGGACGGAAATCGCCGGGGGCGGCATGCTGGTCGTCGGGGCCGCGCTCTATGCTTACAACATGCTGCGGACTTGGCTTGCCGCCGGCAAGCCGGGTGGCGCCGCTTCGGATCATCTGCTCGTCGCCACGTTTTTTCTCCTTCTAGCCGTCATCATGGGTGTCCTCGTGACGGTGAACTATCTCTGGGACCCGCCGGCGGTTCCCTTCGGCACCTTGCACTTGGTCGCCTATACCCACGTGGCGCTCGTCGGGTTCATCCTCCAAACCATCTTCGGCGCGCTGTCGCATCTACTGCCGGTGAGTTTGGCGGTGGCGCGGGTAGCCAGCAACAAGAAGCGTGGTCCCTATCTGGAACGCCTCACACAGATCGTCGATCGTTGGCGAGCGATCCAGATCGGCGCTCTGAGTCTGGGAACGATGGGGCTGGCCGCTGTGGCCTCTCTCACCTGGAGCCTCCCGCTCGGTTCGCTCACTGTTCAAGCCGCCGCGTGGGCCAGTTTCAGTTTGCTGTTGCTGAGCTTCCTCGTGTTCGCCGCGAAGATTGGCTACCTGCTTGACGCACGCCCGGCCGAATAGCGGGCGGACTCCTCCCGCCCAGAGCGGCCATGTTCCTTCTTGTACGACCTTTCCGTCCCCGCCTGCGCCGGTTCCGCCTGGGCATCCGCCGGAGATGAGGATTTTCAGCGACATAGCCTGTCTCGCCTCTGCCATGCTTCTTGCAGAACCCCGCCCTGTGATCGAGGGCCGCGTACGCGCTTAGAAAAGAAAATGGAACCGCTACCGAGGGGGTCGCCATGCCTGACGAGATCGCCGAGATCGTCCCCGAGCCCTGGCAGAGCCTGTTTGACTTTCTGACCATTCCGCTGTCGTGGATTCCCGACATGCAGCAGGCGCTTATGTCGTTTGTCCTGTCGTCCGCAACCGGATGGTTGGCCGGCGTCTATTATCTCCTGCTCCTCTTTCCCGTTCTTCTCTGGATCGGCTCCGTGTGGTGCACACACCTGACGTTGTACACGTTACCGTTCCGGTCGGGGCGTATCGAGATCCTCAAGATGTTGTTGCTCGCCTGGTGGGACGCCGCGTTCGCCGTCTGGATGTATTGGGTGGGGTTGGCGCGATTCGTCATGGTCGTGGTCGGCTGGCTCTTCACGTTGGGCCGCCTGGCGCTCAAGTTGCTGGCTGAAACCCTGAAACAACTGGTGATCCTGCCCTTCAAGATGACGGGCCAGATGACCCAAAGCTACTTCCAGCCCGGCGTGCCCTGGATTGCCTTCGTGCTGTTGATCTTCTGGTGTCTGCTGGAGGCGCTGATTTTCACCTACACCCTCATG
Organism: Nitrospiraceae bacterium; assembly: GCA_037443165.1. Lineage (GTDB taxonomy): Bacteria > Nitrospirota > Nitrospiria > Nitrospirales > Nitrospiraceae > DATLZU01. Next base: position 20,399 of record JBBIOW010000031.1, on the reverse strand, counting down.
CCGACGGTGACCGAGGTGCTCGCGGGCATCACCGGCGCCGAGGCGTCGACCATGACCGGCGCGATCCTGTACGTGTTCTTGTTCATGCTGATCATGGGGAGTTTTGCCTGTATCCAAGTCCTGGCCGATGCCATCAAGCACCACGAATACAAGTTCCTGGTGCAGATGCTTCTGGTAGAGCTGTTCGTGATGGTCTTCGAAGTCATGTTCCTCTACCGCGAACTGGTCGACGCGATCACGCCGTGGATCGCCCAGCAGACCGGCGAACAATTCCGGCCGGGGATCGGGTTCACCCTCTCGCTGGCGACGTTCGGCTGGATAGGCGTTCGCGGGATGACGTGGTTCCTCTTCGGGCAATACGGCACGCCCCCTTTGCTCGCTTTCATCTCCCGCCGACCCTGACGACGAGGTCTACCTTGGCTCAGTGCACGG
>JBBIOW010000031.1:0-19957 GCA_037443165.1 Nitrospiraceae bacterium | reverse complement strand
GGGGAGGACGTGGTTGCTGTTCGGGTAATACGGCACGCCCCCTTTGGTCGCTTTAATGTCCCGGCCGCCCATGCATGAACCGGCGGCAGCGGATGGAGCTAGCCCGATGCCTTCTGAATTTAACAACTGGTGGCGAGCCCCGGTGGAGGATTTCAAGCGGGAAGTCGGATGGCTCCACGACGAAGCTCAAGAGCTGATGGAATACCTTATGCTCCCGGTTTTGCACGTGGCCGCCGCCGTCTTGAACTTCGCCATGATCCTGGTCACTGCACGCCCGGTGTTCAGTATCCCTTTCAAGAGCCTGCAGGAAGTCATCGAAACGAGGGAACTCCTGCCCACCGTCCGGTGGCAACCGAAAAAGGTGACGTCATGAGGGGCCCGCGCCGAACCGTCAGGACCGCGTTCGTGGTCGCTCTCATCATGGCGGCGACTCTGCTCGGCTGCGCCGCTCAACCCGATAAACCGCGGAAGCCCAAGTCCACGCTGTTCATCGGCGTGGACGCCAGTGGCTCCTTCAGACATTCCGGCTACTACGATAACGCCATGTCGTTCCTCGCCCATTACATCTACGGCCACCTGAACGAACTGGGCGGGTTGGACAAGCCGCAGGCGTTGTTCGTGGCCAGTGTCGGAGGCAAGCATCTCAGCGAGCCCAAGGTCTTCCACCCGATCCACGACTTCGACGGCAAGGACGTGGCCCGGATCGAGGCGGATCTCCGCACCTGGTTTCCGCCCACGGACACCGTCACGGACTTCAACCCCTTTTTCCAGGAAGTCGCCCGCATCACCAAGGAGCGGAATCTCGTCCTCGCCCCGATCAATCTGGTGGTCATCACGGACGGCGTGCCGGACGCTACTGCGTCAGGCGGCACAGCCGGCTCGCAGGAGCTGTATCAGCGGATCGACCTCAAACCCCTCGAATACTTGTCCAGGAACGTGACGCTGCGGTTGGCCTACGTCAGCCCCAAAGTCGGGGAACAGTGGCGCATCCATGTTCCGCGTCAGCGTGTGCGGCTTTGGACGGTGGACGCCGAGGTTATGAAGAGTTGGAAGGAGAAAATGCAGCCCGGCGCGGACCTGCGCGAGCAGGAGCGGTTCTGGAAGTGGCTGCGCGATAACGTCGATTTCCGCGTACGCTCCAGCAAAGTCTGATACCAGAGCGGTCCCCCAGGCACCGGTCAGACAAGCCTGTTCCATGTCTGGTAGAATGCCGCGCATGGAACAGGCCGCCTCCTTTTCCGACGCTCACGGCCACAAGGTCGCCGCGATTCTCGCGACGCCCCAGCAACCGACCGACTGTATCGCCGTGCTGTGCCACGGGTTCCTCTCGCACAAGAACAGCACGACCAACACGACGCTCACCCGCCTTCTGACGGAGAAGGGCATCGCCGCATTCCGGTTCGATTTTTTCGGCATGGGTGAAAGCGACGGTCCGTTCGAAGACATCACGGTTGCGGCGGCCGTCGGTCAGGCGCAGACCGCCCTCGATTGCGTGGCCGATCGAGGGTTTCGCCGCATCGGACTGGTCGGCTCCAGTTTCGGGGGCCTGGTGTCCATCCTCGCGGCATCGCGGTGGCACGGGACAGCCGGATCGCGTTTGACTTGCCTGGCGCTGAAGTGCCCGGTCGTGGATTTCGCGGAAGAGCTGCGGCTAGAGTTCGGCGACGACGAGATGGCGACGTGGAAAACGACCGACACCGTCCCCAACATCCTCGGCGGGCCCGGCCGGATCAAACTGCGCTACGCCTTTTACGAAGACTGCCTGCGGCACATGGCCTACGATCCGGCCGCCTCCATTACGGCGCCGACCCTGATTGTCCAGGGCGACAAGGACGAACATGTGCCGCTGCACCAAAGTCGCCGTCTGTATGATGCGCTGCGGATCGAAAAGCGACTGGAGGTGCTGCCCGGCGCCGATCACCAGTTCACTAAGGCGGAAGACTTCCGCACCATGACGAGGTTGATCTCGGAGTGGCTGATCCGCCATCTGGCGCGAATTGAAGATGAGTCCTCATGAGCCTTCGGCTTACCCGGGCTAGCATGAAAGCAGCCAATAGCTAGCAGCGAATAGCGCAAAGCTATTTGCTGTTTGCTGCCGGCTACTCGCTATTTTCGAAGCAAAGGATGCCTGACATGTGGATTCCGGGCGAGGAACAATTGGAGGTGCTAAAGATTCTTTATCCTTGGTACAAGGAAGAGGTGTTCCGACGGCGAGAACAGATGATGCGCCTGACCGCTTTCGCCAGCGCCTTCCTCGTCCTGCTCCTCGTGACGATGTTCGCCGTCCAGGGCGGATCCCGCCATGACGTGATGGGAAAGCTGTTCGCCGTGACCGGCGTGATGCTCTTCTCGGGCATCTTCGGCTACTTGATCCTCCAGCAGCGCGACCGTCACAGGATGGCGAAACAAGCGCTCATCGAGATCGAACGGGCGCTAGGACTTTATGAAGAAGGGCTGTATCTGCTGGACAAGCCCCTCTATCCGGAAAGCTGGCAGACGGCCTGGCTGGGTGATCGCAGCGTCACCGTCTACCTGACGGTGTTGACTGCGCTGACCGTGCTGGTGATCGCGGCGGTCCTTCTTCGTACCTGACCTTTCACCCGTTCGCCTCTCGCTCACAGAATTCTTTTCCACACACACAACATCGTACAGGTTGGTCCCCGACCGCAGGGATATTCCTCCAGTCAGATACTGCAATCAGCCCGGTGTATGGTCGATGGCGTGATCCGCAAAACAAATCGGTCGTTCGAATCCAGCAGAAAAACAACGGCATGAAGGCAACGATCTTTCTTGGATCGGGTCAGGCACGTGTGTTGCTCAGTTATGGTGCGGATTTTTCAATGCCGCTCGCAAAGGGAAGTCGGGTGCTGGGCAGGAAGACACTGGGAAAAGGTTGTCGCCTGATGCTGATCGTGACGACCCTTGTCTGGTCGCACAGTGGTTGGGCTGGCGAGTGGACCCTGTCATTGATCAGGCCTCCCGCTCTGCCTCCACTGCCGGCCACCTCCACTCTGCCGCCGCCGGTGGCAGCCGCGGGCGGAGGCCGTCGTTTGATTCACCGGCCGCCGGGTCGCCCAGGTTCCGGAATTACGGCCGGCAGAGCCTACGACAACCACGCCATATCAGCCGCATCGCCTCACCCTACAGCCGCCGATCTTGCCGGTACCGGACCCGCCCGAGCCCGACCGGCACTTCGAAGCCGCTCAGCCGTAATCTGACACAGTGGCCCCCCACGAACGGGCCATTCTGATAGCTGGCAGCGGTCAGCTTCACCCTCACCTGTCCCTCCCCTCGGGGGAGAAGATGAGAGAGGGGTGTTTTTTCTGGTCGCAGGGCGGCCCGAAGGGCCGTGCGGGACAAGGATTACGAGGGTGAGCCGGATTTCACGCAACGAAAGCCGGCAAAGCTGTTTCGTGTGGTCGGAGGCAGTTTGAACCGGCCGTAGGTCAGGAGATACTTCGGCAGATCGGACCACGAACCGCCGCGCAGGACCTTGAAGTGTCCCTGTTCCGGCCCTTGCGGGTTGCGTTCAGGACTCACTTCGTAATAGTTCGCCCCGTACCAGTCCTGCACCCATTCCCAGACGTTGCCCGCCATGTCATAGAGCCCATAAGGGCTTGCGCCCTGCTTGTAATGGCCGACCGGCATGAGGACCTGGTGATAGCTGAACCGCGCGCCCAGCGCAAAATTCGCCAACGACGGCGTAGGTGTCTGGTTGCCCCAGGGATACAGGCGCTCGTCAGTCCCGCGCGCCGCTTTTTCCCATTCCGCTTCCGTCGGCAGCCGCTTGCCCGCCCAGCGGCAATAGGCCTCGGCATCTTCCCAATCCACGCCGATCACCGGCCGGTCACCGTGCATGGACAGGTTCACGGTCTCCCATTGCCAAGGCGCCGGACGTTTGGCCGCGGCCAGAAAGCGCGCGTATTGCGCCGTGCTGACTTCATACAGATCCATCGAGTAGGCGTCCAGCCAGACCTGATGGCGAGGTCGTTCGTCCTCCAAGGCCTCGGCGCCATCGCGGCCCATCCAGAACGGCCCCTCGGGGATCAACACCATGGGCGTGTCTTCAGCGGCCGGCGCTGCGCTGTCTTTTTTCAGCTTGCGGAGCCGGTCGAACTGGGCCTCGCCCGAACCCCACCAGCACATCGCAACCAGCAGAACAAGAAGTGAAGCAACAATCCCGGGCCGCCTCGAGTTCATCCGTTCTTCATTCCTACAATTCATAATTCATCATTCACAATTCATCATTTCTTTAGATCCTCCCTCCCACCACCCAGTGGCGGTCGTCGATCACATCGACCAGCAGGCGGGTCAAGTTCAATTCGGCCAATTGCGCGGCGACCTCGTCCTCGGTGAACGCCGCGAGCAGCGAGTTGTAAAAATCCCGTCGCAGGATCGCCGGCTCGTTCGCGGCGTACCGATCCACGATGGCTTGAGCCGCTGCCGGCGACTCGGGCCGGAACAGATCCATCACCAGCACAGAGCCGCCTGGTTTGACCAATTGCGTGAGCTTGTACCAGAACTCGAGGGGGTTCGGGAGATGGTGCAGCAAACTGTTCGAGATGGCGGCCTCGGCCGGCTCCGGCAGCGTCACCTGTTGAAAACGTTCGCACCGCAGCGTGATGCGATCCGCCAGGCCGGCTGCCAGCACAGCCTCTCGGGCCAAACGGATCATCGGTTCCGACGCATCCACGCCGGTCATGCGACACCCGGGTAAGGCGCGGGCCAAGCGGATCGGAATATCGGCCGGCCCGCACCCCAGATCCAACACGTGGCCCTTGGTCAGATCGGGGAAATACTCCCGGAACAGATCGACGAAGGTCTGATTCTCCTTCTCGAAATTCGCCCGCGCATAGGCCGCTGCCTGCTCGGAATCGTCCATGATTTCGGGTTCGAGGACGCGTTGCATCACACATTCACAGAGGGCAATAAAATTGTCACCGGATCGCCTTGCCTCACCGTTCCTTCAACCAGCACTCTCGCATACAACCGGCTCCAACCTGGATGACGCTTGTGCGAGATCCGTTTGTAGTCGCCGTTCAGAAACCAGCGGGCATTGTGTTCGCAGGGCGGCGTATAGCCGGTAATTTCCAACCTCACCCGGTCACCGACCTTCAGCCGGTCTCCCGGCTTCAGTTGAGCCCAGTCCAAGCCGGCCACCGTGAGATTTTCGCCGGCCGAGCCGGGCGCGATCGCATGACCCTCTGCGCGCAGCGCCTCGATGACTTCCAGCGAGTAGAGGCAGACCGCCCGCTCCGGCCCTCCGTGAATCTTCACGCTCCGCTGCCGATCGCCGCTCACTCCGCGGACGGTGATGTGCGCCTCCGGCACCGGATGTTTCGGCACCCCGCCATCGGAGACGTTGATCTGATAGATATGCGGGAGAACCGGCTTCGCCGAGCGGTTCATTCAGGGACTTCCTTCGCACGAGTCCGGCGCCAGGATTTCCAACGCCAGCCAACCATCCCGCTCCCGCAGGTTTCCGATGTACGCACCTGCCGCGGCGAACGCGCAGGCGATCTCTGCCTGTTGGCCGGCCAGGATGCCCGAGAGCAACACCTGGGCCCCGCGACGCAGGTACGGGCCGAACGCCGGCGCCGAGGCGACCAGCGTGTTCCGGTCGAGGTTCGCCACGATCCAATCATACGCAGGCTGCTGCCGCGGATCGAGATCTTCCAGCCCAGCCGTCAACAGCTCTAACTCCGAACCGAAGCCGTTCACGACCGCATATTCCCGCGCGCAGTCCACGGCGACCGGGTCGGTGTCGATCCCCAGCGCGCGCCGGGCCCCGAGCCGGAGGGCGGCCATCGCCAGGATGCCGCTTCCCGTCCCCACGTCCAACACGGACTCGCCGCCGCGGATCACATGTTCCAGCCATTCGATCAACATCTGCGTGGTGGCATGGTGTCCCGTGCCGAAGGCCTGCTTCGGATCGATGACCAGTTCCACGTCGCCGGACTGGAGATCCGCTCGCCGCCAGCTCGGCCGGATCACGACGCGCCGGCCGATGCGGATGGGCTGCACGGACCGCGCCCAAACCTGGTTCCAATCCCGATCCGGCAACCGATCGATCGTGATGCGCCCTTCCGGTTCCCGCTCGCCGAGTTCCTTCAACACCGTCCGCAGGTCCTGCAACACATCGGGATTCCATCGCTCGACCGGCCAGTAAAGATGAATCAGGTTGGGCTCCTGCCACGCGCCCTGCACGGCCGGGTCGGAGAGCAACGCGACCAACTCTCCCGAATCGACCGAGGACCGGATCCGCACTTCGATCCATTCATTCGTCATCTGGCTCACCAAACAACTATCAGGCTATAGGCAAGGGGCGATAGGAAGGCACGTTTTGGTTGCGCTCTCTATAGCCCATCACTCGCGCCTATCGCCTGGGTTCGATATTGACCTGATCGTAGGTAACCAGTATCGTCGCCGCATGGTGTTACCGGAGGATCGACCGCGGATCGGACCGAATCGCGAACGCACGCTCAAGCGGCTGTTGGTCAGGCTCGACCGTCTGTACCGACGAGGCGCGGTTGCCAGCACGCTCGCGACCCGGTGGCGACTGGCGATCTTCGTGACAGGCGCGCTTTGCACGGTGCTGTCCTACAAACTCGGCTGGTACCATGTCGGCAACGCGTCGCTGGTGTTGTTCGTCGTCGTGTTCGCAGCGGTGGCGCGCTATCATAACAGGCTCGAAGACCGCTTGCATCGCCTGCGATTGTGGCACGAGATCAAGCGGACTCATCTGGCTCGCGTGACGCTCAATTGGGACGAGATCCCGGCCAAGCCGGCCCCGCCGGCCTCTCAGCACCCCTACGCCGTCGACTTGGATCTCATCGGTCCCCATTCACTTCAGCATCTGCTCGATACCACGGTGTCGTCGAACGGCCGGGAACGACTGTCGGCCTGGTTGCTCTCCCAACCGTTCGATCCCGCCGGCTGGAACAATCGACGCGCGCTGGTCAGGGAACTCGTTTCGCTGCCGCTGTTCCGGGACCGGCTTGTTCTCGAAGCCAAGCTGGTCGGTGACGACGAGGAGATCAACGGCCGGCGGCTTCACGCCGCCCTGCACTCACCCGTTCACTACCCCGGTCTTGCGTCTCTCTTGAGCATCCAGACCGGGCTGATGGCGACCACGCTGCTGCTGGCGTCGGGGTCCGCCATGAATTGGCTGCCGAATTATTGGATGCTGTCGTTCGGCGCCTATGCGCTGGTGCACATGCTGTTTGCCGGATGCGGCGAAGAAGTCTTCGAGAAAGCCGTCGGCATCCATTTCCAATTGGAGAAGCTGGGCAAGGTCTTCGCCTGCCTCGAGCGCCGGGCCTCTCGCGCCGCGCCCGCGCTGGGCAGGCTGTGCGCACCGCTCGTGCGCGGGGATCTGAGGCCTTCCGATGCGATCCGGCGGGCCGCCACAATCATGCACAAGCTCAGCGTTCGCGCCAACCCGTTGATCCATCTGGCCGTCAACGCCGTCGGCCCCTGGGATCTGTTCTATACGCGGAAGCTCCAGCGCTTGCAGCGCCTGATGCTGTCTCGTCTGCCCCTCTGGTTCGAGACGCTGGCGGAAGTGGAGGCTGCGTCCGCCCTCGCCACCTTCGCGTATCTGCACCCGGAGTATCAATGGCCGGTTCTGGAGTCACCGACTGAAGCGGGGGAGCACAACGGCTATCCGGCGATTCTGTCCGCCCGTCGACTCGGCCACCCCTTGATCCGACCTGGCCAGCGGATCGCGAACGATCTGGATTTGCGAGGGGCCGGGCGGATCGTCCTGATCACCGGTTCCAATATGTCCGGCAAGAGCACATTCTTGCGGACCGTCGGACTCAATGTGTGTTTAGCGCAGGCCGGCGCTCCCGTCTGCGCCGACCGGTTCGAATGGAGTTGGGTACGCCTGGCCTGCTGCATCCGTGTGGACGATTCGCTGGAAGCGGGGCTTTCGTTCTTTTACGCGGAGGTCAAGCGACTGAAAACAATCCTCGACGCGGCGCGCGATCGGTCGGCGCCGCCGGTGCTCTTTGTGATCGATGAAATTTTTAAAGGCACCAACAACCGGGAGCGATTGATCGGCAGCCGCGCCTATATCGCCGCGCTTGCGCAAGGCAACGGTTTCGGGCTGGTGACCACGCACGATCTGGAGCTGACGGACCTCGACAAGACGATTCCCACCCTAACCAACGCGCATTTTCAAGAAACCGTCGCGGCCGGCGCGTTGCAGTTCGACTACAGGTTGCACGAAGGCCCCTGCCCCACGACGAACGCGCTCCGGATCATGGCGCTGGAAGGGTTGCCGGTAGCGGACAAAACGGACGGAGAATCGGCTCATGGGCAAGAATGAGGGAGCCCGGGAGAGCGCTGATCCCCGGGCGACTCCTTCGGCCACGCTCCCCCGGACGGCCAAGACGTTCTTTCGGTCAGCGCTGTCCCTGATTCCGCTGCATGCCTGTTTGGGCTCCGGTGCCTTGCTCCTCGCCGCCATCGTTGCAACACGCAGCGTCCATGGGGCTAGCGCGTGGTGGGCAACCATCGGCGGTTGGACGTTGACGTTCCTTTTCGTCGTCGCGGGGCTTGTGGGCGGCGCGCTATCGGGGTTTCTAACCGCTCTTGTTCAGGGCTTGTCCGTATTCGAGCAGGAATGTCGGGCCTGGATCGAGCGCCTTCCCGTCACGTCTGGCGATCCGATGCCTTCCGGCCTGGCACCGGACGAATTGCGCCGACGGATCGACCAGGTCGTGGACCGCTTGGTCGCGAGCACGGTCGGCCGCCTCAGACTCCCCGCCGCGGCGACTCGGCTCGTACGATCCCAGCTACGTCGCGTGATCCTGGATGAGTTCATTGAGTCGTGCGAGCGCCGAGGCTTAACCAAGGTGGGCGCCGGGGACTTGCGCACTTGGCTACTGATGAAAGGTCTTTCGTCGTCCTTGTCCGCCGCCTCCGCAAAGGTCGCGGCATGCCGCATCGTGGTCGTCGGCGCCTTGGCGTGCCTGAGCGGAGGCGCATTGCTCTTCGCGTGGCTGCACTGACAAGGGGTTGCTTCAGCGGTCCTTCAGCAACCGCGCGCCTCGATAGAACAGATAGATCCCCGCCATCTGAATCACGTGATAGAGATCATTGTGGTTAAAGTGCGGATGAAGCGACAGACCGCTGCGCTGGACGACCGCTGCCGCAAACGCGACCAGTACGCCTCCGGCGATCCACGGAGCGCCAGGTTCCCGGCGCACCAATCCCGCATGGGTCTGCAGCGCCAGAATGACCAACAGCGTCGCCGCATAGTCGTAGATCACATAGCGGAAGTCGTCGTGCCCGACCATCCAGCCGGCGTAAGCCGCGAGCTTGACGGCGGGGATCGCCATGAGGTACCGCCTGGGCGACGCCGGAACGGAAGCGACCAGGGTGCCGACGAAGAGACAGAAGCCGGCAACGCCGACCGCATAGACCGTGACTTTCCACAAACCGTGAAGCACGGCTTGGGTCAAGACCAAAGATGACCCGTGGAACGTGCCGCCCGCAAGCGCGGCCACCCCGAGACCGGCAAGCCCGGCGCCCCAGTACCGTAGGCTCGTCTGGCCCGCCTCGTTGGCTGTCCGCCACAACCGCCACGCAAACCCGCCACAGAGCGCCGAAAGCCCGTAGTCCGTCAGCATGGTGGATGGTTCCGAGAGCGGCATGGGGGACCTGCCGATCAACGCGCGGACAGTCGCGTCCGATGATAACGGCCGAACGCGATGATGAAACACGCCAGCACCCGGTGGAACACGATAGGAATCGCGCCGCCGAACCAGCGGACCTCCGGATACAAGCTCATGCGGATCACGTATCGCAGGATCATGGCCGCGAGATACACATAGCCGAACCGCAACACGCCCCGACCGAACAGGGGCCGGGGACGCACGAAGAATCCCTCACCGCGTGCGAAGTCGCGACAGACCTTGCCATACAGGGTGATGATGAGCACCTGCGCCGACAGGAGATAGGGATACGGCAGGAGCCCAGAATACCACTCCTCTATCGGCGGCAACCAGGGCACGCCGGTGAACGCCACCAGCGCCTGCCCGAGCACGCGGAGGCAAAAGGCGAAGAAGAGCGTCCAGAATAGCACGACCAGCTTGCGAGAGGGAGCAGTCACAGCACGTCCGCGAACATACGCGCGTGGTGGCGGTACCAGTCGCTCTGAAAGCGTTCTTGCGGGTCGTACCGCTTCTTGAGTCTCAGAAACTCGGGGAACTGCGGGTAGCAGGCCTCCACTTGTTCGCGGGCGGCCCACTTGTGATACGTGAGGTAATAGCTGCCGCCCCGCTTCCTCGCCAGATCGATGAGCCGCCGAAAGGCCGCCGCCGCGCGCTCGATCCCCTCCGGGGTATGTTCGACGTGGAGATTCAGCACCGTGCATGCCCAGCGATCTTTCGCCCACGCGAGGAACGTCTCGTCGTCGCGCTCGATCAAGCGAATGGTCCCGTAGATCACCTCGATCCCGTTCCTGCGGAAATCTTCCCGTGCCTCCGCGAAGAACGACGCCAGTTCCGACCGCGGAACGTACACCTCGGTGATCATCTCCGATCCCGCAGCCGGCGCGCGCAGCCGCCGATCGAGCGACTTGTGGTAGGCATCGGGGTAAAAGCTCATCTGGTGCGTATCGGACCAGTAAATCTGACCGTTGGTCGCGAGATACTCCTCAGCGTAGGTCTCGAATGCCCGCGTCTTGTCGGCGTGCGCGAGATACAAGAGCCGCAACCACTGTTCTTCGGCGATCTCCCGCTGACCGGCGGGGATGGGCGTGCCGGGATCGACCGGCTTGTAGCACGAGAAAATCCCGCGGCGCATGAAATTTTCGGCCGCGGGATCGATGGCGAACTGGCAGTCGCCGTACAGGAAGCCGTCCGCAATCCGTTGCTCGAACTTGGCCATGACCTCGTCGATGCCGACCAACTCGACCACCCGCATGAGTTTCCGCCGGGGAGCCAGCCGGAGCGTGACCGACGACACGACGCCGAACAGGCCGTATCCACCCACCGCGAGCCGGAACAGTTCGACGTTCTCGCTCCGGCTGCACGTCACGACGCGTCCCCGGGCGTCGATCAACTCGAACGACTCGACGTCGCCCACGAACGGCTTGAACGTCAAGCCTCGGCCGTGAATGTTGGCGGCCAACGAACCGCCGAGGCTGAGCCGGTCCGCCCCGGTTTGCTTCTGAACGATCCCCCATTGGTTCACTGAGCTGTTTTGCAACTTCAATGTCACCTCGACGAGGTCCGGCCACTGGATGCCCGCTTCCACTTCGATGAGGCCGGTGCGGCTGTCGAAGTCGAGTACGCGCTTCAGCGGCCGTGTATCCAGATGGATGGTCTCGGTCCCGAACTGTTGCCCCCCCATCGCGTGCCGTCCGCCGGCCACGGAAACGGCCTTGCCCTCACGCGCAGCCCGCTCGATCGCGCGCCGGATCTCATCCGGAGAGCGCACCGGCACGACCTCGTTCACTTGGGTCGGGTTCAACTCCGAATGCAGATCGTTCAGCACCGCCCCGGACGGCGGACGACTCCACCTGGCGCAAGCCCACGGCAGCGCCAGCGCGACTCCGGCCGCCCTAAGAAATTCACGACGACTGATCATCATGCCTCCGACAGCGCTATTCGCTCAGGACCCGTCCCGGGCAAGAACACCTACTGGGAATCAACCGTAATCCGGTTCCGCGGTCTTGTCAAACCGTTGTGCGTTCCTATCCTTTGATCTTTCCGCAAAGTTCCTCCATAGTAATGGCGTGCTGAAAAAACCCCACCGTACAGACATGCCCGATTTGCACCGCCACCCGCTTCGCGGTCTCTTGATCGCCCAATTCTGCGGCGCGTTCAACGACAACGCCTGGAAACTGATCGTGGCGCTGTTGGGGATCAAGGCCGTCGAGGCAGAGATCGGGGCGTCGGGGCCGGCGTTCGAAGCCGCCGCCCAGACGCACACCACATCGGCCTTTGTTGCGATCACCCTCCCGTTGATGATCGTCTCCCTGTTCGCCGGCATGGTGGCCGACCGGGTCAGCAAACGCACGGTCATCATCGCCATGAAGGCCGTCGAAGTCTTCCTCATGGCGGCGGGCGCAGTCGTGCTGCTGCTCAATCCCACCGGAACCGTGTGGCCCCTCGCCATTCTCGGACTCATGGGCGTCCACAGTGCGCTCTTCAGCCCGGCCAAGTACGGGATTCTGCCGGAGGTGCTGCCGCACGAACGCCTGTCGGCCGGCAACGGCGTCCTGGAACTCTACACGTTCCTGGCCATCATCCTGGGCACAGCGGCGGGAGGTGTGTTGCTGGATGTCACCGATCCTTCACCCTGGAAGGCCGGGCTGATTCTGACGGCGTGCGCCGTGGCGGGCTTCATCGCCTCCTGGACGGTTCCCCGCGTCGCCCCCGCGCGATCCGACGGCGGGCTCGCCACGACGCTCCGGGGGGCCTGGTCCGCCATCCGGGCGGATCGCGTCCTGCGTCTCGCCGTGGCCGGCGCCTTCTTCTTCTGGACCGTCGCCAGCCTGGTCGGCCAGGACATGCTGGTATACGCCAAGGCTGTCCTCGGCCTCTCCGACAGCTTCTCGGGCATACCACTGGCGCTGTTCGCCGTCGGCGTCGGAGGCGGCGCGTTCCTCGCGGGAAGGATGTCGGCCGCGAAGGTGGAGTACGGTCTGATTCCGCTGGGCGCAAGCGGCCTGGCTCTGTTCCTGGGCCTGCTCGGATCGATCTCGCCGAGCATGCCGCGCACGCTTGTCTTCATGGCCCTGCTCGGCGTGTCGAGCGGGTTGCTCATCGTGCCGGTCAATGCGCTGATCCAGTGGCGGTCACCGGGGGATCGGCGCGGAGCCGTGATCGCGCTGAGCAACACCTTCGTATTCGGCGGGATTCTGATCGGCTCGCTGGCTGCCGAAGCCTTGTCGCGAGCCGGATTCTCCCCCGGCGGCATCCTCCTCGCCGCGTCGCTGGCGACCGTCGCGGGAACCGCCTGGGCCCTGCGGCTCCTGCCCGACGCCTTCCTCCGACTCATCCTGGTGTTGCTCACCCACACCGTGTATCGGCTGCGCGTCATCGGACGGGAGCACGTTCCTCAGGAAGGCGGAGCGTTGCTCGTTCCCAACCACATCTCGTTCGTGGACGGGTTCCTCCTGATGGCCAGCCTGGACCGGCCGATCCGCTTTGTGGTCGACACCGAGTACGTCAATCATCCGCTGCTCAAACCCTTCCTGCAGGCCATGCGGGTCATTCCGATCTCCTCCTCCGGCGGGCCGAGGATGATTCTCCGCGCGCTTCGCGAGGCGGGGCGGTCGCTGGACGACGGCGACCTCGTCTGCATTTTTCCCGAGGGTCAGATCACGCGGACCGGCGCGATGCTGCCGTTTCGTCGAGGTTTCGAACGGATCGTGAAAGGCCGCAACGTCCCCATCATCCCGGTCCATCTGGACCGCATCTGGGGCAGTATCTTCAGTTACGTCGGTGGCCGCTTCCTGACCAAGCTCCCCGAGCGTATCCCCTATCCCGTCACCGTTTCGTTCGGCCCGCCTCTGCCTCCCGATACTCCGGCGTACCAGGTGCGGCAGGCCGTCCAAGAGCTGGGTGAAGCTGCCTGGAGGCTGCGCAAGCCGGATTGCCGGCCGCTGCATCGGCGCTTCATTCGCGCGATGCGCCGGCACCCGTTCCGCTTCGCCATGGCTGACGCCACGCGGCCCCGTGTCACCTGCATCAAGGCGCTGATCGGCGCCATCGCCCTGGCGCGGGCGCTGCGCCCTCATTGGGAAAACCAACCGCACGTCGGGCTACTGCTCCCACCGTCGGTCGGGGGCGCGCTCGCGAACGTCGCCGCCACGCTCTGCGGGAAAGCCAGCGTGAATCTCAACTACACGGTCGGCCGAGCCGGGTTGGAGTCCGCCTGCCAGCAGGCCGGCCTACGGACCGTCGTCACCAGCCGCCGATTCGTGGAGAAAGCCAAACTGGAAGTTCCGGAAGGGGTGGAGGTCATCTGGCTGGAAGATCTCGCCAAGACGATCGGACGAGGTCAGAGACTCGCTGCGTTCCTTCTCGCGCTCCTCGCACCTATTCGACTCATCGAACTCGCCTGCGGCTGGTCGCGGGAACCCGCCATGGACGACCTGGCGACGATCATCTTCAGCAGCGGCAGCACCGGCGAGCCGAAGGGGGTCATGCTGTCTCACTTCAGTATCGACTCCAATGTGGAAGGGGCAGCCCAGGTCCTGCACGTAGATCCAAGCGACGTCGCGCTGGGTATTCTGCCGTTCTTCCACTCGTTCGGATTTCTAATCTTCTGGTTCGTCGTCACCCACGGTGTCGGCATCGTGTTCCACCCTTCTCCGCTCGACGCCGCCGCGATCGGTGACCTCGTGACCCGGTACCGGATCACCTTGCTCGTCGCCACGCCGACCTTCCTCCAACTGTATTTCCGCCGGTGCACGCCCGAACAGTTGAGCACGTTGCGGGTCATCATCACCGGCGCGGAGAAGCTGCCCGAGAAATTCGCCCAGGCGTTCCACGATCGGTTCGGCATCCGGCCGGTGGAGGGCTACGGAGTCACCGAGTGCGCGCCGGTCATTTCGACGAACCTGCCGGATTTTCGAGCCTCCGGCTTTTTCCAGCCGGCGTCGCGCCGGGGCACCGTCGGCCAACCGCTCCCGGGTGTCTGCGTCCGCATCGTGGATCCGGACACGTTCGAGCCGCTGCCTCCCAATACGCCCGGCATGCTGCTGGTGCGCGGCGCGAACGTCATGAGCGGGTATCTCGGCCGCGAGGACCTCACGGCGAAGGCCATGCGGGATGGATGGTATATCACGGGCGACATCGCCCAGGTGGATGAAGACGGCTTCATCACCATTACCGACCGGCTCTCCCGCTTCTCGAAGATCGGCGGCGAGATGGTACCCCACGGGCGGGTGGAGGAAGCCTTGCATGAGGCGGCCGGTGTCGACGGTCAGGTCTTCGCCGTGACGGGTATCCCGGACGAACGCAAGGGCGAGCAGTTGGCGGTGCTGCACACGCTGGACGAATCGATGATTCCGGAAATCCTGGATAAGGTCTCGGCGACGGGTCTCTCCAACCTGTTCATCCCGCGCCGGGATCACTTCATTAAGGTGGACGCACTGCCCGTGCTGGGCACCGGCAAACTGGACCTGCGCGCGCTCAAGCGGATCGCGATGGAACGGCTGTCTTCGCGTGAAGCGTGACGCGTCATGCATGAAACGAGTTGTAACATGACTTTTCTCGCCCACCGCTTCACGAACGATGCTTCACAAGATATATCTGGCAAGACCCTCATCGACTGCCACGTGCATCTCGCCGCCCTTCCCGACACGGGCAACGGCTGCTACATCTCGCAGAAGATGCTCAAGAGCCCGCTGTTTCGTTTTCTCCTCTGGAAGCACGACCTTTCCCCGAATGACCCGAAGCGAGCCAATCAGAAGTACCTGGACGATCTGCTGGCCGAACTCCGGGCTTCGCGTCACGTCCAAAAAGCGGTGCTGCTCGGCATGGACGGCGTCTATGACCAGACCGGTCGCCTGGACCACGCGCAGACCGAATTTCTGATCAGCAACGACTATGTCCTCGACGTAGCCAGGGCCTATGCCGACGAGTTTCTGGCCGGCGTGTCGATCAATCCGCAGCGCCGCGACGCCGTGGACGAGGTCCACCGCTGCGCGGACGCGGGCGCCGTCCTAGTGAAGGTCCTGCCGAATGCGCAGCAGTTCGATCCGGCCGATCCCCGGTACAAGGCGTTCTATCGGGCGTTGGCCGAACGCCGGTTGCCGTTCTTGAGCCATGTCGGGTATGAATTCAGCCTCATCGGGAAAGACCAATCCGTCGGCGATCCGGCGAGGCTGCGTGCGCCGCTGGACGAAGGCGTCACGGTGATTGCCGCTCATGCCTGCAGTTACGGCCTCGTGCTCTATGAAAAGTTCCTGCCGACCTTCCAAATGCTCGTCCGGCGGTACCAGAACTTCTACGCCGACATATCGGCCCTGACCCTCCCGAACCGCTTCAAGATGTTGCTCCATCTGCGCCGCCATCCGGAGCTGCACGATCGGCTTCTGTTCGGCACCGACTATCCCCTCTCCGTATTCCACATCGCGGCCTGGGGACGCGTAGGCTTGCACGCACTCAGTGAAATCATCCGGACGAAGAATCGGTTCGACCGGCAGTACTTGATCTGCCGACGCCTCGGGCTGACGTTCGGATCATTCGATCGCTTTTTACCAAAGCACCCGGGTTGATCAAGTCAAACGAAGCGGCGCTTGCCTGACAGAATCGGATCGTACTCACCGGCGCACGAGGAACTGCCAGAGGCGCAATGGACCGGGATGAGATTCTTTCCAGACTTCGCGAAAGGATTCTGGCGTTCGCCACATCCCGTCTATCGAGGGAGGCGGCGGAAGACCTTGTCCAGGACGTCATGCTTGTACTGCACGAAAAATATGCTCACGTCACGGAGTTGACCGAACTGGTCCCGCTGTCCTTTCAAGTCTTGCGGTTCAAGATGCTGGACCTGCACAGGAAGATGGAACGGCGCGGCGAGTATGATGTGGCATCCATCGACGACCTTCACATTGCCGATGGGCGTGACAACCCGGGAACCGAAGTGGAACGCAAGCAGACGGTCGAACGGCTGATCGCAGCCCTCGACCGACTCGGTCCCCAATGCCGAGAACTCTTCCGGCTGAAACTGGAAGGCAAAACCTTTCCGGAAATTCAGCAGCTCATGGGTCAACATTCTATCAACACAATCTACACTTGGGACTTTCGGTGCCGGAAGCAGCTCTTACGTCTATTCTCGCCTTCTGAAGATGGCTGAACGCGATCTGGAAAAACTTTTGGGGGGATTCGCGACGGATACGCTGACGGCTGAGGAGCGCCGCGCGCTGTTTGAAGCGGCCTTGCGCGATCAGGCGCTCTTCGATGCGCTCGCCGATGAGCAGGCGCTAAAGGAACTCCTCACTGATCCCGTCTACCGGCGGCGCATCCTCGCGGCTTTGGAGCGACCGCCGGCTACGACCGCCGCGTCGTGGGCCGCTCGTTTCATGGAATGGTTCCGCCGGCCGGCGACCCTGGCTTTGGCCGGAGGACTGGCGGCCGCCGTCGTGGCGATCGTCGTCGGCACCCGGCTCTACGAAGAGACCCTGCGCACGTCCGTCCCGCCCATGGCAGCCGAGGATGCGAAGCTGCCCACGCAAGCCCAGGCTCCGGCATCGACGGAACAGCACGCGCGACAAGAACCGCGCAAGCTTGTCCCGAAGTCCGAGCCCGCTGCCCCTGCGGCCCCGGCCCGCGCCATCGTGCCTCGGGAGGAACAGAAGGCGACGCCGGAGCAGGAACAGCCTGCGCCACTCGCCGGCCGCCCAGCGCCCAGGGCCGACGCGCCGTCTCCGGCGGCCCCGCCATCGGCCCTGCAACAGGCTGAACCCGCCCCCGCGCCGACCATACGGGCTTTCGGTGCCGTCGGTTTGCCACTGGTGAGCGCACGGGCCTTGTTTTACGGAGAAGGCCGGCGGACGGGAGCCGAAACGCCGAGCGGACGAGCCGCCGAGAAGGCTTCAGGAGCGGAACAGGACAGCGGCGCCAAACCCCTCGGGCTCCGTTATAGTTTCGTCGTTCGAAGCCGGGACGGGCGCGATGTGGAGGTGGTCCCTTCGACCGCCTTCACCAAACGCGATCACCCGCATCTCACGATCGAAACCAACGACCGCGGCTATCTGTTTGTGTGGCACGAAGAGCGACCAGGATCGGCGAGCTTGTTGTTCCCCCCGCCGCCATCGCCTCCAGGCAAGCAGCAACAGCTGGAGGGGCCGGAAGTGACTGCCGGCACGCGCTATGTGATCCCGCTTCCGGTCGGACCAATGCGCGAAGGCATCGAGCCTCGGGGGCGATTGTTCATCCTGTTCTCGCGCGAGCCGGAAATGGACATCACGGATTTGTCCTCCGTGATCGCGCGGAGCAAACCGGCAACGAGGGCCCTTGTCATCGAGAACGTTGACCCGAGCCGACCCGGCGCTCCCGACGAACGAGCGGTCTATGTGGTGAATCCCGCCCCGGATCCAACGACAAGGCTGGTCGTTGAGGTACCGCTGGCCCAGCCGTGAGTCCCGTACCGGGACAGGGACAGGCACCGCCGCAGTCGTCGGAGCCAGTCTCCTCCCTGAAAGGATCCGCTCCCTCGCGGCATTCCCTTGGTGAGGCGGCATATCGCCGCCATCCACAAGGAGGATGCCATGAGAAGAAACGCCGTTCCGCTCCACCCCGTTCCTCGATGGCTGGTCATCTCCGCGGCCTTGGTCGCCACGCTGCTCTCTATCTGGCCGGATCCTGGGCTCGCCAAGACGGCCAAGGCCGCTCCGATCTCTGCTCACCTGCACGGCGAACCGCAAGCCGGCCTGACGGCCCTCGATGCCGACGGGAAGCCCGCGCAACTGTTCCCTCTCAAGCACACGGACGTAAAGATCGAGGTCAGCGGCTTCCTCGCCCATGCCCATGTGACCCAGCGGTTCGAGAATCCCTTTCCGGACAAGATCGAAGCCGTCTACACCTTCCCCCTGCCACAGCAGGCCGCCGTGGACGACATGACACTGACCGTGGGTGACCGGGTGGTGAAGGCCAAGATCATGAAGCGGGAGGACGCGCAGGCAATCTACGAAGCGGCGAAAGCCAAAGGCCGCCGAACCGGTCTGCTCGACCAGGAACGGCCCAATATTTTCACTCAGTCGGTGGCCAACATCATGCCGGGCGAGAAAATCACCGTCACGATCAGCTATGTGGAAGTGTTGAAGTATGAGGATGGCGCCTATGAGTTGGTGTTTCCGATGGTCGTCGGGCCGCGCTACATCCCCGGCCGGTCCGTTTTCACCCACACGCCCCAGGCGCGCCGAGACGCGCCTTTGCCCGGTTCCGGCAAGCTGGGCGGCGGCTGGGCCTACGATACAGACCAAGTGCCGGACGCCTCACGGATCACGCCGACAGTGATGCCCCCGGGGACAAGAACCGGCCATGATATTTCCATCGAGGTCATGCTGGATGCCGGCGTACCGATCCGGAACATTCGATCCACGACGCACGAGGTCACGACCAACAAGCCTGCAGCCAACGGCACGGCCGTTCGTCTCAAGAACTGGGCCTCGATTCCCAACAAGGATTTCATCCTGCGGTACGACGTGGCCGGCGGGAAGATCCAGGACGCCGTGCTCACCCATCGCCATGGCAAGGACGGTTTCTTCACGCTGATCCTCCAGCCGCCCGATCGCGTGACATTCTCTGACGTGACGCCGAAAGAATTGGTCTTCGTGTTGGACACCTCCGGCTCCATGTCCGGTTTCCCGATCGAGAAGGCCAAGGAAACGATACGCCTGGCGCTGGATGGCCTCTATCCGCAGGATCGCTTCAACCTCATCACCTTCTCCGGCGACACCCACATTCTGTTTCCTGAACCGGTGCCGGCGACGAAGGAAAACTTGCGCAAAGCACAAGCATTCTTGATGTCGCGATCCGGAGGCGGAGGGACGGAAATGATGAAGGCGATCCAGGCCGCGCTCGAGCCGTCGGATTCACAGGAGCACGTCCGCATCGTCTGCTTCATGACGGACGGCTATGTCGGGAACGACATGGAGATCATCGCCGAAATCCGGAAGCATCCCAACGCGCGGGTCTTCGCATTCGGTATCGGCAACGCGGTCAATCGCTTCCTGCTGGACAAGATGGCCGAGGAGGGCCGGGGCGAAGTGGAGTATGTCGGTCTCAACGACGACGGCTCGGCCGCTGCGCGACGCTTCCACGAACGAGTGCGCAACCCGCTGCTGACCGATCTGTCCGTCGAATGGGACGGCCTGAACGTGATGGAGGTCTATCCCCGTCGCCTGCCGGACCTCTTCAGCGCCAAGCCCGTGATCCTGACCGGCCGTTACACGGAGCCGGGCAAGGGTCTCCTCAAGCTGCACGGC
>JBBIOW010000030.1:0-22737 GCA_037443165.1 Nitrospiraceae bacterium | reverse complement strand
TGCTCAGGATCGGCGACATCCATGAAGTGCAGAATCACCTGCAGGAAGCCATGCCGTACTATCAACGGGCCTTGACGGCGTTTCGTGTCATGAAGAACCGGCGGGGAGAAGCGACGAGCCTGATGCGCATCGGGGCGATCCAGGAACGTCAAGGGCACACACGTGCCGCCATGGAATCCGTGACAGGCGCCGTGGCGATCTTGAAGACGCTTCCGGACAAAGGCGCGTATGCCCGTTCATTGCTGCGGCTCGGTCGCCTATCGGAGATGCTCGGCGATCGTGTCGTCGCGGAGCGATCCTATGAACAGGCGCTCGCCTTGTTTCGGCAGGTGCATGATTCTCAAGCCTGGACCGAGGGCACGACCCTGCTCGGCAACCTGCGCATCGACGACGGACGAATCGAGCAAGGGCTTGCGTTGTTGGACGAAGCGCTGAGGGATGCGCGCCGCCGCCAGGATCTCGGACAGGAATTGAACGCGCTGATGATCATCGCCGGCGCGCATGTGCGCCAGGAGCGCTTGGATGAGGCGAGGAGGTTGTACGAGCAGGCCCTTCGTCTGGCGGAGCAACAACGAGACCAACGGGCCGAGGTCGGCACCCGGGTGGCGCTCGCCCACCTTGACGCCGTCCTCGGCTTCCATCAGGACGGAATCCTGATGGCCAAGAAGGCCTTGGCTCTTTATCAGGCCCTCCGCGACCGGGCGCGGGAAGCCGATACGCTGTCGTTGCTGGGTAATCTGCATCAAATTCAAGGCGATCTGGCCGGCGCTGCGGAGCATCATGAACGCGCTCTGGCGCTGTATCGAGCGTTGCGGGACCGGGCGCGGGAGGCCGGAAGCCTGGTGAATCTGGCGGTTGTCTACGATGCCCAAGGTTCGTTGGAGGATGCCCGTGAAACCCGAGGTAAAGCGATCTTTCTGCTGCAATCTCTCTCGCCGTAAACCCTTGTCCAGAGCGGCTCTGCGCCGATCCGTGTGTCGCGTTTTTGAAACTGGTCACGCCACATCTGTGCAGAAAAAGTCACGAACCCGCTTGTGGGTGTTTTACGGGTACGCGCCAACCATGCGGTTTTGGCGGTCGTTTGACCAATTCGAATCTGGCACGGTTGGTGCTGTATGATGAAACCGAGCGGTTCAGTCAGACCTGTCACATCTGTTTGGTTGAGGAAGGAGGTTTCCAACATGTCAACCGGAGGTCGTCAGATTGCGAAAGTGGCGGCATTAGTCGCCGGCGGAGCGGTAGTGGGCGCGGGCTTGGGGCTGTTGTTCGCCCCCCAGTCCGGAGCTGAGACGCGGCGCACGATCGGACGCTATGCCAAGCGCGCTCACATTCAGGCGACGCGCTTCAGCCGTGCCGTGAAGTCCGGCGTGACCGAAGCCGTCGAGCGCGGGAAACAGCTCATGCAGAAGCGTGACCAGAAACCCGTCGTCGAAGCGGCCTAATACTGGCACCCGGTTCATTCCCATTTCCCGCCTTTCCGCCAACGGCCTGCCGCCCATGCCGGCGACGGGCCGTTGGCGTGCCGCTCCTCACCTTGACCCCTTGGACCCCTGGTGTTAGAGTCACGCCCGCCGCGAAGAGCAGATTCAGGCTGAGGTTTCGGTTGAGGACCAGACCGGAACATCCCTGTCTTCAGCCATGTCGTTAGCAGCCTTCCCCTTGGCCTGAACCTTGGTCTCAGCCTTTCTCTCGACATGCCGGAGTGGCGGAATTGGCAGACGCCAGGGACTTAAAATCCCTTGGGCTCACAAGGCCCGTGCCGGTTCGAGCCCGGCCTCCGGCACCAAATTCCGCCACGTGTCGGGGCCCCCTTTCACCCGCCGTAAGGCCTCCTCCGCGATGCACCTGATGCGTAGCCGCCCGCGCCGGCTGGCAGTGTGATCTTGCCGCATCCCGTGTTCAAGTGATCTGAACCGTCCTGGAGCGTCAGAGACAGTCCCTGCGCATTAAACAAAGACCGATCTGCTTGTCACATCTTTACAGACTGAGCAGCAGTGCTACGTTTAGACCTGGGGGTTGTGCCCGGAGGCGGAGCGCCTGAAAGATCCCGTTGTGCTTTGCTCCGGGCTGTTCTCCTGCGGCGTGTCATGAGGCTCACCGATGACCACGGTCGAAGCCTTCGCGTGGCTCGTTCTCGCGTTCGCCGACGGCCCTGATTGTCTCATCCAGGGATCGTTTCACTGGCTTCCGGAGGGTCGGGTGTTTGTTCGGGAAGACGGCTGTACGATTCAATCGCAGCAGGAAGGAACACAGATGCTGTTCTTGGTCAAACGACAAATGGGTGCTTGTGCCGGTTCCTAACGGGGCGAGGTCGCTCAGTTATCGATGGGGTCGTCCTGTCGCTTTCGTGAACGGAGACCGAGTGAGAATTCAAACGGGCATGATCGTGTCGAGCAGCCAAGGACGATAGACGGGCGTTTATCTGCCCCTGTCGTGTTTTCATGTATGATTCAGTATTTTCTGGTGGCGGTGCTATACTCTGAAACGTAAGCGAAGACAGAGACTTTCTATGGACACTCAAACCGGCATCATCATTCCCGATATCCTGCCGTACTTGGTCGCCCTTCTGGCTCTGTTGGTCGTCTGGCAGTACCACCAGATGCAAGTTCTGAAAGGCCGCATCCTGGCGGTTGATATTTTCGATCGGTCCGGAGTCAGGATGTATCTGGTTCGTGATCCCTGCCGACAAAAGCACGTGTACGATCTGTCGGGAAGCTCACGGTAAGGCGTTTCTTCCGAGTGTCGTTGCGAAAAAGCAGTTCACCCCGCTGCGGGGCCAATGTACGAATCCGATGGGGTGCGGCGGCCTGTTGATCGGGATCTACGGTGCGTGGCCGGAGGCCCGACACGCGGTGGAACGACTTCGAGCCGCCAAGACTACCGGCACGATCCAGTTGTCTGGACAAGAGCTCTCCGCGCTCATCAACGGACCCTGGGAACGCAGTATCAGCGCGGCGGCCGACCGGGTGGCGGTCCACATGTTGGAAGCGATGGTTGCGGAGGAGTCCAAACCGGATACGGCGATGCTCAATTATCGGTACGTCATCGAGCAAGCCAAAGAGATGCGGCATTTGCCGTTCGTCGTTCCCGCTTACTTTCGCCTTGTCGAGATGCTGACCAGGCAGGGGCGTTACCAGGAAGTCGTCGATCTGATCGGGCAGTTCGAGTCGCGGTACAAAGACCGGAATGCCGGGCCCTATGTTCCCACCGAGACCCAGCGCGGCCTTATGTCGATCAGGAAATCCCGTCTGGCGGTTCAGCTCAAACCGGCTCTTTAGTTGGAGTGCTCCTCTCCGGTCAACCTGCTCCCCCGGTTATCTCGAAACAGCAGGCTTACAGGGACTTGAGAAATCGGCGGAGCAGTGTTTCCTGATCCGGATGCACCTGCAAAAAATCCAACCCGAATTTCTTGCCGAGCGACCAGCGGACGACTGCCAGATCGATGTGCAGTACGGGGCAGGGAGCAGGAAGGTCGATGCTCAATTCGAGAAAGGTGCCGATCGGGTGAGTCGCGTCTGCTCTGATCCCGCACCCTCCGCGAGAGATGTTGACCACCACGCCTCTTCCAACGACTTGATCGCCGGAATAGGCGACGGCCAGATCGACTTCATACCGGGGTTGATCGCGGAGATCCAAGGGAGTCTTGTTCTTTTCACCGCGGCGACTTGACAGCATGAGAAAGCCCTCACCATTTCCCGAACCATCCCCGGCACCCGGCATAGTATGACAGGCCGGCAATAGCCAGGATGGTCAACCAATGGATAGCCTGTTCTGCAACGATGATGGGGTTCGTGAGTCTTGCGAGCAGTATCAGCGCAGCGGCCGCCACGGTGACGCCGAAGGTCACCCGTTTGGGACAGAGCGGCGACCGACGTTCCTCGTAAGCCCGGGCGATCCAAACTCCGATCCAACCCAACGCTCCGATCACCAAGGCGCCGCCCAGATCGGCCAGCCCGATCCAGAGACTGTCCCAGGCCAATACGACCGATTCACGGCCGCTGACGGACTGCCGCAGCTTCTGCCACTCCGCCGCTGCGAGGGCTGACCAGATCAACGCCAGGCCGAGCAGAAAGTCACGTTTCCGCATTTCTTTGGACAACACGGACATGGGCGGCTCCGCTGACGCCGGCGCGACCCGACGTCGCCGGATATGAGGAACCAGATCGTATCCGCACTCGCAGATCAATACGTCGTCGTCATTTGTCAGCAGGCAGCGGGGACATTCAACGGGCATCGGTCGGCTCGGTGAAGTTCAACGGCTCGTGTTACAATCCGGCGATCCAGCCGGGCGCGGACGAAGTATTCGAGGAGGCCTCCCGGTCATTCGGCATTCGGCAGTCGCGCGGTCGCGTGAATTTATAGGAGCCATCGGTCATGTTGAAGACAGAGGCGCGCCGGTTTCTTCTTCTCGGATGTGTGTTCGCGCTCACCGGAGTGGCGGCCGGAGCCTTCGGTGCGCACATTCTGAAGCGGACGCTCGACCCAGGGATGTTGGCGGTCTACGATACGGCCGCCCGGTATCAAATGTACCATGCGTTCGGACTTTTTGTGGTGGCATGGGCGGTCGACCGATCGCCCAACGGGAGGTTCGCTGCAGCCGGTTGGTTGTTTGTGGCGGGAATTCTGCTTTTTTCCGGCAGCCTTTATGCGGTCTCGCTCGCGGAAATTGCGTGGTTGGGAACACTGACTCCTCTTGGTGGAGTCGCGTTCCTGGCCGGGTGGGGAATACTTGGCTGGAGGAGTTGGAAACGTCCTCCGTCTTGATTTACTGAACCCGGCAGCCAGCCGTCCGTTTACCGGAGATCGACCCCCAGCCGCCGGCCGTATTGACGAACGTCCCTTCCAGGCGCTGGTCTTCTTTTGAGAACAGTAAACTGTCCTCCTGGAGGTGTCCTCCCGATTCCCACCGCAAATACACGGCGTCGCCCAGGACGACGACTTCGACTGGCCTTGGCTCGTTGCCGGCGGCTGATCCGGGCGGGGGAAAGACCAGCGACAGTTTCTGTTCCTGGTGATTTTGATGATTGTGGATGGTCCATTGCCAGGTGCCGCATAGGCGCGCCAGCCCCCGGTGCTCGCGCAGGGCATCCTTCCACAGCCGAAGACGCAGCCACTGATCGGACACCAGGCGGCTGGCTTCCGCTTGCGCTCGACTGGCCAGTGCCGCGAGGTGAGTGATCAGGACAGGATGGAGTCGAATCTCGACATACCGGGCCGCCAACGCACGTTGCTCGGCTGGTTCGCGATCCCGAATGGCCGGCACGTCCCAGAGGCGTTCGTGAATTGCCGCGATTCCATGCTGTTCCGCCAGCGAAAGCCAGGACGAGGGACCGACCAGTGCAGGAAACCGCCGATCCAGTTGCGCGGCGTAGTCTGAAAAGCGTTCGGGAACCGACCCGGTGTGATCTTGGGTCAGAGGGAAAGCCGCCAGAATCTGCGCGACCGTGACAAGAGGCGCGAGGGCCTGCCGGCCTGTTGCTTGGGCGATCCAGGTTTGTTGTCGGCTCAGTTCCTGTTCCAAGGTCGTCCATCGCGAAGGATCGGCCGCAGCCTGAACGGCGGACAGGGCGGCTCCCCAGACGGCGAGCTCGGCGATGAGTCGAGTCGAGGCTTCGCTGAGATGCTGATAGACAGACTCCGCAAAGGGCTTTCTGGCCAAGCGTTTGGTCGCCAGCGCGCCGATGACATCGTTGAGCCCGAGGATCGGTCCGAGTTTCGTGACGAACAACGTCTGGGCTTCGGCATCGGAGTTCACACCGGCGAGCGCGTCCGCGTGGCTGCGCACAACCTGCTCGAAGTCCGGCAACTCTGCGGACGTCGCCAGGCTGATCGAAGCCGGAGGCGGAGCGGCAAGCGTGAATGAAGCGGTCGCCAGGGCCGCTCCCAACCCGAGCGAACACAACGCAACCTGCGAAGACTTGAGCGCAGCCATCGGTGTTACTCTAATGTGTCCCTGAGACAAATCGCAATCGAGGTGGGCGGCTGCGTCGGTCGACGATCGTGAGGGGTGGCAAGGACAGCAGGAAAGGCGCAGAGTCGGTTACGCGCCCTGGAAACAGGATTTTAGGAAGTCGATACTCGAGTTCCAGGCCGCTCGGGCTGCATCCGCACGATAGGAATCTTTCCGGGCCTCGTTGCAAAAGGCATGAGGCGCATCGGGATACGTGCGAACCTCGACCCGCTTCCCGTATTCCTTGGCGGCGGACAAGAGCTGATCGACATCCTCTTGCGTGGCCCACTCGTCCCGTGCCGCTTGATGGTAAAGCAAGGGGCACTGCAGATCCTTCAGCAGTTCCACCGGGCTGACCATCTTCCCGTAAAAGGCGACGACCGCCCGTAAACGCTTCCGGTGACATCCGAAACGAATCGCCAGCGATCCGCCCATGCCGAATCCCACTACCGCGTGGGTGTTTCGTTTGACGTAGGTCTGGGTGTTGAGGAACTCACAGCACGAGTTGATGTCCTGAACCAAGTCCACCTCTTTGACGCGCTCCATCAGCGCCGCCGCGACTTCGTCGCTGGCGGTCACCATGCCGCCGATTCGCCCGTAGAGATTGGGGATGATGACGGCGTAGCCCTCGCAGGCCAGACGAGCGCCCAGGTCCTTGATCTGCGCCGTCAGGCCCCACCATTCGTGCAACAGAATGATTCCCGGATAGGTCCCTTGTTCCTGTGGCCAGAATTGAAGCGCTTCGACTTGGTGACCCTTCGGAGGGCGCGATCGGCTGTAAGGATCGACGGCCAGGTCGCTGACGGAGGGGATGGGAGCGCCGCTGGGAAAACGAACTGCGCCGGTTCCGATCTGTTGCAACGTAAAGGGTAAGGTTCGCTCCGTCATCGAGAGGCTCCGATCGACGCCGATTCCCGCACGCGATCAATCGTGCGGCGTACTATAGCGAGGGGGTCAAAACATTGTCAATGCAACGCCCGCGGTTGACCGACGACCAGGCCGCCGGTAGAGTGTCGATCTGCGTGTGACGGCTGCGCTGTCTGAAATAGATGCGCGGCGAAGGAGGGCTGATGCGGGATATCGGAATCGGGCTCATCGGGTTGGGCCGGCACGGGCTTCGGTACGCCCGCCATTTGCTTCAGGACATAACTCGCGCCAGACTGGTAGCGGTCTGCCGGAAAACCGCCGAGCGCGGGCACGGTCTGGGTCCCGGTCACGAAGTGCGATGCTACGGGGATTACCGACGACTGGTCGCGGACCCCGAGGTCGACGCGGTCGTCGTGGTCGCACCGCCTACCCTCGCGCGGCCCATCTGCCTCGCGGCCGTAGAGGCGAAGAAGCCCATCCTGATCGAGAAGCCATTGGCGACCACCGGCGCGGAAGCGCGAACAATCGTCCAAGCCGCGGCCTGTGCCGGCGTGCCGCTCATGACCGCGCAAACTCTCCGATTCGACTCGACTGTCCGAGCCTTCAGAGCCCGATTACCGACGGTGGGGCGGCGGCGCTATCTCACGCTGACGACGCGAATCGAGCCGGCGGTTCAAGGCCGCAGGGATCCTCACGATTACGGAGGCCGGGGCGTGTTGTTGGAGGTCGGCGTTCATTTGCTGGATTTGGTGCGGTTTTTGACCGAAGAGGAAGTGCGGGAGGTTCGTTGCGAGCTGGAGGATTCCAGCGGTCTTGGCGTGGAAACGAGGGCTTTCGTCACCCTGCGTACCGCCGGAGGCCTCTCATGCGTGATCGATGTGTCGCGTGAGAGTCCGGTGCGGACCAGCCGGGCTGAGTGGATCGGGGAGGGCGGGCAACTGGTGGCCGACTGGTTTCATCATCGGCTCATTGTCCACTCGTCCGACGGCGCTTGCGCCGCCCATGATCTGGAACCCCGGCCGACGATCGTGGCGGTCTTGGACGCCTTTCTCGATGCGCTCATGCGCGGCGCCCCCATGCCCGTCTCCGGTGAGGACGGACAACGGGCCGTAGAAATCGCCGATGCGTGTTATGAGTCAGCCGGCACCGGGAAAACCGTGAGATTGTCGGTGATGAGCGACAAGTAACATGGACTTCGCCCGTCATGCATCAGCGGGACCCATTGCTCCGAAGAATGCAATGGGTGCTCTGCGTCACCTTTGTCAGGTTTCCGCCACAATGTGGGTATCGGTTTCTTCGACACCCTCGATGGTATGAATCTTGGTGATGACGACGTCCGAGAGAGAGCGTTCGTCCGGCACGTTGACAAAGCTGAAAATGTCCGGCTGGCCGAAACAGGGATGCGCCTGCTCGACGCCGTTGATCTTTTTCAGCGCGTGCAGCACCTCCTTGGTTTTCCCGGCCTTCACCTTGATGAGAATATAGGCTTTGGTCGACATGCTCTCCTCCCGTAGTTAAGCTGAAACGAGGTTTGTTGGGTTTGTCCTTGTTTATTTGGTCGAGCCGGAACACGCCACATAAAACCAAACAAACCAAATGAACCAGACAAACCGGATGAATTGGTGTTAAGAGCCTGGCATCTCCCGCCGTCTGGCTGCATAGATCTGGTGCAAATCCCTGCCGTCCGCCGCGAGCCGTTCGCGGGCGGAGCGGAACACCCGCGTGAGCAGTTCCCAGTCGGCCTTGCCGATGTTGAATTCCCGGAAGCCCTGTTCGAGGCCGTCACGGTTCCACACGGAATGGGCGGCCGCGTACTCGACGACGGCTTCCAGCGATTCGGACGTCCAGCCGTTCGTTCTGAACCGTTCGACGGCGCCGGGGCCGTGTGCACCGAATTTCGCCTCGATCGCCTCGGTGAACCATCGGCGTACTTCGGCATCGGTGCTGTTTATGAAAGCGGATTGAAATTGGATGAGGGCTTTGATGAGCCGGTTGGCCTCCGGGCTGGACTCGGGAGGAAGGACGCCGGCGTCGTCGAATGTCGCCAAGAGTGCCATAATAGCGCCCACCAGTTGGGGAGTGGCTCGTCGGGCCCGCACGGCGTTGCTCGGTGCAACTCCCGCCTGCTTCGGCGGGATGAACACTTCGTTGGCATTGCTGAACGAGCCGCCTGGTCTCGGTCCTCCGGCCACGACATAGAGGCGACCGCCGACCACCGCCGACCCTAAACCGTGCCGCGCGGTCGGCATGGGCGCCATCGTTTGCCACCGGTCGGAGTCCGGAAGGTAGGCCTCGTTCGTCGCAAAGGTGCCCTCGGGGGCTTCTCCGCCGAGCACATAGATCGCGTCGAACATCGCCGCCGCCGTGATGCCGCTGCGCGGCGTCGGCAACTCCTTGATCCTAGCCCAACGGTCGACCGCAGGATCATAGACCTCGGCTACGGCGAGATTCCGGCCGTAATCGCGATTCAGCCGTCCGCCAACGGCGTAGAGGCGATTCTTGACCGCAACGGCGGCCAGGTGATCGCGCGGAGTGGGGAGCGGTGCTTTGGCGGTCCATCGATTCGTCGACGGGTCATACACTTCGACTGCTCCCGTGTTGCCGTTGCCGTCATATCCACCGACTGCATAGAGTTTTCCATCCACTTCGGCGGCGGCAAGCGCACCGCGCGGGGTCGGCATGGGCGGTCCTTCAGACCAAACGCCGGCCTCCGGGTCGTAGATGTACAGGTTGGCGATCGGTTTCCAGACGGAAAGGAGGGACTGAGTGAATCCGCCAACGACATAGAGTTTGCCGGCGATGACGGTCGACGCAGCATGATGCACCTTGTTGGGCAGCGGCGCCGCGGTCGTCCAGCGGTCCGTGGCGGGATCATAGGCCTCCACTGCGTCGGTGATCGCCAAACTGGTCAGGTTGCCCAGAGTCGGCTCCGCGAACCCGCCGATGAGATAAATCTTTCCGCCGAGTGCCGACGCCGTGACTTCGGTCCGTTTGGTGGGGGCCGGCGCCGCCGTCCGCCACGCGCCGATGGGGGGCGTGTCTTCTTGGCCACCGACGAGTGGGATCGGCTCGGAAAACAGCGTCCAGGCCCAGAGGGCGACGCCGAGACAGAGGATCCGTCGTCGACGGTTGCGGCATAACGTCGTGCTGACCGTGAAAGCGACAGGGGCGAACGAGATGCACCGCTGGAGCAATATCCTGGGGCGCATGGGCCGGATTATACTGAAGGGGCTTCACGCAATCTAGCCCGTTCCGTTCTACGGCGCGAAAACGGTGCGCGTCGTGGATACGTCCGGCTCATAGGACGTCCGGTTCTGTTGAAAACAGGTCAGGGCCTGCCTATAATCCCGCAGCGCCTTGGGCGCATTTGTATTTCTACGGAACCGGATATGTTGGCAAAGGTCCTGAGCGCGGCAGTGGTCGGTCTGGATGCCCATCTGGTCGAAGTCGAGGTGGACATCGGCGGCGGGCTGCCTCAGTTTTCCGTGGTCGGTTTACCCGACGCCACGGTCCGCGAAAGTCGCGATCGTGTCCGTGCGGCGCTCAAGAACACCGGCTTTACCTTTCCGGTCAAGAAGATTACCGTCAACCTGGCGCCGGCCGGGCTGAAGAAAGAGGGATCGGGACTGGACCTCGCGATCGCCGTGGGCATTCTCATCGCCGAAGAAATCTTGCCGCCGGAATCGGTTCAGAAGAAAGTGCTTGTGGGCGAGCTGTCCTTGGACGGGCGCGTGAAACCGATCGCCGGAGCCCTTTCCATCGGCATGGCCTGTCGAAAATCTCATGAGTTGCTCCTGCCGGCCGGGAATGCGGCGGAAGCGGCGCTGGTGGACGGCGTGGCGGCCTTTCCGGTCCAGACCCTGCCGGAGGCCGTCGAGTTTCTCCGAGGTGCGCAGCACATCGCTCCGGCGTGGGTGGATCGGGAAGCGTTGTTTCAACGGCAGCCGGCGGAAGACGAAGACTTCGGCGACGTCAAGGGGCAGGACCATGCCAAGCGCGCGCTGGAAGTGGCTGCCGCCGGCGGACACAACATCCTGATGGTCGGTCCGCCCGGATCGGGGAAGACCATGTTGGCAAAGCGGCTGCCGACGATTCTGCCTGTCATGCAGCCGGAGGAAGCACTCGAAACCACGAGAGTCCATAGCGTGGCGGGTCTTCTGACCGACGGCCTGCCGCTGCTCACGACCCGTCCGTTCCGGTCGCCCCACCATAGTATTTCGGACGCCGGCCTGATCGGCGGCGGGGTGGTGCCGAGACCCGGTGAAGTCTCGCTGGCGCACAACGGAGTCTTGTTTCTCGACGAAATCCTGGAATTTAAACGCCACGTGCTCGACGGTCTCAGACAACCGTTGGAGGACGAAACCGTCACGCTGACGCGGGCCAGCGGGTCGTTGCGCTATCCCGCCAGAATCATGCTGGTGGCGGCGATGAATCCTTGCCCCTGCGGCTATTACGGCGACCGTACGCGCGACTGTCTCTGTACGCCGCATCAAATCCGACGATACCGGGCCCGGTTGTCCGGCCCGCTCCAGGACCGGCTGGACATCCATATCGAAGTTCCGCCGGTGCGTATTCGGGAACTCGGCGACGATACTCGGCCCCATGACACTTCGGCGACGATCCGCGCCAGGGTGACGGCCGCACGGGCCCGACAAGCGGATCGATACGAGCATGACGGAATTTTCACCAACGCCCAATTGAGGCCCCGTCAGCTCAAGAAATATTGCCGGATCGACGCAGCCGGACGTAACGTGCTGGAACAGGCCATGACGCGGCTTGGGCTCTCGGCCCGCGCGTACGGTCGGATTCTGCGTGTCGCGCGGACGATCGCGGACTTGGCCGGCTCGGAGCACATCGCGGAGATCCACCTGGCCGAAGCGATCCAGTACCGGAGCTTGGATCGACGCGGCGAGTTTTAGGGAACGACGCATGTGGCATTCGTTCAGAGTCTTCGGCTGGTGGTTCCTGATCGGCGCGACAATGGCGTTAGCGGTCATCATGTTGCAAGGCGGCATCCGCGAAGTGATGCAGGCCCAAGGATCGTTATGGGAGGTCAAGTTGGTGGAGTTGCTCACCGCCATCATCGGCGGAGGCTTGCTGGGAGGATGTATCGCGCTGATTTTGGACAGGATTAAAAAACCGTAGCTAGACACGGGATAGGGGACAAGAAACAAGAGGACAGCATGGATATCGAAATCGGATCAAACGTGTACCGGAATACCAACGGCACGATCGAAATCGAAGGCGTCCCGCAGATGACCGTCTCGTTGTCTCGACCGGAAGGTCCGCTGCTCGTCAACTTTGCGATGTTCGACGAAAACAGCCGTATGGCCGTGAAAATCGTGGACAGCATCGTGGCGTTCAATGAAAAACGGGCCTACGACCTGTCGAAGACTCCGACCAGCCTGCTGCTCAAGCACCGTGAAAGCGGAAAAGTGGTGCTGCAGATAGGGGTCAAAAAGCCGGATGTCGTTGCTTTCACGCAAGGCGAGATTCGCACCATCAAAGGACATACGTTGGTCGTGTCGCCGACCGAGTGGAAAATCGATAAGCTCCGGTTGAGCGGAGCGGATAACGATATGAAGGGCGGTGCTGTGGCGATCGGATAAATGACGAAGGGGAGGCGGCTGGAGAAGCAGCCTCCCCTTTCGCTTCGGTGTGAAGTAGGCTCACTCGTGGTCGATGAGAATCCGACGAGGTTTCGTTTCCTCCCGCTTGGGTAGGGCGACGGTCAGAATCCCGTCCTTGTAGGTTGCAGAGATCTTGTCGGCGTCCACGCTCGCCGGGACTCGAAACGCGCGGGAAAACGCCCCGCCGTGGAACTCGCGGGTCATGTAGACTCGCTTGGCGTTTCCTTCTTCCTGTTTCTGCTCGCCTTTGATGGTCAGGACACCATCCTCCATCACGAGATGAATATCCTGTCGATCCATTCCGGGCAACGCCGCCTGGATCCAAAACCCCCGCTCGTCCTCGTAGGCATTACAGGCCGGAACCCAAACTGCTTTGCCTGCGACGGTGGAGAGCACGTCGTCCAGGAACCGATCGACATCGAGAGGCGCGTAGGTCGTCAGCATGGGATCCTCCTTTCATTAAGATGAGGCTGCTTGAACCATTCGTACACAACATGCAGATAACACTGTCGCTCGCCCGGTCAAGCCTCTGTGCTGCCTTAAACCTTCCAGGTTCTGACGCTGGACAGTTCCTTAGGATGTTCTCCTTTAAGCATCGATCCGGTTCGTCTCGAGGGTCGGAATGATCACAATCTGTCCCTCCTTGAGATCGACGGTGGCCGTATCTCCATCCCGCAATTCTCCCTTGACCAATTGGCGGGCCAAGGGGGTCTCAATTTCTTGTTGAATGAGGCGCTTCAGCGGCCGGGCCCCGTACACGGGATCGTATCCCCGTTTCCCGATGCTCGCCAGGGCAGCCGGCGTGAGGACGAGCGAGATCCGCCGCTCGGCCAAGCGCTCGCGCAACCGGCCCAATTGAATGTCCACGATCTTGACCAGATGTTCCTCCGTCAGCGGATGGAACACGACGACCTCGTCCACGCGGTTCAAGAATTCCGGACGGAAGTGTCGTCGCAACTCGTTCATGACGAGCGCGCGCATCTGTTCGTAGGAGCCCCCAGCCTGTTGGGATTCAAGGATATGAGGACTGCCGATGTTCGAGGTCATGATGAGCACCGTGTTCTTGAAATCCACGGTCCGTCCCTGCGAATCGGTCAGCCGTCCGTCGTCGAGCACCTGCAAGAGGATGTTGAACACATCGTAGTGCGCTTTTTCGATCTCGTCGAACAGAATCACCGAGAACGGGCGCCGGCGGACGGCCTCCGTCAACTGGCCGCCCTCTTCGTAGCCGACGTAGCCGGGCGGTGCACCGATCAGGCGCGCGACCGTGTGCTTTTCCATGTACTCCGACATATCGATCCGGATGAGGTTGGACTCGTCGTCGAACAAGGTTGCCGCCAACGCTCGCGCCAGCTCGGTTTTTCCGACACCGGTCGGGCCAAGAAACAGGAAGGACCCGATCGGGCGGTTCGGGTCTTTGATGCCCGATCGAGCCCGCAGGACCGCATCGGCTACCGCACGGACGGCTTCATCCTGTCCCACGACCCGTTGATGCAGAAGCTGCTCCAGCTTGAGCAGCTTGTCCATTTCGCCTTCCACCAATCGGCTGACAGGGATACCGGTCCAGCGGCTGACCACCCCGGCGATGTCGTCCTCGTCTACCTCTTCCTTGAGCAGGCGGCTTTCACCCTGCTTCTTGACCAATCCCTGTTCTTCCAACGCTAGCTCTCGCTCCAACCGAGGCAGTTCGCCGTACCGCAATTCGGCGACTCGATTCAGATCGTAGGCCCGTTCCGCCCGTTCGATCTGCTGTTTGACCTCTTCCATCTGCTGGCGAAGCTTGTGCAACCGAGCCACGGAGGCCTTTTCGGATTCCCATCGTGCCTTCAACGCCTGCAGATCGCGGTTCAGCTCAGCCAGTTCTTTCTCCAGCGTGTCGAGACGGGCTTTGCTGGCGGGGTCCTGCTCTTTCCGCAGAGCTTCCCGCTCGATCTCCAGTTGCATGACCTTGCGGGAGACTTCGTCGAGTTCGGCAGGCAGGCTGTCGATCTCTGTGCGCAACCGCGCCGCCGCTTCGTCCACCAGGTCGATGGCTTTGTCGGGAAGGAACCGGTCGGCGATGTAGCGGTGGGACAGCTTGGCCGCAGCGACCAACGCCGCGTCCTTGATCCGCACGCCGTGATGAACTTCGTACCGTTCCTTGAGCCCTCGGAGGATGGAGATGGTGTCCTCGACGGACGGTTGGTCGACTATCACCGTTTGGAACCGCCGCTCCAGCGCGGCATCCTTCTCGATATGCTTCCGGTATTCGTCCAGTGTGGTCGCGCCGATCAAGCGGAGCTCCCCGCGGGCGAGCATGGGTTTGAGCAGGTTGGCGGCGTCCATCGCGCCTTCGGCGGCACCCGCGCCGACCACTGTATGCAGTTCGTCGATGAACAGCAGAATCTGGCCCTGGGCCGCCTGAATTTCCTTCAGCACAGCCTTCAACCGTTCCTCGAACTCGCCGCGATATTTCGCGCCGGCCACCAGCGCGCCCATGTCCAAGACGATCAATCGCTTGTGTTTGAGCCCTTCCGGCACGTCGCCCTTCACGATCCGCTGCGCCAAGCCCTCCACGATCGCCGTTTTGCCGACGCCCGGCTCGCCGATCAGCACCGGGTTGTTCTTGGTCCGACGGGAGAGAATCTGGATCACGCGGCGGATTTCATCGTCTCGGCCGATCACCGGATCGAGCTTCCCTTGCCCGGCCAGCCTGGTCAGGTCGCGTCCGTACTTCTCGAGGGCTTGGTAGGTACCTTCAGGATCTTGGCTGGTGACGCGCTGGTTCCCTCTGACCTTTTGAAGCGCAGGCAGGAGCCGGTCGCGGGTCAAACCCATCCGTCGCAGCACGCCGCCTTCCTCGACCATCGCGAGCAAGACGTGTTCGACGCTGAGGTAGTCGTCCCGCAGGGCCTTCATTTCTTCTTCGGCTCGCGTCAGCACCTGGCCCAACCGGGCGGTGAGGTGGATCTGGCCCGGTCCGGCTCCGGGGCCATGGACCTGCGGGATCTTCGAGAGCGCCTGCTCGACGGCGCTTTTCACTGCCGAGACGGAAACCCCGGCATGCTCCAGGATCGCACCCGCGATGCCGCCGTCCTGCTCCAGCAGGGCCAGCAGCAGGTGTTCGACGTCGACGCCCTGATGGCTTCGCCGCATGGCGTGACCGGAGGCGGCCTGCAAGGCATCCTGCAACTTGATGGTCATGCGATTCATATCCATTGAAACGCTCCTTGCGGCCGAGCCGCCGATATTGGTTATGAACAAGCAGTAATCACGGCATAGGGCAAGTCAATATGCGGTGGTGTTCTCCTTTCTTATTGGACCGCGCGGCGGCCTAGCGCGAAAACCCTTCCGCACTTCCTGAAAGCCGTTCTTCGAGGCGATGAAGCCGGCGCTCGATCCGACGGACTTTCCACGCCGTGAGCGAAATAAGGACCAGAGCGAGCAAGGCCAGACCGGCGACAAGGGCCAGACCGCTTATCAGTTCGTGCGGCATCAGCAGCGCGACGCCAGTCTCGCCCGCATGTCCTGCGAAAGCTGGATCGATCATGGTGGACTCTCCCGTCGCTGGGGTGGATGCTTAAAAATAGGACGGTCGCATCGCCACACTGTACTCGGGCCGACAGGTTTCGTCGAGAGTCTCGGCGGCCGACTTGACCGCCGCCGACCATCCAGACTATTGTCCGATTGTGACCGGTCGTGGGCATCATGTTCTGGCGCAGGGCGGGCGGCCGTTTGCGGTGGTGACCGGTTCATCACGCGGGATCGGCGCCGCGTACGCTCATGCGCTGGCGTCGAAGGGATACGATTTGCTCCTGGTTGCTCGCGATCAAGCGGCGCTGGACCGACTCAGAGTGGAACTCAGCGCTTACGGCGTGTCGGTGAGCCACGAGCTGATCGATCTCAGCGAGCCGGAGGCCGCGCACCGGCTGTATGTCGCCGCGTGTCGATTTCGCGGGCTCCCCGACCTGCTGGTGAACAACGCTGGGTTCGGGTTGTTCGGAGAATTCGTCGAGATGCCGATGGCGAGAATTCAGCAGATGCTGCGATTGCACGTCAATACGGTCGTCGAGAGTATGCGATTGTTCCTACCCGGCATGGTGGAGCGCCGCTCGGGTTCTATCGTGAACGTCGCCTCCATCGCCGGATTGTTCGCCGTACCGCATATGGCCGAATATGCCGCGACCAAAGCGTTCCTGATCAATTTCTCCCAGGCGCTGGATGAGGAAGTCCGCCGGTCCGGCGTGCGCATACAGGTTTGTTGCCCTGGATCGACCGAGACCGAGTTCCACCGCACCGCGGGATTCCGTCCCCGAAACCCGTTCGGCTCCCAGCGGCCGGAGCAAGTCGTCCGCGCGTCACACTCGGCCCTGAAGCAGGGACACTCGCTGGTCACCGTGGGTGTGAGCCGGGCCCTCCTGGCTCTGCTGAGCCGTTGTGTCCCCCGGCGTTTCCTGATTCGAAGCGCGGGCCAATGGATGAAGTCACCCGTCTAATCTGGCGATTGCGAACCCGTGCCGATGTCGGAGCTGCTCTTCGCCACGCTCGGTCTCTATAAGGACGCCTTGCGCGGGACGATCGTCTCGTTTGCCAGAGGGTGGGTCACCGTGCCGGCGATGGTGGCGTTTGCCGTGTTGATGCTGCTCGCAACCAAGTTGGCGGCGCCGCTGGGCATGGCGGGAGGATTCATGTTGGGTGCGGTGAACGCGTTACTGATCGGGGCGATGCTGAGTCTGATCGAACAGGCGGTCCTGAGCGCGCGGCGCCTTGAGCTTCGCGATATTTTCGGGAGTTTCGGACAGTATTTTTGGGATGTGATCAGTGTCGGGTTCGTCCTCTGGGTTCCGATCATGTTGCTGGACACGGGGCTGACGGCCAACCCCAACGGGGCCTTTCTGGCCACTGCCGTGTTTCTCTTGCTGTTCATTCTGTTGAATCCCACGCCTGAAGTGATCTATCAGGTCAGACACGGTTCTCCCTTGGATGTGCTCAAAACGAGTTATGAGTTCGTCATCGAGAATTGGATCGAGTGGTTTCTGCCTCTGGCGGTCGTCCTGGCGCCGTTAGGCTTGTCGTTCTTCTTCGGTCTCTCGAGTGTGCTGGGGAGGGGAGCGGGACTGGATTTGTTTCAGATGCTGGCTCTTCCATTTACGCTCTTGACGGCTTGGCTGGCTTATCTCGGTCTCCCCGAAGGCGCCAGCGCGGTGCTCGTGTTCATCCTGACTCCACCGCTGGCAATCGCAATCATGTTCTTCCGCGGGCACCTCTTTGCCTCGCTGTACGGCTCTTCCCGCCGACAGCGTCTGTTCAAACGTCGATTCGGCTCTCCGTAGGTATATCGACTTCCTCTTTCATTTCACCCGCTGATGCGCCTTCTGAACCCATCCGGTAACGGGCAATGTTTTTGCTTTTAATAATCTGGATGACCTGCAGTCGATGCCTCAGAACTTTTTCACGCCGTCTCCGTTATCTGATTGTTTTGTCGAGGCTGTTCACCCATATCACCGCTGGCTTTGTGTCTTGGGAAAAGTGAAGGTTACAGCATCCAGGAATGGATGGTCCATTCAGCGGGTATGCTTCGAACAATAAAACTGATTGTTATTCAATAAAAAATAATGTATGGATTTGCCTACATCGATGAGGGTGCTTCTTCCATTACGATTTTGACCACCAAGAGACTGTCAGTGGCCGGTCTTTCGATTTTCTGGCGCTTGGTTCTCTCTTCCCTGGTCATCATCGCCGTGATGGTGGGAGTGAACCTCTACGCCCTGCTTCAGCTTCGGCAGTTGACCGTCTTGAGCACGGAAATGGTATCGCTTCACTACCCCGCAATTGAAACGACCAAACGGTTGCTGACCTCTCTGTACAGCCAGATTCAAAGCGAGAAAAAATATTTCGCCGTCCGCGATGCGACGTTTCTGCACAACTTTCACGAAGAGGCTGAAGAGTTCGCGCGGCTGCTCCGAACCTTGTTGACTCAAGAGACATCCCCGCAGGGACAGCAACTCTTGAAGGACACCGAACGTCTCCAAAAAGAGAGACTGGCTTTGTTCACTTCGGAGGCGGAACAGGCCGCGAATGCTTCCAAAGAGATTCTGGCGGTGTACGAAAATCGGCGCGATGCCTTGACCGACCGCATGACCTCGACTCTGCAAGGCTATATCGGTTTGCACGAAGCGCGGATCAGCGTTGGTGTCAGTCAATCGCGTGCCAGTTCGGCGCGCGCGGAGGCGGTGACCGAGCAACTCGCCCTGGTTGCATTGCTGTTCGGTCTCGGATTGGCGGGCATCGCCAGTTACAGCATCTTGCGCCCGCTCCGGCGTCTCCAGAGCCACATCAAAGAAATCGGGCAGGGGAATTTCGGCACGCCTTTGCAAATCGTCGCGCCGAGCGATCTGCGAGAACTGGTTGATACGGTTAATTGGGTGGGGAAGAAGCTCCAGCAGTTGGACGACATGAAGTCCGAATTTCTGGCCCACGTGTCGCACGAGTTGCGAACGCCCATGGCATCGATTCAAGAGGGCACGCAATTGCTCCTGGACGAAATTCCCGGGCCGTTGACGCAAGAACAGCGGACGACTTTGCGCA
This sequence comes from Nitrospiraceae bacterium, assembly GCA_037443165.1. Taxonomy (GTDB): domain Bacteria; phylum Nitrospirota; class Nitrospiria; order Nitrospirales; family Nitrospiraceae; genus DATLZU01. The sequence continues at coordinate 3,723 of JBBIOW010000030.1, read as the reverse complement.
TCATGTCGGACAGCAGCCGCCGTCTCATTCATCTGATTTCGACGATTTTGGATTTGTCCAAGATGGAAGCCGGGATGATGGAATACCGAATCGTCCCAACCGATTTGAAACGGGTGGCTGAAATTTCTATCAACAAGGTTCGGCTGTTGGCCGATGCGAAGCACATCCAGTTGCTCATGGAAGTCCCATCCGATCGAGTCTGGGTGAAGGCGGATTTCGCCCGCATCGAACAAGTCCTCGACAACCTGCTGTCAAACGCGTTGAAGTTCAGCCCGGAAGGCGGCGTGGTCAAGCTCCTGATGGAGCCCGATCCCAACACGGGTGTGCTGCTGGTGACGGTCGCGGACGGGGGATCGGGGATCGCAGCCGAGGATCTTCCACATATCTTCGAACGCTTTTATCAGGGGCGGACGAAGGGCAAGCATGTTTCCCCCGGCAGCGGACTGGGCCTGGCGCTGGCGAAGAAGGTGGTCGAAGCCCACGGCGGGCGTATTTGGATTGAAAGCGAAGTGGGCAAAGGGACGACGGTGCGATTCACGCTGCGCCTCACCAAACCCGGAGGAGCGACATGAGGAGATACTCTCAGCCTCTGAACGGGATCGGCGCTGCATTTCTGCTGATTGGACTGTGGGGCTGCGCAACGCTCGCCGATACGCCCGTACCTTCCTCGCCGTTCTTTACGGCCGAACAGGCCGATGCGAAGATGTTCCAGACCGTCGCGCGAAAGCAGGAGGCGTTGGCAAGCAAATGCGCGGAGCACAACGCGTGCGATCACGTGTACTTCACACGGGCGTTGGTCGCCTTGTTCGAGAGCCGCGAAACTGCGTCGAGATATTTTCACAAAGTCATCGCGGCGGCCCCCAAAAGCCGCCTGGCGGCGTCAAGCGCGCTCTGGATCCGACTCCTTCAGGAGACTCCGAATCCTGTCGACCGCTCCTGGGTCAAGTCGGTGTTGACCGCGCCGTCTCTGGCGGAACACAACGCGGCGCTGACCCAGACGGCCGAGCGCCTGGTGCGGGACTTGTTGGACCGGGAAGTGGCGATCCAGCAGCTTCTGGTCATGAAGGAAGCGGACACGTCGTCCGTCGAATCGCTCCAACGGGAACTGAGCGAGCGCGACCGTAAATTGGAGGCGATGATCAACAAGCGCGAGATCCCGAAGCTCGGCGGCGTGGACACGATGACGCTTCAAGCTCTTCAGCGGCAGATCAACGACCGGGACAAGAAGATCGAAGAACTCACCAATCAACTCGAGGCGCTCAAACGTATCGACCAGGAAATGAGAGAAAAAACCAGACCCATCAGGCCCCCGACGAGCGTGTTGCCGGCGCCGGGGACCGACGCACGTCCGTAGGGGAACATATGGAACACGAACGTATTCTTGTCATCGACGACGACGAAGGATTGTTGCATCTCCTGAAGATGCGGCTCTCCGCAATGGGGTTCCACGTGATGCCCTGCACCACCGGTCAGGAAGCCGTCGCTGCTGCGCGGAAGGATGTCTACGATTTGGCCATCACCGACCTGCGGTTGAGAGGCGAGGACGGTCTCGATGTGGCGGAAGAACTGCTTCGGATTCACCCGGGCCTGCCGGTGCTGATTCTGACGGCGCACGGTAGCATTCCGAACGCCGTCGAAGCCATGCAGCGCGGCGCATGTGGATACCTCACCAAACCGTTCGACGACAAGGATCTCCGGGCGGCCATCGACAAGGCGCTGTCGCAGCAACGTATGAGCCGGGAGATCCAACGGCTCAAGTCGCTGGTCAAGGAACTGTACGGCCTCGAGAACGTGGTGGCGAGGAGCGCCGCTATGCAGCGGCTCTTCCAGCAGGTGGCTCAAGTGGCGGATTCGGATGCGACGATCTGTCTCTTCGGCGAGACGGGGACAGGCAAGGAGGTGCTGGCTCGGGTGATCCATACGAACAGCCGACGTGCCCGCGGGCCTTTCGTCGCCCTCAATTGTGCGGCCATTCCGGAGACCCTGTTCGAAAGCGAGCTGTTCGGGCACGTCCGCGGTGCCTTCACCAACGCGCACGGACCCAAGCGCGGGCTGTTTCAGAGCGCGAACGGCGGCACGTTATTTCTCGACGAGATCGGCGAGATGCCCCTGTCCATGCAGGTCAAGCTGCTGCGGGCGGTCCAGGAGCGAGAGGTGAAAGAGGTGGGGGCTGACTATTCGACCAAGGTTGATGTGAGAATCATCGCGGCAACGAACAAAGATCTGGCAGAGGCGGTGAAGGCGGGGACGTTCCGGAACGATTTGTATTATCGGATCCAGGTGGTTCCGCTCACGATTCCGCCGTTGCGCGAGCGGCGCGATGACATTCCAGTCCTCGCGCAGCACTTCCTGAAGCAGAGCGCGCAGCGGATGAATAAAGACATCCGCGGGTTCACGCCGGCCGCCATGCAGAAACTGATGTTGTATCCCTGGCCGGGCAATGTGCGCGAGTTGGAAAATGCGATCGAGAAAGCGGTGGTTATGTCCCAACAAGACATGATCACCCCGGATTTGCTTCCGTCCGTCAGCGTCTCAGGCGACATGCCGTTGAAGCCGCTGACCGAGGCCAAGGAAGATTTCGAGCGCAACTACCTGAAGAATGTTCTCCAACTGACCGGAGGGAACATTTCCCGCGCCGCCCAGTTTGCTGGCCGATATCGAGCCGATTTTTATAAAATGCTCAAGAAATACGGCCTTCATCCCGCCAACACAAAGAACAAGCCCGAAATCGAGTTGGAGGATACGGAAGAAGAGGGCAATCTCACGCAGGCCTGAGGGCGGCATGCGAGGGAATGGACAAGGGATCGTTCCCGGTCGTGGCCTCGCCTGCGACGAACTTCTGCGACGGCGGATGGCTCGCGCTGCCCCGCGAGCACGATGGCGCGGCGGACCGTGAGATCGGTGACGATCTCGGCTTGCACGCTGTGCTGCCTTCGATGCGCCTGTCCCACACTGCCAAGCGAGCCACACAGACACGACTTTCGGCTCATCCACTCATCGCGCAGCCCAAGCTTTCTCCTGCCAGTCCACTGAGCGATGAAACCACTCCGCGCCTTGCGTCACTGCGATTACTTACGCGTAAAAATGAGGAAAAAGTTGCCGCAACATGCAGACAGCTATAGAATCGGCCATGCCTGTCGGAGGGATTCACGCGACAGCAGCCTCGATTTCTTGGCGAACGGAGTGCACGATCAGGAGAGCGTCGAGACGACGGAACAGAGAGGGTCGTGCGTGCGGCCACATGAAATGGTGAGAGGAATACGTCTTATGGAGGGATCCAGAGTCCTTGTCGTCGATGACGAGCCGTATATCCGTGAGTTGCTCAGCGAAATCCTGACCGTCGAAGGCTATCAGGTCCGATGCGTCCATGATGGTCTCACCGCGGTGCAGACCGTCAGGAGCACGCCGCCCGATGTGGCGCTCATCGACCTGCAGATGCCCGGCATCGATGGATTGCAGGTGCTCGAGCAGATCTTGCAGATCGCCCCCGCAACCGTGGCGATCATGATCACCGGGTACGGCACCATCGATGCCGCCGTGAAGGCCATGAAGGCGGGCGCATTCGACTTTTTGACCAAACCATTTTCGGCGGAGACTGCCGCTGTCGTGGTCAAAAAGGGGCTCGAGTTTCAACGGTTGCGCCAAGGCCACCAACGACTTCGCAAGGCGATGCAAGAGCATTATCGGCGCGAGCACCTGGTCGGGGAGAGCGAGGCCATGCGG
>JBBIOW010000029.1:0-23253 GCA_037443165.1 Nitrospiraceae bacterium | reverse complement strand
ACGAGATATCGTCTCCGGCATTGAGCACCCTGATCTGATCCATGTTCGTCTTGTCGTCGAAATAAGCCGTCAGAACTGCGAGGGCACCCGCACCTACTCGCCCCTCGTCATGCGAACTTCCCCCTGTTTCCAGAAGCATCTTTCCGGCCGGGATGTCGATCGCCAACACGCGGCCATAAATCGTTTCCGGCTGGGAAAGATACTCAAGAAACGCGGCCCGATCCCAAATCTGAGAGCGCGAACCGACACCGGCATTCTCACCGACCCCTGTGCCGAAACCCGAATGTTGCGGCAGGCGTTCCTGGGCCATTGCAATGCTCACGGAGCCGGCAATGAGAACTGCAGCTCCTAGTGCAACCACCTTACGCATGTGCTGCCTCCTTGTGAGTGAGTTAAGGATGAAGGTGAAGAATGAACGACAAAACAGCATGTGTTCCGTGTAGTGGATACGTTACGATTCCATCATACTTAAGTTGCCGGAACTATAGGACAACGGCTATGGCATGTCAAGAGGCGTTTACCTGATCCCGGCAGGAAAATCTTGTGAGGATTTTTCGGTTTCCGCCCCCGCCCACTCTTCGCCAACGGTGGCTTCTCCGTCGCCGTTGCGGGGCTAGCGCCTCGTTCGAATTGCATATAGATTCTCGCGTGAGCAAGCGGGGTTACGCGGTTGGTGCCCGGAGGGAGGATCGAACTCCCACTCTCTTGCGAGAACCAGATTTTGAGTCTGGCGCGTCTGCCAGTTCCGCCATCCGGGCAACGGCGTCCGGACAAGTGAGCGAGGCTTCTTCTAACATGAACCCCTGTGGTCGTCAATGCGTTGAAGGTCCTTTTTTTTCGGCCGACAGCGATGTTAAAATGCCACCGTTTTTGAGGGTGATTTTTGTGGGTGAGTAATTGGGTGATATTGATCGGACTTTTTCGATGAGGAGGACATTCTCCATGACGGCTGTTCAATGCGTGACGTGCGGGCAGCAGGGAGAAGCCATCACTGATCCGCTTTTCATGGGAAAGCTGGAGGCAGAGATCAAAGCAAAGGTCTGCAAGAGCTGTTGGAAAAAATGGGAAAGCATGAGAGTGATGGTGATCAACGAGTATCAGGTGAACCTGGGTGAGGAAAGCGGCCGCGAGTTGGTCAAAAAGCAGATGCGAGCGTTTTTGAAACTCGGCGAGCCGGTCGACACTTCCAAGCTGGATCAAAATTACCGTCCTCCGCAATAAGTGAAAGGGCTTGCCAGGAGGACAAGGCGCTCCCGCGAAACGATCCGGTCTGCTCCCGCCTTTGTCTATCCTCTTTCATCTCCTCGGTTGAGCGTTACAGGCAGGCGCGTGACATGCCCAGTTCCCAGTGCGTCGGGCCGCCGAGGTCGACGGTTTCGTTGACATGCCGTTCTGAGAAGTGCTAGATTGATCTGCTACCTCTGTCGGTCGATCGTCTCTCAATCTTCACGCCAGAGGAGACCGGTTGACGTGATTACCCAGGTCAGAGTCCGGGGGTTGATGTTCGACCCCTATAACAACGCGTACATCGTGATCCTCAGGGACGAAGACAATTCCGACATGTTACCGATTTGGGTCGGGAAATCGGAGGCCAGCGCCATCAGTTTCGCCCTGGAGAACATTGCCGCGCCGAGGCCCATGACGCACGACCTGATGAAGGCGTTTCTGGACTTGGTGGACGCCAAAATCATCAGCGTCGTCATTACCGATCTGAACGAAAACACCTATTACGCCAAGATTCACCTGATGTATGAAGACTCCGAGTACACCATCGATTCCAGGCCGAGCGACGCCATCGCTCTGGCGTTGCGCACACACGCGCCGATTTTTGCCAGCGAGGCTGTGATCCGCAAGCAGACATCAGAAGAATTGGAGCAGTGGCTGGAAAATCTCAAACCGGAGGACTTCGGCAAATACGAATCCTGATCGTCGGCCGACTCTCTCGTATTGTCAACCTACTCTCACACACACCACCGAAACTCTGAACCCCCTTCATAACGCCATGGAACAGAAAGACACGGGCGATCTCATCGAACTGAAAGTGCTCAGGATCGTGCCGGATCCCAACACCGAGACACAGATCGTGATACTCCAGAACGATCGACGCACCGACGTGCCGCCGATCTGGGTCGGCACAGCCGAGGGCAATGCGATCCGGCTGGCGCTCGAAGGGGTGGTGACACCCAGGCCGATGAGCCACGACCTCATGAAGAGCTTCGTCGACCATTTGAACGTGCGAGTGCAACGTGTGGTGGTCACCGACGTGAAGGACCGCACATACTTCGCAACGATCCACTTGGCCTCCAAAGGGGTGGAGCGGACACTCGATGCGCGGCCCAGCGACGCCATCGCGCTGGCTCTGAGAACCCATTCCCCGATTTATGTCACCGAGGACGTGCTCAGGCGCCGAAGCGGCGGCAACCTGGATGCGTGGTTGGCCAAATTCGAAACGAGAAATTTCGGCGCGCAGGAAGCATAGCGGCTGGATCACTAACTGACGAAGGAGAGAGTCTGGTCATGACGACGTATTTGGAGAAACCATCCGACATCAAACGAAAGTGGTATCTGGTAGACGCCGAGGGGAAGACGCTTGGACGGTTGGCTTCTCGGGTGGCGATCCTCCTGAGAGGGAAGCACAAACCCACATTCACTCCACACGTGGACACGGGAGACCATGTGGTGGTTGTAAACGCGGATAAAATCCGGTTGACCGGGGACAAGTTCAAGACGAAGATGTATATCCATCATACCGGCTACCCCGGCGGGCTGAAAGCCCTCACCGCGGAACACGTGCACGCCAGGAATCCCGCCTTGTTGGTGGAGAGGGCCATTAAAGGCATGTTGCCGAAAACGCCGCTGGGCAAACAGATGGGAAGAAAACTCAAGGTCTATGCAGGGACAGCGCACCCTCATCAGGCCCAACGTCCGGAACCGATCAACCTGTAATGGGCTCAGACACGAAAACCGACGAGAGGCGTAAGGAGGCGGGAAGAGCATGGCAGTGATGACGGAATATGCCACCGGCAAGCGGAAATGTGCCATTGCACGAGCATGGGTGGCCGCGGCACCCGGCGAGATCACGATCAACGAGAAGCCGTTGGAGAAAGCGTTTCCTCGGCAGACTTTGCAGCATGTGATCCAACACCCTCTGGAGTTGACCGGATTGACGGGGAAGTACTCGGTTCAGGCGACCGTCCACGGGGGCGGACCGACCGGTCAAGCTGGAGCCCTGCGGCATGCGATCGCCAAGGCACTGGTGACGATGAATCCGGCGCTTCGCGAACCGCTCAAGAAAGAAGGATTGCTGACACGCGACTCGCGTGTGAAAGAGCGGAAAAAGTACGGCCAGAAAGGGGCACGGAAGCGCTTCCAATACTCGAAGCGATAACGGCCAGGAGCGGAGAGACACAAGGGAAGGCTTCCGGCCTTCCCTTTTTTTATTCTCTGCCTTTTCTCATTGCGAGCGTCTTCGTGCGGGAGGGTCCGGTGCAGCCTTCGCGAGAAAAGATCAGAGCGGCGGTGGTCGGTGCAAGCGGATACACAGGCATCGAGCTTGTGCGCCTTGTTGCCGGACACCCGCAGTTGGAAGTGACGGTGGTGACGTCGGAGAAATCGGCCGGCTCCCCGATCTCGGCCGTGTTCCCGAGCTTGGCCTCCATTGTTCCGCTTTGCTTTGAAGCCCTGGAACTGGACGCCGTCGCCGATCGCGCCGATGTGGTTCTGTTCGCGCTCCCGCACACGAAGTCACTGATGCCGGTGGCGACGTGCCTGGCCGCCGGCAAGAAGGTCGTGGATTTGAGCGCCGATTACCGGCTCAAGGATCCTACCATTTACGAAGCCTGGTACCAGACATCTCATCCCCACAAGGAGTTGCTGGCCGAAGCGGTATATGGACTGCCGGAGCTGCACCGAGCGGAAATCCAACGGGCGCGCCTGGTCGCTTCCCCCGGCTGCTATCCGACCGCCGCGATCCTCCAGTTGGCACCGCTTGTCGCTAACGGACTGGTTCAACCGGACAGCATCGTGATCGACGCCAAGTCGGGGATCTCGGGAGCCGGCCGCAGCCCGGCCCTGCCCTATCATTTTCCGGAGGCGCACGAATCGTTGGAACCCTATAAAATCGGCCAGCACCGGCACATTCCCGAGATCGAGCAGGAACTCCTGATCCTCATGACCGGCCGAGGCCGAGGAACAGACGGACAAGCCGGGACCGCGCCATCACCTCGCGTGATGTTCACCCCGCATCTTGTCCCCATGAATCGGGGAATCCTGAGCACGGCCTATTGCCGACTCACCCGTACGGTCGAGATCGCCGAACTGCGGGCGCTCTATCGGGATTTTTTCAAGGGTGAGCGGTTCATCCGCCTGTGCACGGACTCCATGCCCAACCCTCAATACGTCCGAGGTGCCAATTTCTGCGATATCGGCGTCTTCGCCGACACGCGGGCCGGCTGGATCGTCACGGTAGCCGCATTGGACAACCTCGTGAAGGGCGCGGCGGGACAAGCGATCCAAGCGCTCAACCTGATGATGGGATGGCCGGAGGATTTGGGCCTCACTGCCCCAGGAGTCTTTCCATGACCGCCGATCTGCTCCGTTCCGGTCCCCACATGCATGCCCCATGAATTCCGATCACGTGACAGTCGTTCGAGGCGGCGTCACCGCCCCGCACGGATTTCGGGCCGCCGGGATCCACTGCGGGATCAAGAACAAAAAAGCCAAGGATCTCGCCCTCATCGTTTCCGATCAGGAGGGGCCGATCGCCGGGCTTTTCACGACCAACCAGATCGCCGCGGCGCCGGTGGTGATCGACCGGCTGCATCTCCGGCAAGGAGTCGGCCGCGCCATCATCGTAAACAGCGGGAATGCCAACGCCTGCACCGGTCACGAAGGTCTCGCCGCGGCGGAAGAAATGGCGGCGCTGGTAGCTGCGCGGCTGGGCGTCGCGCGCGAGAAGGTCTTCGTGGGCTCGACGGGTGTGATCGGGCAACCGCTGCCGATCGAGCGCATCCGAGCCGGTATTCCCCTGTTAATGAGACGCCTGCGCCGAGGCGGTGGCGCCGAAGCCGCTCAGGCCATTATGACGACCGATCTCAAGGTCAAACAAGTCGCCGTGAAAGGGACGATCGGCGGGAGAACGGTCACCGTCGGCGGCATGGCCAAGGGCTCCGGCATGATCCATCCCGACATGGCGACCATGCTGGCCTATCTCACGACCGACGCCCGGATCACGCAACCGAGTCTTCAACTGGCCCTTCGCGCCGCCGTGGATCAATCGTTCAACTGCATTTCGGTGGACGGCGATACCAGCACCAACGACACGGTCCTCTGTTTGGCGAACGGCCTGGCCGGGAACACGATCATCGAAGCCGATACGCCGGACGCAAGACTCTTTCAGCGCCTGCTCGACGCCGCCTGCCTCTCCCTGGCGCTGCAGGTCTGCCGCGACGGGGAAGGGGCCACGAAAGTAGTTCAAGTCGTCGTTTCTGGAGCCCGAGCCGATGAAGACGCGCGCCGTGTCGCACAGACGATTGCCACGTCCTGTCTGGTCAAGACCGCCCTGTTCGGCGAGGACGCTAACTGGGGACGCATCATGGCGGCCATCGGCCGTTCAGGAGTTCCGCTCGATCCGGAACAGATTACCCTGGCGTTCGACGGGGTCACAATGGTCAAAGCAGGGGTCGGCTGCGGGGCACAGGCCGAACGGCGCATCGAGAGAATTTTCCGCCGCAAAGAGTTCACCATCTCGGTCGATCTCGGCCTGGGACACGGGAGCGCGCGTCTCTGGACGACCGACTTGTCCTACGACTACGTCAAGATCAACGCCAGCTATCGATCGTGAGCGCTTGCCCCGCCGACACGGCTTGCAAAGCCGGAGTGATTGTGCTAGCGTGCCAAGACTTTGCAGGTCTCTCGCCGAAGAGAGATCCTCGTTATTCAAATTCGCACCGGCATGATGAGCATGCCGCGCGGCTTGGGAATAAGAAGGGCAGACCTTCTCGCCTCCGATTCCCGTCGCTCCTCCGGCTCCCATATGCATTCCACGACGCACATGGGTACCCGACGGGTGAAGGGGCGCTCCGCAAGCCTTTGGAGGGAGGTGAAGGCATGGGAGTGGTAACCATCAAAGAGCTCTTGGAAGCGGGTGTGCATTTCGGGCACCAGACTAACCGCTGGAATCCGAAAATGAAGAGGTTTCTCTTCGGAGAGCGAAACGGGATTTACATCATCGACTTGCAGCAGACGTTGGAGCGGCTGCAACAGGCCTATGCCTTCGTCCGCGACAGCGTGGCGGCCGGCGAGTCGGTCCTCTTCGTCGGCACCAAGCGCCAGGCGTCGGAGATTCTCGAAGAGGAAGCTAGGCGCGCCGGCATGTTCTACGTCAACCAACGTTGGCTGGGCGGCATGCTCACCAATTTTCAGACCATCCGCCGCAGCATCGACAAGCTCAAGAAAATGGAGGCGACGCTGGCGGATACCGCTCATCAGGCCCTGACGAAGAAAGAGCTGAATCAGATGCAGAAGGAGAAGGTCAAGCTCGAGAAGTACCTCTCCGGCATCAAGAACATGAAGGAGTTGCCGGGCTGCGTGTTTGTGCTCGACACCCGCGTCGAGCGCATCGCCGTCCAGGAGGCGAACCGGCTCAGTATCCCGGTGGTCGCGATCGTCGACACAAACTGCGATCCCGACGATATCGACTACCCCATTCCCGGCAACGACGACGCGATCCGATCGATCAAGCTGATCACCTCGCGCATCGCCGACGCCTGCGTCGAAGGCGCCCACCTCCGCGCGCAACGCGAAGAGAGCGAGTTCGCCGAACCAGCCGTCGTCGAGAAACGCGCGGAGGGCAGGCCGATGCCGGCGGCCCTGGAAAGCGTTCAGACCGCGTCGTGATGGCCGGAACAGGTCGTATCAGTCGTATCAGTCGTATCATCATCGGACCAGAAACACAGTAGGAGACGTGGCGGCATGGCTGGCGTGAGCACTTTAGTCAAAGAACTTCGCGAAAAAACCGGGGCTGGTATTCTGGATTGTCAGAAGGCTCTCTCCGAAACCGGGAATGACGTCGAAAAGGCGATCGACTATTTGCGGCAGAAAGGGTTGGCCGCCGCGCAGAAGAAGGCGGGGCGGGAGACCAACCAGGGTCTGATCCACGCCTACATTCACGGGGGCGGCAAGATCGGCGTGCTGATCGAGGTCAACTGCGAGACGGACTTTGTCGCGCGCAACGAAGAGTTCAAAGCCTTCGTGAACGACCTCGCCCTGCAAATCGCCGCGTCGGATCCCTGGTATGTCAGGCGGGAGGACGTTCCGGCCGACGTCATCGAGAAGGAAAAGAGCATTTATGAGGCGCAGGCGAAGGAACTGGGCAAGCCGCAGGCCGCTTGGGCCAAGATCGTGGAAGGCAAGCTGGAGAAGTTCTATCAGCAGCGCTGCCTGCTCGAGCAAGAATTCATCAAGGATCCTACCGTCACCATCAAGGACCTGCTGGCGCAAAAGATCGCCAAGATCGGCGAGAATATGAACATCCGACGATTCACGCGCTATCAATTAGGCCAAGCATGAGCTCTGCCAAATACCGGCGGATTCTCCTCAAGGTGAGCGGGGAAATCCTAGCCGGTGAGCAGGGGTACGGGATTCAGCCTTCCGTCCTCGAAAGCCTCGCCGACGACATCGTTGACGTCGTATCTTTGGACGTTGAAGTGGCCATCGTCATCGGCGGCGGCAACATTTTCCGAGGCATCGCCGCCAGTGCCACCGGCATGGAGCGGGCCTCCGCCGATTACATGGGCATGCTGGCCACGGTGCTCAACGCGCTGGCGTTGCAGAACGCCCTCGAACGCAAAGGCGTCATGACGCGCGTCCAATCCGCCATCGAAATGCGTCAACTCGCGGAGGGCTACATCCGCCGAAGGGCAATCCGCCACCTTGAAAAGAAGCGGGTCGTGATCTTCGCCGCCGGAACGGGCAACCCCTACTTCTCCACGGATACGGCTGCGGCCCTCCGGGCGATGGAGATCGGCGCACAGGTGATCATGAAGGGGACAAAGGTCGACGGGATTTACGAAGCCGACCCCGTGACCAATCCCTCCGCCAAGAAGTTCACCGAATTGCCCTTTCTCTCCGTGCTCAATAAAAATCTTAAGGTGATGGATTCGACGGCGATCAGCCTCTGTATGGACAACAACCTGCCGCTGATCGTCTTCAACCTGAAGGAAAAGGGAAACTTCAGACGAGTGGTGCAGGGCGAGAAGATCGGCACGCTGGTCACCGCCAGCGGCCGCTGACAACCGCAGGTGCTCACATGACGATGGCACTCGCTGATCCGGTCCGCAAAAAAACGGCAGAACGTATGGAAGCGGCGCTGGAGCATTTGAAACGGGAACTGGCCGGGATACGAAGCGGCCGGGCCTCCGTCTCGTTGCTGGACAGTATCAAGGTGAACTACTACGGGACACCGACTCCGCTCAGGCAGGTGGCGAACCTGGCCACGCCCGAAGCACGACTGATCACCGTCCAACCCTGGGAGCCTCAGCTCATCAAGGAGATCGAGAAGGCCCTGCTCGCGTCCGACCTCGGGCTCACACCCTCGAACGACGGCAAGATCATCCGCATCCCGCTCCCCCCGCTCAGCGAAGAACGCCGCAAGGACCTGATTAAGGTGTGCAAGAAGCACGGGGAGGAGACCAAGATCCATATCCGGAACGCTCGTCATGACGGCAACCATGAATTGAAGCAGTTGCAGAAAGAGTCCAAGCTGACCGAGGACGAATGGCGCAGGGCCGAACAAGAGATCCAGAAGCTCACCGACCAGTACATCCAGAAGGTCGATCAGGTCCTGAAGAAAAAAGAAGAAGAGATTTTGGAAGTCTGACGCGCCGCGTGTCGCTTGCACCCCATCTCCACCCGACTTTCGCCGCCATCGATCTGCACGCGTTGGCCCATAACCTGGCTGTAGTTCGTTCACGCATCCCGACTTCGTGCGAGATCATCGCCGTCGTCAAGGCCAACGCCTATGGACACGGACTGGTCGAAGTGGCCCGCGCGCTGCTGCGCCTGGGCGTCGCCAGATTGGGCGTCGCCTCCCTGGACGAGGGGCTGGCGCTTCGTCAAGCCGGCATCGAGGCCGCGATTCTGGTCATGGGCGCGGTGTTTCCGCATCAACTGTCAGACCTGATCGCCCACAGACTGACTCCCGTGCTTTACGACGCCCGTCTGGCCGATGCATTCGCCAAGCAGCTCGGATCCCGCCGCGAGCCCTACCCGGTGCATCTCGAGGTTGACACCGGCATGGGCCGGTTGGGATTCGCGCCGGAGGAAGTGCTGCCGTTGTTGCAGAGGCCGGCGTTCAAGGGTCCCCTGCGCACCGAAGGCTTGATGACCCATCTGGCGGACGCGGACAGCGAGGAGCGGGACTATACGGAACGGCAACTCGCGCGATTCCGCCTGCTCCTCGATCGCATCAAACAGAGCGGCCTCACGGTTCCGCTGATCCATACGGCCAACAGCGCGGCGGTTCTCCGCTATCCATCCTCTCACTTTACCGCAGTCCGACCCGGCATCATGCTGTATGGGTATCACACGCTGCCGGCCGGCGATCCGGCCCCCGATCTCAAACCCGTCCTCTCGCTGACCACGACCATCGCCCAGATCCGATCGATCCCTAAGGGAGGCAGCGTCAGCTACAACCGGACCTTCATCGCACAGCGGCCCTCGCGCGTGGCGGTCCTACCGATCGGTTACGCGGACGGCTACAACCGCCTGCTTTCGAACCGCGCTTCCGTGCTCATCGGCGGCCGCCGCATGCCCGTAGTCGGCCGCATCTGCATGGATATGACGCTCGTCGACGTGACCGATCTTGCGGACGTGAGCCCTGGCCAGCAGGCCGTGCTGATCGGACGGCAGGGCGCGCAGCGCATCGGTGCCGACGACATCGCGGAGTGGCTCGATACGATCTCTTACGAAGTGTTGTGCGCGATCGGCCCGCGCGTCCCCCGTATCTACCAATCTGAGACGCCGCACCTCGCATGACGTATGCACCAAACCGATTCATGCGTTGTCCCTTCCGCAGCCGTACCCTATAATCTCCCGAGTCCGGCTGTTAAGCATTAACAGCGCAAGGTAATCTCTGCCGATCGTGAGCCTGAGGGAAATGATGCTTGGGTATGTGCTGGTCGTCCAGGAATTCACGCTGTTGTGCGTCAGAACCATCGCCGACCTGTTTCGCCCCCCCTATTATGTCCGAGAAACCATCCTCCAAATGGATCGTATCGGGGTGGGCTCGCTGTTCATCGTCGTCCTGACCGGCATGTTCACCGGCATGGTGCTGGCGCTCCAGGGGGCGGTTCAATTGGAACCTTACGGCGCCAGCATCTACGTTTCGCGCCTGATCAGCACCTCGGTCGTACGCGAGCTCGGTCCGGTGCTGGCTGCCCTCATGATCGCCGGGCGGGTCGGTACCGGCATCGCATCGGAGCTCGCCTCCATGACCGTCACCGAGCAGATCGACGCCCTGCGCGCAGAGGGCACCGATCCGATCCACAAACTGGTCACCACCCGGCTGATCGCGTGCCTCTGCATGATTCCGCTCCTCACCATCATTACGGATGGCATCGCGATCTTCGGCGGATGGTTGGTTGCCAAACTGTATCTAGGGATCGACTCCTACTTCTATTGGACCTGGGCCTTCGAGGCGCTTCGGCGGCAGGACCTCATTTTGGGCCTGGTCAAACCAGCCGTGTTCGGATTCCTGATCGCCATGGTCGGGTGCTATGCCGGCTTCTCGACCAAAGGCGGGACGGTCGGCGTGGGTGTCTCGACCACTCAGTCGATGGTCTCTTCCTCCATCTTGATCCTGGCGAGTGATTTTTTTCTGACCAAATTGTTTATGGCGCTGTAGAGGTGGGATGATCAGGCTCGACACCGTTGATTTAATGCTGGGCGACCGAAATGTCCTGGAACTCATCACTTTTCAGGTCGAGCCGGGCGAAACGAAGGTGATCCTGGGCGGAAGCGGCTCGGGAAAGACGACCATTCTCAGACTGATCCTCGGCCTGTACAAACCGGATCGGGGCTCCATCCGGATCGACGGCGAGGAGATCACCAACTTATCGGAGCAGGTACTGCCGCGGATTCGCCAGAAGATGGCGATGGTGTTCCAGAGCGCCGCCCTGTTCGACTCACTCACCGTTCGGGAAAACGTCGGCTATCGCCTGTGGGAGCAGGGCGCGTTGTCCGATGACGACATCGAGCAGCGGGTCCGGCAGAGCCTTCAGTTCGTCGGATTGGAAGACTCGATCGACAAGATGCCGGCCGATCTCAGCGGCGGTATGCGTAAGCGGGTCGGGATCGCTCGGGCGCTGGCGAGCGGCGCACGGACGATTCTTTACGATGAGCCGACCGCCGGCCTGGACCCGATCAATTCCTACGCCATCGGACACCTGATTCTGCAACTCAAGGCCAAGGGCGTGACCCAAGTCGTGGTCACCCACGATCTCGATTTGGCGTTCCGCGTCGCCGATCGCATCGTGCTGCTGCACAAGGGACGCATCAGATTTCAGGGCACGCCGCAAGAACTGGCCGGCCGCCGGGACCGGGAAATTCGCGGGTTCCTCGACCCGTCTACGCTGCCGGCCGAAGAGTGGGATGCCTATGCTGGGCGTAACTTGGATTAGGATTTGGAGTATGCGCGATGACAAGACGATCTGAGCTGACCTGGGCGCAAGTCAAGATCGGGATCCTGGTCTTGATCTCCTTGGCTATCGTGATGATCATGATCCTCAATCTGGAACAAGGACTGGGCGTGTTCAGCCGCAAGACGCAGTTTCGTGCGATGGTCAGTCACACTCAGGGGCTCAAAGTGGGGAGCCCGGTTTTGATGAACGGCGTAAATATCGGCAACGTTCACAAGATCGAGATCGCCCGGAATACGCCACAGGTGGAAATCACCTTCACCGTCAAGCGCGAAGTGGCCCAGCACATTCGCGAGGACGCCTTGATCAACATCCGAGCCCTGGGCCTGCTCGGCGACAAGTATCTGGAGATCGTGCCCGGGACGCCGACCAGACCCTCGCTGGGTCCGGGAGCCATGCTGACCGGCAAGGCAGAGGCCGACATCACCAGCTTGGCGTCAGGCGCCTCAGCCACGATCGAGAACGTCAATACCGCGCTACAGGAAGTCCAGCGGGCCCTCGTGGCCATTACAAAAGGCGAAGGCACGACCGGTAAACTGGTGAACGATCCGGAACTCTACGATCGATCCAAGCGGGTGCTGGAGAACCTGGAGAACGCATCGGAGAAAAGCCTCGCCCTGCTGGACAAGGTGGAACGCGGGGAAGGCACGGTGGGGAAGCTCGTCACGGACACAGAGCTCTATGCGCGGGCCAACCAGGCGGTGCGGGAGCTGACCGAACTCGCGAATCGCCTGAACAACCAGAACGGCACCCTGGCCAAGCTCGCCGATCCCACGCTCTACGCCAAGCTGGACAACCTCACGGCCCGCGGCGAGCAACTGCTGGACAAGATCGAGCGCGGCGAAGGGACGGTGGGCAAACTCGTCACCCGCGACGACCTCTACACTCGAACAGACAAGCTGCTGACCGAAGTGGAAGAGTTCGTGGCGGACGTGAAGAAGAACCCGAAGAAGTACTTCACGTTCTCGGTTTTTTGAGCCAAATCTCGGAGCGAGCTGGCCGGCCCTGCCCAGCGCAGGCCCCACCGTCCCGTTCTTACGTCCGGTCAGGAAGTCTTGAGCTTCCGCTTCAGGTGTTTCTCGACGCTGGCAACTTTGCTGGTGAGACGGCCTTTGTGGCCCTTGCGGTAGTCGACTTTGATCGTGCAGGAGATGCGATTGCAGTCTTTCTTCATTCGTTCGAAGCATTGCTTCACGACGCCAAATACTTCGTCCCATTCTCCTTCTAGAACCGTACCCATCGGATTGAGCCGATAGTCCACGCCGCTCTTGTCGATAATGTCCAACGAGCGCGCAACATACTTGCCGACGCTCTCGCCTTTGCCGAGCGGCGACATGCTGAATTCGAGCAAAACCATGGTGAAAAACTCTCCTTTGAATGCTGTCAGCTATCAGCCGTTAGCGGTCAGCTTGAACCATCCCCTACTCATCACGCATTACACATCACGTCTTACGTATCATGCCTTCTGCCGCTGCTCCAGCCAAGCCTTGGGATATTCGATGCTGCCGGTGAACTTAAAGCCGTTGACGGCTTCTCTCAATAACAGGCGCCGCCTCTCGGCATCGGCCTCGGTGGCTTTGGTCTCGTCGCGCAGATCGGCCAGCCAATCCAGGAAGGCCGCAAATTCCTCTCCGAAGATCTGCTCCAGATCCTGCCGCAACCGGCTCGCAAGGGCCGGCGAGGCGCCGCTGGTGCTGATCGCCACACGTAGATGGCCGCGGCTCACCACCGCCGGCATCATCACGTTCGACAGCGTCGGCTCGTCGATCGACCACACCAGGAACCGCCGTTCGCGCGCTAGGTCCAGCAACGACCGCGCGAAGTCACGGTCGCCGCGGAGGATATTCAACACCAGGATGACGCTTTCCACGTCGGTCGTCCTGAACGTGCGGACTCGGTGAATCACCTTGGCCGATGCCGTCAACTTGCGCAGCGTGTCGTTGAGCGTCGGATTCACCACCGTGACCTTGGCTCCGGCGTCCAACAACCGCAGGGTTTTTTCCGCCGCCTCCTCGTCGCCGCCCAGCACAAGGCAGGGCCAGCCTTTAACATCCAATGAAACCGGGAACCCAGGATTAGCTGTCATCGCGCCTCCTCCCAATCACACGATCGGCGCGTATCATACAATAGCGCGTTGCAGAGCGTAAACCGCACCTTCGACTCCCCCTTTTCCCTTCAGCTTCGGCTCTGTATAATGCGCGGACTCTCATTCAAGCCAGCCCCGCCGACAGCTCAGCGCCGGCTTGAATGCACAGCAGTCATTCATGAGCGTCTAGCTCGCTCAGTAGCGATAAAAAAATATAGCTGGGCGAGCGACAAGGGGCTCGGGGCAAGGGAAGAGAGACTCCGACCTCGGGGCCTCGGGCCTCCAGCCATGAGCGTATAAAACGCCAGGAGGCAGTCAGAACGTGACGAAATACTCGCTGAGCACACTCGGCATGACCGCCGGGATCATTGGCCTGGCCGGCATTGCCGCATGGTTGGGCTTGGCTCACAGTTGCGAACGACAAGGTGGCTCGGGCGTGATCGCCGGACGCGTCACCATCGCGCCGGCGTTGGCGGACCAGGTAAGGCCGACCGACGTGCTGTTCGTCATTGTGCGGCGACCGCAAGGCGCGTCTCGACCCATCGCCGTAAAGCGAATCGACAGCCCCAAGTTTCCGGTGGAATTCGAGATCACCAACGCGGATCTGATGATTCAGGGATCAGAGTTGCGCGGGATGGTGGACGTCGTCGCACGGCTGGATCGGGACGGACAAGCCGGGCCGCCTCACCCAGGGGATATGGAAGGGAAGTACGACAAGAACCCCACCCTCGTCGGCGGGCGGGACGTGGAGATTACGATCGACAAGCAGTACTGACCCGGGAGGGAATGAGGAATTAGGAGTGTGGAATCAGGAATCGAGGGTGCTAAACGAGGAATTGGTTGCCCCGTGGATCACATTTCGCGCTCCTCATTCCACATTCCTAATTCCACATTCCTCATTGACTTTTCTACGTTTCCGCCGGATCGGCGTCCAACTCCATGTTCCAATACAAGTAGTCGCGCCAGCTTTCCGGCGCGTTGCGGATGCCGATGGTGATCGTGAGCACCGGGTTCCACCTGGGTTTGACCGGCTTCTTGATGAGCCTCATGCCGGCCTCTTCAGGCGTCCGGCCGCTCTTACGGTTGTTGCACCGCCAGCAGGCCGTGACGATGTTCTCCCAGGTCTTTTTGCCGCCCTTGGCGATCGGCACGACGTGGTCGAAAGTCAGGTCCTCGGTTCGGAACTTCTGGTTGCAGTACTGGCAGGTATAGCCGTCGCGGGTGAAGATGTTGATGCGCGAGAACTTAACGGCTCGATGACTGTCCTTCAGCCGGACCAGCTTGAGCAACCGCATGACGGCCGGCAGCTTGATCGAGATCGACACCCCGTGAATGTCGCGATCATAGACCTCCAGGACTTCCACCTTGCCCTGCCAGAGCAGAGTAATGGCTTTCTGCCAGTCGATGACCCGGAGCGGTTCGTAGGTCGCGTTGAGCAACAAGGTCATTTCCATGAGAACTCCTTACCCCACCTTTCCCGTCCTCACAGCCGGGGCTGGGCCGCCCGCCCGCCTTTGTGTATGCCATAATCCGAGAGTCAGATCAAGCCGTGAGGCCGATGCAGCAAGGCCGGAGCTGGCCTCCCGACCGGGTTGCAGCCGCACGGCTTGAGTGTGTACGTACAAAGGAGGATCCAGCGGCGATGACGAAGTTCGTTCCGGTGGCGAAGCTCAGCGACTTGGAACCCGGTTCCTGCCTCTCGGTCGAAGCGGAAGGCGGAATACTGGTGGCGCTGTTCAACGTGGATGGGAAAATCTACGCGCTCGACAACACCTGTCCTCACGCGGGGGGCCCGCTGGGCGAAGGAACCCTCTCGGGCGAAATCGTGGAATGCCCTTGGCACTGCTGGCGGTTCGACGTGCGGACCGGCGTACGGCCGGACAATCCCGACTTTACGGTCGCCCGCTATGATGTGCAGGTAGAAGGGGAGGTGATCAAAGTGTTACTGCCCGGCTCCCGGTAAGAACGGGGACTGCATCGGCGCCCCCGGCGTCGCGTCGGCAGGCATGTATCCATCGGCGGGCAACGACGCCGCGTTGACGCGTTTCGTCGCCAGGTTGGCGTGCCAAATCAATTCCCGCTCGCACCACTGATTCCGCCCCTGTTCCCGCATCGTGACCCGAACCTCATAGAGATCGCCTTCCAGTCGCTGCACCCGCCAGTCTCCCAAATACACGCCTTCGCCCCGTGCTTTCTTGGTCCGCACGTGCTCGGTCAAAGCCTGCAGGATCGTCGGCGCTCCTTGAGCCCGATGTGTCTGCACCAACGCGATGGCTTCCGCCGCTCGTGGATCAGCCATGGGGTTCAAGGAAGCCGGCTTGAGCAGCCAATAAGCCACTCCTCCGGCGACCAGCAGGCCGAGCCCGATGTAGTGGATCGTTCTGACCCAGGATGAAGAGGATTCGGAAGGCTGGTTGGGGGAAGACTCGACAGTCAAGGCAAGTTAGCGCTTCGACGTGTTGGGGGAATGGTGCGTCTTCGAAGTCGCAGCCCCGCAGCAGGACGGACTCACACGGGCGATTTCCTGCTGCGCCGCCTTCAGTAGCAAATAGTTGCGTTCGATCAAGGCCTGCTGTTCCCGTAGGACCTGATCGTACACCGGTTTGCCGGATGAGGAAATCGAGATTCCGGCCACCGGCCTTCCCGGGATGACACCCCACCGATAGTCGCCTGTGCCGTTGAGAGTCATCGGTCCGGCCACGGTCCACAGATTCATCGCCCTGAGGTGGTCAACCAGGGCGCGGAGCGGGTCCTTGACACGATGGCGACACCAGAATCCCGAGATCGGCCCCGATGTCAGATACACGGGGGTGGTCAACGACACCCAGCGATAGTCCGGCAAGGTCCTTTGTGTCGGCTCCTCGAGTGACACAGTTGAAAGGTCCTCGTCGTCCGGTTCAGCTTCCACTGTATCCCGCATCACTGAAGGCTGCTCTTCAGATCGAGTTTTCAGCGACGGTTTTGCATCGGTATCTGGCAACGTCGCACGAACAGAGGTGTCGCTCACAGTCGAAGAGAGGCCGGCGCGAGGATTCTCTGTGAACCGGTGCACTTTGACGGGGCGCCGTTCGCCTTCGGGGGGAATACGGGACGCATCGTCCGTCATGACCATCGTCCCATCGGGAGTGATCCAGCTATAGAATTCGGCAGCCCCGGCGGCCGACGCGGCGTAGATCGCCCATCCCCAAGCAAGGAGGATCAGGCCTGCCCGCGTGAGGATGTGTCTGTAATGGCCCATAAAAAAGCATAGGCTCACCTCCGTTAGGAAGTCAATGCCGGCTCTCTCCAGCTCAGGGAGCATCGGACCGACGTAAACGGACTCAGCCATCTCGGCCAAGCGACTTGACAATCCAACAAGCGGGTATGCTACAAGTACCAGGCTCGTTTCGGGAATCACACAGGTTCGAGCGCGAATGAAATTATTCGTCTATGCCGACAATTTGAATCCGACTCAGCTCAAGCGGCGGGCGCCGGAGCACCAGTTCCTCTTTAAGGCCTATCTGCCCGATCATACGATTCAGTTCTGCCGCTGGTCTTCCCAATGGCGGTGCGGCCTCGCCAGCGCAGTCCCGTCCCCCGGCGAAAAAGTCTGGGGCATCGTGGTGGAGATCACGGACGAAGACCTGAAGCTCATGGACGAGTTCGAGGGCGACGTCCCGCCCGGCGCGTTCCGGCACCTGCCGGTCACCGTGATCACGGAAGAAGGCGAGAAAGTGCTCGTCACGACCCACACGGCCACGCCCATCGGCAAATTCAAGCCCAAAGAACATTACCTGGAATGGGTCATAAAGGGGCTCAAGCACTGGAAGCTGCCCGACGAGTGCATCGAACAGTGGAAATCCTACATGCCGCGTTAGGAACGCGCTATCAGTCATCAGCTTTCAGCTATGAGCTATTCGCTCTGAGAGGGGAGAATCCATGCCGAAGCCCAAATATCACATTGTGGTCTGCACCAATTCCCGTCCGCCCGGGCATCCTAAGCCATCCTGTGGATCAGCTGGATCGGCAAACATCCTTATGGCTCTCAACATGGGACTGATGGAGCGCGGCTATCAGCCCGGCCAGGTGTTGGTCACCGGCTCCGCCTGCTTGGGTCCCTGCGAACACGGCCCCACGCTCGTGGTCTATCCGGACGGGATCTGGTACTCCAAAGTGACGGAGGCCGACGTGCCGGCCATCCTTGACGAACACATCGGCAAGGGCGCCCCCGTCCAGAAGCTCAATCCCGACGCCATTTGGCGCTGATTTTTCCCCGCCGGGTTCTTCTTGTGAACACTCCCTCCCATCAGGAACACAAGGCCCACGCTCCTCGCCGAGTCGGTTGCATGATCATCACCTGCAGCGACACGCGCACGCCGGAGACCGACGACAGCGGCCAGCTCATTATGCGCCTGTTGAAGGATCAGGGGCATGAAGTCGTCGCGTACCAGGTCGTCAAGGACGAGCCGGCGCAGATCAAGGCATGCATCGAAAGCGGCGTGGCGAACGAGGCGGTTCAGGCGATCATCATCAACGGCGGCACCGGGATCTCGCGGCGCGATTCCACATTCGAGGCGGTCGACGGGATGTTGGAAAAACGGCTGGACGGTTTCGGAGAACTGTTCCGCTACCTGACTTACCAGGAAATCGGATCGCCCGCCATGATGAGCCGAGCCACCGCGGGGATCGTGCGGGGCCGGGTTTTGTTCTCCACCCCCGGCTCGGTGAACGCCGTGCGGCTCGCGATGGAAAAATTAATCCTGCCGGAGTTGGGGCATCTCATCAAAGAACTGACGAAGCATTAGCTCTCAGCTTTCAGCCGTCAGCTCTCAACGGTCAGCGCCAGAAGGACTCAGGACTGACTCCTCCGTTTCCGGACCAAGACTGGCAGCCGGAAACTGACGACTGATAGCTCACCGTTGGAAGTTTTCTCAGTCCTGCATGATCTTCGGTTCCGACACGCGCTTATAGAACACCAGCAGATCGCGCACGGAGATCAACCCCACCAACTTGCCTTGTTCGGTCACACCCAGGTGCCGGACACCCAGATCGCCCATCATATCGTGGGCGTCCTGCACGGTCCGCATGGATTCGATCGTGGCGATCGGGCTGGTCATGATGTCCTGCACCGTCATCTTGTTCAGATCGGCGCCTCCCGCGACCGCTCGGCGCACCACGTCGGTATCGGTAATGATGCCGACAAGGTCTCCGTTCCTTTCCACCAGCAACGAGCCGATGCGTTCATCCCGCATCTTCTTCGCCGCATCCCGCACCGACATGGTGTAAGGAATCCGTTTGGGGTCCTTTCGCATGATCTGCGCGACGGTCGCCATGGATGAGGTCCTCCTTTGTCAGAACGCGCCCGTTGAAATTCGCGGCGCTCAATCCACTTTCAACACGATTTTACCAAAGACCTGCCGGCTCAGCAGTTGTTCCTGCGCCGCGCGGGCGTCTCGGAGCGGATAGACCCGGTCGATGACCGGACGAAGCTTGCCCTGGCCGATCAGTGCCGCGGCGGCGAGCAATTCGGCTCGCGTGCCCATGTACGACCCCTTCAACGTCAGTTGCCGCGAAAACAGGTAGCGCAGATCGAGTTTGACCTCCCCGCCCGTCGTTGCGCCACAGGTGACCAGCCGACCGCCTTTGGCCATCGCATGCAGGCAGGCCTCCCAGACTTCCGGCCCGATATGCTCGAACACCACGTCCACGCCGCGCCCGCCGGTGAGCGCCTTCACTCGCGCCGCCACCTGCTCTTTGGAGTGCTGAATGACTTCATCCGCGCCGAGTTCCTTCGCTTTGACGATTTTGCTTTCGGAGCCGACGGTCGTGATGACGGTCGCACCGACGAGTTTGGCCATTTGAATGGCCATACTGCCGACGCCGCTCCCCGCTCCCATGACCAGGATCGTTTCTCCCGGCTTGACATCGGCCAACGTGAACAACATATGCCACGCCGTCACGGAGACGAGCGGGAACGCGGCGGCCTGCTCAAAGGTCAGCCCGCCGGGAATCGGCAGGACATTCCGGGCAGGCACGGCGACGAATTCCGCATAACCTCCGTCTACCTTCGCGCCGAGAATGCTGTAGGCCGGGCAGAGGTTATCCCGCCCGGCGAGGCATTGCTCGCATCGCCAGCAGCTCAGGCCGGGCGAGACGAAGACCCGGGTCCCGACGGCGATACCATCGACCCGCTCCCCCACTGCTTCGACGATCCCGGCCACATCGGAGCCGGAAATATGCGGGAGTGGAATCTGGTACGCCGGGATGCCTTGACGAATCCAGATATCCAAATGATTCAGCGCGCAGGCTTTGACCCGAATCAACACCTCATCCGGCCCGGCCTGCGGCGGGGGCACGTCCGTATAGGTCAACTTCTCCGGCCCGCCATGCTCGCGGAACACCACCGCCTTCATCGCTCCCTCATGGTCGCGAGTGCTGAATGGGAAATGAGGAATGAACACTTGTCAGATCATTCCTCATTCCTCATTCCTCATTCAAAATTTCAAAACCCCTTCCACCACCATCACCGCTTGTCCACCGACTTTCACTTCCTGTATCGCGTCGTCGTCCGACTCGACCTGGATGAGTATGCGAGACGGGCGTTCGATTTCGTAGCCCTGCTCGGCGGTGATCTCCGTCGTCGGACCCACTTCCACCACGCCGTGATGGACCAAATACGCCCCCAAGGCCCCGCTGGCACTGCCGGTGGCGGGATCCTCGAGCACCCCGATGGCCGGCGCGAACATGCGTGTGTGCACGGTTGCCGTCTCGTCGACGGTCACCGTCGTAAACACCATCATCCCGTTCACGCCATAGCGATCACAGAGCCGGCTGACGGCCGACACGTCCGGCACGATGGACCCCACCGCCGTCAGCGTGCGCACCGGCACGATCAGGACAGGCAAGCCGGTCGAGACGACTTGGATCGGCCACTTGGTCTCAGTAATCACATTTTTCGACAATCCCAGGGCCTTCGCGACGTCGAACACATCCTTGACACCCTCCACCTGGCCCAGAAACTGCGGCTTCGGCTGCGACATGACTACCCGCAGAATCTCTCCGCCATGCACATGAAGCTCGACCGGAAACAGGCCGAGATTGCACTCGTACACGACGCGCGTCACCGGCTCTCGGACGGCCAGCTTCTTGAGCTGGCCCAGCACATAAAAAGTCCCGAGAACCGGGTGTCCGGCAAAGGGAATCTCCTGCGTCGGAGTGAAGATGCGGATCTTCGAAACGGCAGTCTGATCGGTAGGAGGCAAGACAAAGACGCTTTCGGAGAGATTCATCTCGCGAGCGATCTGTTGCAGCTCGCGATCGGTCAAGCCTTGGGCGTCCGGGATGACGGCGACCGGATTCCCGCCGAACGGTTGGTCGGTGAACACATCGGCCTGGTAGAACTTGAGAGTACGGACCGCGTCATCCATCGCCGAGGCTACTGTAGGTCAGCGCCGAACCCCTTGTCAAACCGATCGGGGGCAGCCACCGGCTTGGGCGCGCGGCGCCGGCCTTGACTTGCCGTGGAACGCGACGCTATGTTGGCGCCCATGGCGCGGGAGATGGAAATCAACGTCCGTCCCATTTTCTCGACTCCTCTCCTCGTGTTCACCGTTCCGGACCATGACCGGATCAATGCGGAACTGCGCCGGGCCATCCTCGATCGGGAAGCTTCCACGCCCGCCTACTCGGATTACGAAGTCGTCGGCTGGTCGTCTCCGCACGACCTTTCCATGCTGGATTGGGCCGGCGAGCCTTTGAAGCGGTTGTTCGAGCCCGTCATTGAGGTGGCGACACAGGTGACCGAGTTCTCCGAGCGGGCGCCGGGGACGTCGGGACGACGCCCGGGCTGGCAGGTGGTCGAAGTCTGGTCCAACGTGCAGCGCAAGGGAGGCAGCAACGCCGCCCATCCGCATCCCGGTAGCTTCTGGTCTGGCGTGTATTATGTGGATGTTGGAGACATCGCATCTGAAAGCACATGCGGCGGCGAGTTGCAGCTCTTCGATCCGCGCGGGTGCCTGCCCAGAATGCTCGCTCCCTATCTCCGTTACGCGATGCCCGAGCTGCATGACGCCGGGCGGAATATCTCGTTTTCTCCCACGGCCGGCCAGTGCGTGATGTTTCCGGGTTGGCTGTTCCACGCCGTCGCCACATACACCGGCACAAAGCCGCGCATCAGCGTCGCCTTCAATCTCGATCCGGTCCTCTCCCCAAAATAGCTGCCGTTCCCCTACCTCCTCCCATCCCCTCCTTACAAAGGAGGGGTGGAGAAGCGGCCGTTGCTCGAGCAGCATATTGTCTGCTAAGCGGAAATAGGCAAAGCTTCGTAGGACTGCGTGAGGGGGTTGCGGACGTAGTCCTCGATGTAGTTACGCAGGTGTCCGTTGCGGTAGAGCCGTTTGTTGGCGAACTTCGTATCGATCCGGTGCAGCACCCGGACCTTCACGCCTGTCTTCTTGATGAACTGATCCAGCGACACCCCGGCAATGTCCGTGTACGGCCCGCGCCCCGACTGCATCATGCATTTAGGAAGATGGATCATTTTTTCCCCGTTCAGGCGCCGGGCGATATCGTCGAAGGTCAGCAGGACCGTGCAGTCCGAGTCTCCGCCCAAGGTTGCATTGGGCACCATGAGGAACCGCGCTCGGTTCTTCCGGTACATGGTAAGGATCTTATAGACGCTCTTGGCCATCACCACCGTATCATGCTTCTCTAATTCTAGCGAATCGAAGAGGCTCACGATCCGCCGGCGGTTCAGAAACGCCGTGATCGGGGCTTCCGTGTGGATGGTCTGCATATTCGGCAATCCCGCGTCATACACGCGCTCGGCCTCGCGCGGCAAATATTTCCTCCCCTGCCGCATGAGCGCGGCCGTCTCTTCCTTGAGCCCCCGCACCGGGGTCAGGCAACCCATCCATAACACGCACTTCTGGTTGATGCCGGAAATCGTGACGGCGTCTTTGGACATCGTGTAATCGTCGAAGGCATAGAAGTTGGCCGAAGAGACGGCTGGTCCGTCCAAGACTTTCATCAGATGCTTCACCGCCGGAGCGTGCGGCATGAGCCGCTCACGATAGTCGCTGAGCGTGATCACCGACAACTCGAAATTGATCCGCCCCGGATACTGCGCGGCCAGTTGATGGATCTTGGGCACATGCACGAATCCGACGGTGAAGAACGTGACGTTCTTGTCGGTATACTTCAGAAAGTCTTCCAACCATTCCATCGCCTTGGGGTGGAGGAATAAATCGGTCCATTCCATGTACTCGTTTCCGCCCAGACACCAGAATTGCTGAGGATCGGTGGGCTTTTTATTGATGTAATCGAGAATAAACTCCCAGTCCTCTTGGGTCGTTTTCGGCGGGTCGGCGGTCTCGCGGTAGGAATGGTCGATCTCGTAGCAGAATTCACACTTGACGGGACAGCTCTTGCCCAGGCTGAGCGGGATTTTGCCCCCATCCATTTCCCGCCTGAGGACCTCTCGGTAGTCCTTGC
>JBBIOW010000028.1:18899-24168 GCA_037443165.1 Nitrospiraceae bacterium | reverse complement strand
GATGACGATCACGGAAGGCGGTCAGCCGCGCCGGATCGACGTGCCGGTCGAGATTCCCGAGGGTGTGAGCTATGACGGCATCTTCGGCGGAACGGGCGAAGGCAACAGACCGCTTCCGATGACGAGCGCTGCAGCCGCGCCGCCGATGACCGATCGAGGCATTTGGGGAAAGGCGATGGAGCAGCGAGCCATGCTCGAACCCGACGAGGCCGTCTCGCATTCACGCGGGGAGACCGCGCCGGATCAATCGGTTGCGCAGAGTGCCGCCAAGCTGCACCGAAGTCTGGCAGCGATCGTCAAGCGGCTGAAGGAGAATATTCTCACGCCGGCACCTGAGGAAGCCGCCTTCATCACACAGGGCAAGGCGGAGATTCAGGTGTGGCTGAGCGACACGTCGGAAGCGACGCTGGCGCAAATTCAGCAGCTCGGCTTCGAGCTGCGGCTCAAGCCGAAGACCGGCACGCTGGTCATCGGCCGTCTGCCGATCGAGAAATTGGCCGCGCTGGCCGAATTGCACGTCGTGCGTTATCTCGCGCCGCAGATCAACCAAACCTAGAGTCCTGAGTCCGAAGTTCGCACTCATCGTTCCCTCTCCCATCAAGGGAGACGGGTGTAAAGAAAGCGGAAAGCGCGGCGAGGCCCGGCCTCCGGTTCGGGCCTCGCCCCGGTCTGGCACGAAGACTGACCGGGGCAGAGATGCTCAGAAGTTGATCCGCAAGGTCAGGCTTCCGGCATTGGTCGTGGTCCGATACGTGCCATTGACGCCGGGATTGGCATGGCCGGTGACGGTGCGGGGTTCAAACAGCAGCAGTTGATAGGCGAGGTCGAGCCCGATCGCCTTGCGGGTCAACCAGCCGCCGCCGGCGCCGCCACAGTCCACCAGTCCCCAAAACTGTCCGCCTTCCTGACAGAAGAGGCCCACCCCAACCGACCACACATGCACATCGGCGTCGGGGATAACCGGATTATAATTGACGTCCGGGATGGGCGTGTGCGAACGGTTGTAGCCGACACGGAGCGCCAGTTGCCAGGCTGCATGCTCCGGCAGGTGGAGCCACTTGTATTCCGTCCCCACAGCGATCGACACGCTGTTGTTCCAGTGTTGCGGGTTGGAGATGGCGGCGCCGGTAGAAAGGGCGACATCGAAATTTCTCACCGATCGCCACCGGGTGTAGTCCACATCCACCTCGACCTTCCACGCGCGCTCGACATCTCGAAGAAGCCACCCCGCCAGTCCCAGCGTCCACACCTCGGACAACAGGACATTCGTGGAGGCGTCGGCGACCGGCACTCCGTTGACGAGCAGTCGTCCGCGCACCGGCAGAACCGCTTGGCTGCGCCACACCCCGGCGAGGTTCACCCGCGGGCGGTCCGCCGTGCCGATCAGCGTGTAGAGCACGCTGGCGTTGAGGCCGGCGGTGGTCCCCTTGCCGTTCAACTCCACACGGCTGCCTGCCGGGATGCCGCCCGCGCCGGACGAAATAGACAGGCTTTCCGTTTGCCCCTCGCCGACGAAACTCGCGAACGTGAAGATGTCCGCACCGAGCCCGAGCGAGAGGTGATCCGAAACTTTGTAGGCCAGGGTGGGCTTGATGTCGAGCAGCGGCAAGCTGCCTTGGTAACTCGTGGACGAGAACGGCGCGCTCTCCGGGTACTTGTTGCCGAACCCGTAGAGCGACAGCAGACCCAGACCCAGACTCAGGTCCCGGAGGACCGGCAGGCCTGACCGTTCCAGGTTGGCCGTGAAAAACAGTTGGCCCGGCGGAGGCCAGCCGACCGGCCCGCCGAGATCGTTGGCCGTCCGCGCTCCACTCGGACTCGTGAACCGGGTGTGCGGGCTGACAAACTGGACGCCGACCGCATGTTGGATCCCCGGCAGCCTCGTCATGGCGGCGGGATTGTAGAAGACGGCCGTCGGGTCGTCGGCTTGTGCCGCAAACGCATTGCCCTGCCCGATGGCCGCCGAGCCTTGGAACGGATTGCGAAAGCCGTCGGCGAAGGCCGGGGACGGGCCCATACCCCACACCAGCGGGATACAGACCCAACCGACCAGACTCCGGAGGGGCCTCGCAACGCGGACGCGCATAAAGGGCGGATCGTACGGAAGCGATTTTCCCGGAGTCAAGTACTTGCCCCAGGGCAGTGAAGTGTGAGACCATCGCCGCCACCGCGGTCGGGAAGCCGATGCCCCCACGCAACCTCAGGCTGGCCAAGCTGACCCGTCCGACCCTGGCGGTCGTGCACGAGCGGAAGCGACTCTTTCGGCTCCTCGACGCTGCCCGCGAGAAACCCATCGTCTGGATCGCCGCTCCGGCCGGGTCCGGCAAAACGACGCTGGTGGCCAGCTACCTCGGCGCTCGGAGGTTGCCTCACATCTGGTACAGCCTCGACGTCGGCGACACTGACCCCGCTTCGTTCTTTTACTATCTGAGACTTGCCGTCGAAAGCGGCGTTTCACCCAGGACGGCACAACTCTCCCTCTTGACGCCGGAATACGTCCCCGGCCTCCCGACCTTTACCCGCAACTTCTTCCGCCTGTTCTTCGCCCGGATCAAACAGCCCGGCGTCGCGGTGTTCGACAATTTCGAGCGCCTGCCGGAGGACTCGCACCTGCACGACCTGCTGCCGATCGGGCTGGCCGAGACCCCGCCGCGCATCACGGCGATCATCATCAGCCGGGCCGAGCCTCCGGCGTCATTGGCCCGAGCGCGCGCGGCCGGCGCGCTCCGTGTCATCGGATGGGACGACCTCCGCCTGACCCAACGGGAAAGCCTGGCGATCGGCCGGCTGCGCGCGCGGTGGTCCAAGGAGCACTTACTGGCGTTGCACGAGAAGACACAGGGCTGGGTGGCGGGGCTGGTGTTATTGATGGAGGAGGGCGCGCCCCGCGCCGGGCGACGGTCGCCCAACCCGGCATCAAGCTACTCGGTATTGTTCGACTATTTCGCGGAAGAACTGGTGAGGCGGGTGGAGCCCCTGACGCAGACGCTGCTGCTCACGACCTCGCTCTTGCCCAAGATCACGGCCGCCGCAGCGCAGCAGTTGACCGGTATCGAACAGGCGGAGTCTTTACTGAACAGTCTGGTGCGGCACAATTACTTCACCTTCAAGCTCGACAGTCCGTCCCCCACGTACGAATACCATCCGCTGTTCCGGGCCTTTCTTCAGTCCTGCGCCCGCGCCGCCTATCCTCCGGCGGAGTTGAACGGTCTTCGGCGCCGTGCGGCGGCGCTGCTCGAGGCCGACGGCCTCGCCGAAGATGCCGCCGCGCTGCTGATCGAAGCCGGCGAGTGGAACGAACTGGCGCGGCTGAGTCTCTCGCAAGCCCCGACGCTGTTGGCTCACGGGCGCGGTTCGGTGTTGGCGCGGTGGATTCAGGCCATCCCGGGCGAGACGATCGAGAAGATGCCGTGGCTCCGCTATTGGCTGGGAGCGTGCCGACTGCCGTTCGATCCAGTGGAGGCGCGGGCGCATTTCACTGCGACACTCGCGCTGTTCGAGAAGACGAACGACCCCGCAGGCTCGTATCTCGCCTGGCTGGGTCTCGTCGAAAGCGTGTTCTTCGAATGGCGGGATTTCGTCCAATTCGACCGGTACCGTGAGCTGTTCGACGACCTCCGCCGCCGGTATCCGGACTATCCATCGCCCGAGATCGAAGCGCGCGTCACCTTCGTGACCTTTACGATGCTCATCAACCACTGGCCCGATCACCCGGACCTTCCCTCGTGGGCCGCGAAAGCTGAAGCGCTGCTCTGGTCAGGGGCGGACATCGACACCCGCCTGATGGCGGCCAACCATCTGCTCTATTACTGCACATGGCGAGGAGATCTCGCCAAAGCGAAGCACCTCATCGCCGAGGTCCAGGCGGAATGGACGAGGCAGGACATCGCGCCCTTGACCCGCCTCTGGCGGCACGCCTCGCTGGCGATCGTGTACTGGCACACCGGAGACATCGAACAGGGTTTGCGCGAGGTCGAGGAAGGTCGCCGGTTGGCCGACGCCACCGGCATCCGTATGGTGGACATCCAGCGTTTGGGTGCCGAAATTTTTCTGCTGCTCTTGAAAGGCGACAGCGATACGGCCGAGCACCGGCTTCAGCAGGCATCCTTTGTGTTTCGCCCCCAGAGTCTGCTCGACGGCTCGTACTATCATCATCTGGCTTCAATGGTGGCGCTGCACAAAGGCCAACTGGCGCACGCCGAAGAATGCGCGCAGTCGGCCCTGAGGATGGTGAGGGCCAGCGGGATGCGGTTCGGCGAAGCGATCTGTCTTATGGGGGCCGCGCGCATTGCGTTAGAGGCGGGACAGACGGCCCGCGCACGGGAATCGCTGAACGGCGCACGCCTGATCGCTCGCGCCATCGGCAGTCGATCCCTCGAATATATGTGCGACCTCACGGAGGCCG
Source organism: Nitrospiraceae bacterium (assembly GCA_037443165.1). Lineage (GTDB taxonomy): Bacteria > Nitrospirota > Nitrospiria > Nitrospirales > Nitrospiraceae > DATLZU01. Next base: position 19,763 of record JBBIOW010000028.1, on the reverse strand, counting down.
AGCTCGAATTGTCGTTACACCGAGAGCAGGAAGGGCTGGCCTTGCTCGGACAGGCCTTGCGCCTCGGCCGGGCTCTCGGCCTCGGCTTGCTTCCGTGGTGGACGCGTGACCGCATCGCCCGGCTGTATGTGCATGCGCTCACGGCGGGCTTCGAGCCGGAGTACGTCAAGGAGGCGATCCGGCGCCATGCCCTCGCGCCGCCGACCGAGATGGGGACCGACGAGTGGCCCTGGCCGATCAAGGTGTACACCTTGGGGCGCTTCGCCGTAGTCAAAGACGGCGTGCCGCTCCGGTTCAAGGGCAAAACGCAGCGTCGCCCGCTCGAGCTGCTCATGGCGTTGATCGCCCTGGGCGGACGAGGAGTCCCGCTCGACAAGTTGACCGATACGCTTTGGCCGGACGCCGACGCCGACGCCGCCTATCGGGCGTTCACCGTCGCGCTGCACCGGTTACGCCGCCTGCTGGGGTCGGAGTCCGCCCTCACGCTCAGTCACAACCGCCTCACCCTCGAGCCGCGCGAGGTCTGGGTCGACGCCTGGTCGTTCGAACGCCTGCTCAGCATGGGCGAGCAGGAAGGCGAGCAGGCGGACCCGACGGCTGCGGCCCGCCAGGTGTTGAGCATGTATCACGGCCGGTTCCTCGACGGGGTGGATGCGCCGTGGGCCCTGTCATCGCGCGCGCGGCTGCAGACTCGATTCCTCCGCTTCGCGATCGTGCAGGCCCGGCGCTTGATGCGGATGGGCCTCTATGAGCAAGCCATCGTGGTGCTCGAACAAGGCCTGGCCGCCGACGATCTCGCCGAAGAGCTGTATTGGGAACTCATGCAGTGTTATCGTGCCCTGGATCGCCCCGCCGATGCGCTGT
>JBBIOW010000028.1:12315-18889 GCA_037443165.1 Nitrospiraceae bacterium | reverse complement strand
GGTCTATCACCGATGCCGGCAGGCCTTGAAAGCCGGGCTCGCCCTCGCGCCGAACCCGGAGATCGAACGGCTCCGCCAGACGTTGCAGCATTCCGATCCCGCTCGCGGCGACCGACAAACCGGCGCCGACCCCGACTCGCCTTCCACCGCCGGCTGAATCCCTTCGGACATCCCATCCTAACCGGCGCACGACCGCCTGTTCGAGCCGCGCTCCGCCGCCTTCGCGTAACCCGCGCCGCCACATGGCGTTTCCTTCCGCGGGATCGGTAAGTCATCGGTAAGGACTCCGCCGCTAGGATGCGCGCGTGTTGATTGCGCCGTCGTCTCTGGTCCTCGGACGACCCGGGGGGTTGGATGGAGTCGTACATCGTGCGCATCTACCGCCGAAGCCGAACGCAAGGGTTTCGCGCCAAGAACAAGGCCAAGCAATTGGTGGGAACGGTCGAAGACAGCGAGGGCCGGCGACTGGCGTTTCACAGCAGCGCCGAGTTGTGGGAGGCGCTGTGGTCGAAGCTTGGCGGACACCGCGCCGCTGCAGATCGGCGCGACGGAGGCGGGTAATCCCCCGCTTCCGGCTTCTGTGACTTGTTGAAGCTTCTGTGACTTGTTGAAATGGAGGCCATCATGCCTCGACGCACCTTTCATCCCACCTGGCCCGTGATCGCTGCCTGCTTCCTCTCTCTCTTGGCCGGTTGCGAAGACCTGATGAAACAACTGCCAGCCGGAACCGACCGGTATCTTCAGACAGGGATGTCGGTCGGCAGCGCCGTCATGAATCGGCCGACCTTCACCGAAGCCGATGAAGAGCGGATGGCGCAGGAGAACGCGAAGAAGTATGAGCGCAGCAACCGGATGTGGGACGATCCCCTGCTCGACACCTATTTGAACGACATCGTCCAGCGACTCGTCGCGCAAGCCCGTCCCCGTCCGTTTGTATACAGCATTCGAGTCGTCAACGATGCGAGCATTAACGCCTTCACCTTCGGTGGCGGGCTCCTCTATGTCAACGCCGGCTTGCTCGCCCGCATGGAAAACGAAGCCCAACTGGCCATGGTGCTCGCGCACGAGATCGCGCACGTCACGGAAAGTCATGTCACCAAGGGCATTGAAGGGACGTATGGCATCCAGGTCCTCGGACAATTGGCGGCACAGGCGGCCGAAGCCAGCGGCAAGGTGACGCTCCCGCCCGCGTTGTTGCAAAAAACTTACGAGTATTCGATGAAGGCCGCCATCAGCGGGCACGGGCGCGCCAGCGAAACCGAAGCCGATGTCGTGGGGCTCGACTACATGGTCAAGGCGGGCTACGACCCGCGGGAAGCGCCGAAGACGTTCGAGCAACTCCTCAAAGAATACGGCGACCAGGGCGCCCTCGAAAACTTCTTCTACGGCGACCACCCGACCAACAAGTCGCGGATTGCCAAGCTCACCGGCTTGGTCCAGTCCAAATACAGCCAGGATTTGGCAAGCCGGAAGCTCCTGGTGAATACCGACGAGTTCAACCGGCGGACTCGCGAGTTGGTGGTGAACGTCGGCAAACTCGACTACGAACGCAAGCGGTTCAAGACGGCCGCTGCGATGTTCGAAAAGGCGCTGGCCGCCAAGGATGATGACCCCGTGCTGCATTACTACCTCGGGAAGATCGACCTGGAAACGGGAAGCGGTCCCGAGGCGTCCAAGCGGGCCATCGGTCACTTCATTGCGGCGATCAAAGCGAACGACACCTTTGCCGATGCCTACAGAGAGATGGGGCTCGCGTATTACAAGCTCGGAGACCGCAAGACCGCTGCGACGGCGTTGGAACAATATCTCTCGCTCAGCCCCGGCGCACGGGATGCCGACCGTATCCGGAAATCGCTGGCCGATTTACAGGGATCCTGACGGTTCGTCTGCCGATCGCGTGCTCCGTCGTCGTGTGGGCCAGGGTCCGAAAGCAACCAGGACCGACAATCGCAAGGAGGTCACGTTTATGGATGCACACCGAGTCTATCGCGCTGCACGAAGGGCATTCTGTGTTGGAAGCGCGGCGCTCCTGCTTGGAACGAGCGGTGGGGCTTTCGCCGCGGAATTGGCCGATGACCCGTCAAAGGAGGAAGGCGATCAACAGATTCGGCAATTGTTTCCGGGACAATCCAAGAAAAAATCCAGAAAGGAGAGGAGCGCTGAAGGGTCGCAAGCCTCGTCGAATGACATCTACACCCTGCAGCTTCATGACCTACGCTGCAAAGAATCCATGACCGACAAGGGCGGAGAGAAGGATGCGGTCACGATCATCTTGCGGCTCGCCGAGCAGGGCAATCCGGACGTGCAGCCGGTGACCACCCTGGCGGTAGTCTGCCGCGAGGGCTCGGTGATTCCGCTTGAAGACGCCGAAACACGAAAGCCGATCGTCCTCTACAAAGGCCCGTTGCGCTCGGATCTCGAGCTCACGGCCAACATTTACGTGGCCCTTCCGAAAGGGTTCAGCAACGTGCGCGACGCGCTCCGGAAATACGCGGCCGCGACCGGCACGACGCTCCAGACGGTCGGAGCCGCTACAGCGGAACCTGGCCTGGCGTTGGCCGGCACGGCGCTGAAACAGGACGAGGTCAAGAGCGTCATCGCCGATGCCTTGACCGAAGTCTGGAAAGGAGCGGCGGAAACCGTCTGCAAGGATCGCGTCAAATGGGTCAAAGGGTACAACAAGACCAAAAAGCGAGACAAATTGCTTGTCCATGCGAATCAAGGCAGCTTCAAGCTCAAGACGTTCAAGAAAAAGCAATGGTGCTTCGGGGTTGAGTCCGGAAAGATCAAATATGTCTTGACCGCCAGGCTCGTGCGGGAGTCTGCCGGGTAGGGAGCGGGGACGCCATTCGATCACCAGATGGAACGGCATGGAAATGAAGGAGGTCTCACATGAAAGTCAGTCTTGAGGTTGTCGGCAAGGCCCCAGAGAACGGAATGTCACGCCGGCTCACGGGTCTCGTTCCTCTGGGCTGTTTGCTTCTCACCTGCTGCATGGGGGAAACCGTCGCGGTGGCGCGGCAAGACGCGGCGTCGAGTGCGCGGCCGGTGGCGGTCGCCACGGCGGCTCCCCAACAGAGCCAGCCTCAACCGGGCGCTCAGCCGGCCGGCGCGCCGCAGACGTCATCCCAAGCGAATCACAATGTCGGCGACATCGCGCAGGAAGGCCGACTCCTCCTCGCGGCCAAGTCCTCCAAGTTGGAGGCCAAGAAATCCAAAAGCGCCCCAGCGGCCAAACGACTTGACGCCTCTAAAGAAGCCGAAGAAGAGGAGGAGGACGAAGAAGAGGAAGCGGCGGAGAGCTCGGGGAGGAGCTCCGGCAGGTCAGGCACGCACACGATTCAGACGGATTTCGATAAAAACGTCACGGCCACATTGAAAGACGTCGTGGTTCGAGGGGCCGTGTTATCCGCCACGGTATCACTGAATTTCCAAGGCGGCAAAGACAAGAAAGAATCCGAGTATCTCGGCACCAGCGAGAACGGAAAAGACACGCATATTTTAAATTATGACACAGGCACCACCTACCCGATCAAGAAACTCGACGGGTTTACGGGCGGCCGGCTTCACCAAGGTCAGGAGGAAAAGACCCTCCGCGCGACGTTCGAAGCGCCGCCCAAGAACGTCAAGACGGTCGGCATTACCATTTACGGTATCGGCACGTTCGACGATGTAAAACTCGGCGGCGTGTCCGCCGGAACTCCCAAGGCCAAGGGAAGCAAGACCTCCGGCAAACCTTCGGACTCCGCCGGCTCCGAGGCAGAGGAAGAAGAGGACGAGGAGGAGGACGAAGAGGAGGAAGACGAAGACGAGAAGAGCCTGGCAGGGAAAGGCCAAAAGGCATCAGGGGGAAAGGGCCAGTGACGGCGGAACACGCTGAAGAGAGGGATCTGCGCGAATGAACCGCTGGCTCGAGGTTGGACTCAGCATCACCATTTCCATTGCTCTGGCGCTGTCGGCAGCGCTTCCCGCGTCCGCCGACCAAGACCTGGACCACGCCATCGAGCAGGCGGACAGCTACACCGCGTTCGTGTTTCTGGTCAACGGCTTCACCGGCTGCTGCGTGCCCGGCAAGAAGTTCCAAAAGTTTCTGCGCGAGAAAGGGGCCTATGTCCACATCTCGAACTGGAACGAGATCGACCGGAAAGGCAACCCCGGCGTGCCGGCGGCGGACCCGGACGACTTCGCCTGGAAGGTCACGCCTTCACCGCCCACCGACGAGACCTTCATCAAACAAATGCAGGAGGTCATCAAGAGGATCGATGCCAAAAACCGGTCTATGCCGATCATCCTGATCGGTCATAGCTACGGCGGGGACGCCGTGCTGCAGGTCGCCAAACGAATCGACGGCAGAACGATCGCCTTCCTGGGCGTCCTGGACGGAGTGGGGAAAGGAGGGCTGCGCAAAAACATCACGCAGCCGGTTCCCGACAACGTGGAGTATTTTTTCAATCGGTGGCAGCAAAACCCGCCGTTTGCCGGGGATCACTTCATTCCGTTCGATCGGCTGCTCTCGGGCAAGATCAAAAGCCGCGCCGGGAAGAGCAACCAGAAAAAGCAAAACACGGAAAAGACCGGCAAGTGCAAGCGGAAGTATCGGGACCCGGTCAAAGCGATTCCCCAGTTGCTGTCGCACGGAGAGGTTCCCAAGGACAAGTGCATCCAGAAGAAAATGAAGAAGATTCTCGCCCAGCGGGTATTTTCCTGAATTCGTGTACTCCGATCTCAGCGCTTCGTCCCGGAGCATCTCCGTGGTTCGACCTGACGCGAGAAACTTCCAGTTCTGGTTCAGCGGCATCTGGCTCTCCGTAGGCTTGGTGTTCCTCATGGTCGGCGTCTCCGTCGGAATCCACCGCATATCGCTCAACGAGCGACTGGAGCGAGAGGGCCAGACGGTGGACGGCATGGTGCTGACCAAGGAGATCTATAGAAAGTCGAGCAAGAGTGGAAACAGTTCCAGCCCATCGTATCGAGTCACCTTCCGGTTCGTACCGCGTAATGGTGAGATCGTTGAAGGCACGGCCGATGTCACCGCGGAAGACTGGGACATGTTGGAAGAACGCGGTGCCGTCCAAGTGACGTACCTGCCGGATGAGCCGCACTCCTATCGCATTCACGGCCAGCGCGACGACACTGTTTTACCGATCGTCTTCGGCGTCGTAGGCGGCGTGATCGGCTCGCTCGGCGGATTCGTCGTCTTCAATGCCGTCGGCACCAGAAGACGCGAGAGGGGCCTGGCGCGCAGCGGCATGACGGCAGAGGCGACGATCACCGACGTCGGCCCCTCCTATCTCCGCATCAACGGCGTGAATCAGGTGACGCTCCATTACGAGTTTCAGGACGCACAAGGCAAGACGCGCAAGGGCTCGTGCACCATGTCCCCGGAAGAGGCGGGCGAGTGGCCGCCCGGCCGGATGGGCCGCGTCCGGTATGACCCGCGCAAACCGAACGTCAATAGCTGGGTAGGAGCCGACTGATCTCATGGCCGATGTGTCCCTGTTCAAGACGCTCCGCCGCTCGGTCCTGCTCTGGGTCGGCGCGCTGTTCTTCACCGCCGGAACCGTAGGAACCTTCATTGCCTTCCAGGAATGGCAGACCCGGCAGCACTTCGAGCGGGAATCGGTCCAGACACAGGCAACCATCCTTAGCAAGTCCATCGAAAAGGCGAGTGCGGGATGGGAGTCCCCGCACGAAGTACCAGGTGACCTACCGCTTCGCGGTTCCCGGCGGCGGCACCGTGGAGCAGAGTGGTGAAGTCTCGGTGGACGACTGGGAGCGTTTGGACGAAGGCAGCCCGTTTCCCGTGCGCTATTTGCCATCCAATCCAACAACCACGCACCTGGCGTTCCGTGACGCGCAGTGGCTGCCGCTGATCTTCATGAGCGGCGGTCTCCTGTTCGCGCTGATTGGCGCCGTGGTCGCGTCTTCAGATCTTCGTCACGTCCTCCTCGTCATCCGATTGTCCCGTGGCGGATTGCCCGCCGAAGGGATTGTCCAGAACGTCTGGCCGACGAGCACGCGAATCAATCGCGTCACGCAATGGCGCCTGAGCTATGAGTTTCGCGATCACATGGGGCGGAGTCAGCAAGGCCAGAGCGGCTTGTTATCGCCCGATGAAGCCGCCGAATGGCGTGCCGGCGACACGGGCGCCGTGCGGTTCGATCGCGAGCGCCCGCAGCGAAACATCTGGATCGGACGCGCCGGGACATGAAGACGCTGGTCCATATCGCGGGCGGCCTGGCGCTGGTCTTCGTCTGCGCGGTCGTCGCCGAGTTGCCGCCCAGCCGCAACGCCATCGCCTGGATTCAACACCGTGAGCGACCGTTACTCTGGGTGACCGGCGGCCTCGGCGTGGTAGGTTTCACCTTGATGATGGGCGGGATCCTGAAACTCTTGATGGACCAGAATCAATCTCTGGGGCATACCGAGGTGGAAGATGTCGAGCGCAGCGTCCACCTGGCGGTGAGGCCGGTGGCCTGGCGCGCCTCGGAGGACACAAAAGGGGTCGAGGACACAAAAGGAGGACACAAAAGGGGTCGGGAGTCTTTTCTAGCAGTCTGAAAAGACGACAAAG
>JBBIOW010000028.1:0-12215 GCA_037443165.1 Nitrospiraceae bacterium | reverse complement strand
GGAGGACACAAAAGGGGTCGGGAGTCTTTTCTAGCAGTCTGAAAAGACGACAAAGACTCCCGACCCCTTTTCTTCTCTTTTCTTCTGGCCCTGGGAGCAGGGACAATCCGCAGCGGTGTCATCCATGGGGAGGAAACCGGGTCGTGCAGGTCAGTTTTTCAACGGCCTGCTAGGAGTGGACTGACAACGTCAACGAAGTCTGCTGGAACGACCGATAGGCCAGAACGATTGCGCTTTCCGTCTGGGCTGTGCCATCGGAAGGCAGCGTGCGCTCTCCGTCGATCCGCCCGCGCAGTTCTTTTTGGAACTCCTCGCGCACTTGGTCGAGCAGGCGCGGCAGATACCGCCTGAGCTTGCGTGGTTCGCCGTTTGAATCCTTCAGCGCGTCCAAGACCTGATCGACCAACGACGCGGGCCTCTTGCCCTGCGATACGGGCGTTGCGAAACGCAGGTCCGCCGGATCGCGGGCTGTGACAGAATCGACCGAAGGCTGGGTGGGCGCCGTGGTACCGGTCGAAGGCTGCGGGGTCGCCGCCACCACCGAAGACGCCGCACCCGTGGTTTCCGGTGAAGTCGACAATGAAGTCGGGCTTGATTGGAGGGGCTCTCCGGCAATGCTGTCGATCTTTGAGGCCACTTGCGCCGCAACAATGGCGACGGATCGTTCCACCTCGACGCTGAGATCGAGACTTGAGAGCGTCGAAAAGTTCTCGAACCGATCGGCCAGCCTCGCTGACTTGGCCAAAGTAACTTCGCCCTGGCCGTTGAAGAATTTTCGGAAGATGTTCAGCACCTTCCGGAATAGCTTCGAGAGATCCTTGACCTCCTGCTCGCTGAGATCGCCCTCGACCGCCACACCTAGCTGTCGGCTCAACGAGTATTCTGTCTGTTGTCCGCTTACTAGGACGGAGGTTCCATCCTGCCGGGTCGCGCCGCGATATGTGACCCTCCGGAAGTCTTCCGCAAGAGCGGCGCTCAGCGTCACTTTATCCCCTTCGGCCGTCGTCACCGTCAGTTGTCCGGTCAGGTCATTCGAGATGGCGATCGCTCCAACCTGCGTGTCCAGCCGGCGCGGTCCGTTCGGATCCGATGATGGAGCCTGGAACAATCGGGAGGGGTAGAACGGTGTCAACGCTTGAAGGGTCATCGCCGTCTCCTTCGTGAGCGAATCAGGGCATCATGCAATGACAGAGTCCCTATCGGCAATCCGGCTGCTGAACTTGAGCCCCTATGCTATAGTTGCCCCTAGGATTTTGGCCGATTCGTCCACTCCTCAAGGAGGCGACCCATGAGAACATCGTCTGCCTGGTTCTTTGCCCTCACGGCTCTGGCCTTGGTTCATTCCGCAGGCTGCACGCTCAAAGCCACTTTCGAGACGACGACCGACGCCACCAGTAACTTCCTCTCGTCCACGACCCCCGGCGCCTGGGTAACCGAAGACGGCCTCCTCCGAGCTGAACACAAGGTCACGGCATTTACGACCTTGAACCAGTCGAATCTCGAGAAGGACATCGCGGCGGGACAAGGGGAATACCTCGCGTCGATGGGCGCCCTCTTGGGCGTACCCTCCGACCGGCAACCTGCATTCTTCTCAGCCGCGCAGGCGAATTACTCACGATCGAACAACTCCGACCCAGCCGCCTTGCTTGCGGTTCTTCGAGAGACAGCTGCGCCGTTCGTCCAATAGGCCGAATCGCCTCTTCGGAGCCTTGCACGATAACTGCACCGGCACCCGACGCCTCACTTCCGTTCCGATGGCTTTTTCATCCGACAGACTTCTCGGCGGCCAGCCACACGGCGTTGATCCATGTCTTGCGGCCGGCCCCCGCCGCCAAGGCCAAGTTGACAATGCTGCCCGTCGATCCGTCCATGACTCGCGTGGACTTCGAGGGTCTCCCTCGCCTCCGTCCTATTCTCGAACGTTAGTCGTTCATCTCTCAGCACAGCACCAAAGTCCAAGTCGCCAAACGGGGTGAAGGAAACGGACGGCTCTGGTGTAGACGTGGTCGATGCCGATTTCGACCTAGCAGCCTCGGGCCACCGACACCTTCTCGGTTCCCCGTCCCTCGCAATCCCGTCCGATGACGGTGTGCACCACCACACCGTCCTTCAGCACGAGAAAATTCGTCGCAAGGGCCGGGATACGCGGACCGGGCAGAATGATACCGGCTAAGTTCAACGGATCGGCGGCGGACAGCTTAATGTCCTGACCAGCCGCGCCGATCCCGCCACTCTTCCGCAACGCGCGCAGCGATTCCACCGCCTCCGGCAAGGCGAACTGCTCGCCCGTGAACCCGCTGACGAACCGCCCGCCGCGCACCTCGCCTCGCAATTCCAGCCGCCGGTATTGAACCAACAGATCCCGCCATGGAAGGCTGAGCGACTCCCGTCCGAGCACGTCACGAAAGACGACGCCGTAGCGGCGCAACAACTGGCGGGCGAGATGTTCGGCCAGGCTGTTTGCAGGCTGCGAATAGCTGGTAGCTGACAGCTCCGAGCCGCCGTTACCCCGCTGTTCGCTGCTCGCTGTTTGCGGCCGGCTGTTAGCTTCCCGCAACAGTGACCACCGTCCGACCGTATGACGCGGCCGTCTCATCCGCTCCCGCCCTTCCGCCCGCCGGCGCCGCGGGTCCATGAGCGCCCGCAGGTTGTCGAATCCGTCCGGCGTCACCAGTCCGGCCGCGACCAACTCCCACAGGCCGTCTTCGACCTGTGACGGCAAGTGCCCGGTGCCCCGAACCAGGTCGGCGAAGAAACTCGCGCCGCGCTCCCGTAGGTACCCCTGGAGGTCCTGCGCCACCGAGCTGAGCCCGGAGGGCTCATCAGGCTGCCGGCGGTCTTCCCCGAATGTTGCCAACAGCCATCCGGCTTGTTCGCGAGGGAACAGGCTGATCGGGGCCACGCTGGTCGGAACGATGCGTGGCCCGCGTCGGCCGAGCTCTCCTTCCCCTCCGTCCGCCAAACGAGGATGCGGAGTAAGTCGCCCCCAACTCACGGCCCCGCTGAGACAAAGCCGGTCCAACAGTTCCGGCTCATACTTGGCCATCCGGATGCGCAGGATCTGCGACTCCCAGGCCGACGCGGCCGCCTCGAAGCCGGCCAGTTGCTCAATGACCTTTAACAAGCCCAGTTCCCCATGTTGGCGCGAGCCCGGTACCACGTGCTGCCACTGCAACAGAAACCGCATGAATTCTGTGGCGGTCACCGGCTCGATTTCTTTCCTGAGCCGACCGATCGTGAGCCGGTGAATGCGGGCCAGGAGGCGGCGATGGCACCACTCGACCGGCGCGGCAGCGCCGGAATGTGAAATGTGGAATGTGGAATGTGGATTTTGCCGGAACCGGCCTCGGAGGATTTGGCCTTGCGCCTCCAACTGGAGCAAGGCAGCCAGTACGTCATCTTTTCGCAGATAAAGGCGTTGCGCCAGCTCCTCGGCGGTTGTCGGCCCCGTGCTCTCCATCCAGCCCTGCGCGATCGCCAAGACCGCTTCGCTATATCCAGACGCCAGCTCCCGCTCACTGCTCTTGATGATCGGCTCGATCCGCGCTTCAGGAAAGACCGCCCGCACGACCGGCAGCTTCTCAACCGCTGCCCATCCCCTCGCCTCTCGCCCCTCGCCTCGCATCTGCAGTTCAATCGCCCGTCCGGACTTCATCAACTCCTGCAGGTACACCTCCCACGCCGGCACTTGGTCGCGGGGCACCCAGAACAGCGTCAAGAGCGCGTCGTGCAACTCGTCGGCGTCACGGACGACGGGCCAGGCTTCATCCGTCACTTCTGCGATGGCCGCAGGGTCCAGCGCCCCGATGTTCCCGGCCATCTCGGGCGGCAACGTGCGTCGCATCACGACCGCGCGGGCCCGCCGCTCTTCCAGCGGCGCGTCGTCCAGGTAGGCGTAGGGATTGGCGTTCAGAATCTCGTGACAGAAGGGCGAGGGAACCGGCGTGTCCACCGCGACGCAGCGGATCTCGCCCCGCTCGATGCGCTGCAAAACCGCGATGAGCCCGTCGAGGTCCATCGCCTCGGTGAGACAGTCCCGCACGGTTTCCTTGACCAACGGATGATCCGGCAGTTCTCGCGGCGCATGGGGGTCTCGCATATTGTCCTGGCACGCCAACGCCGCCGGGAACACGGCGGCCAGCAGGTCTTCCGCACGCATGCGTTGGATCTGCGGCGGCACACGCTTGCCGTTGGCGAACCGGAGCAGCGCCAGCGCGCGGGTGGCATTCCAGCGCCACCGGCTGGCGAACATCGGCGCCGCGAGAATCGCCTGCGTGAGCACCTCGCGCACGGATTCCGACCGCAGAAACCCGAACACGCTCTCCAGTGGGAAACTGTGCCGTTCGCCCAGCGAGATCACGATGCCTTCGTCCGTCGCGGCGGCCTGGAGCTCGAAATCAAAGGTCACACAGAAACGCTTGCGGAGCGCCAAGCCCCAGGCGCGATTCAGCCGCCCGCCGAACGGCGCATGAATGACCAATTGCATCCCGCCGCCCTCGTCGAAAAACCGCTCGGCGATGACGGTGTCCTGGGTCGGCACTGCGCCCAGGACTTGCCGACCGGCAAGGACATACGCCACCGCTTGCTCCGCGCCGCGGCGGTCGAGGCCGCACTCACCTTTGAGCCAGGCGAGGGGCCCGTCTGAACTAAGGTTTCCACCCATTGCCCCTTGCCCCGCACCACTAGCCCGCTGCGAGATTTCTTCTCGCAGCGACGCGACCTCGGCCGACAGCTCGGCCGTGCGTGACGGGGCTTCACCGCGCCAGAACGGAATGGTCGGCGGGGCGCCGTGCGCGTCCTCCACCCGCATCTTGCCCGTCTCCACGCTGCGAATGCGCCACGAGGCGTTCCCCAGCAGAATGATGTCGCCGGCGAGGCTTTCCACCGCGAAGTCTTCGTCCACCGAACCGACGACCGTCCCGTCCGGCTCGGCGATCACCGTGTAATTCGCCGTGTCCGGAATCGCGCCGCCCGAGGTGATCGCCGCCAAGCGCGCCCCGCGCCGCGCTTTGATCCGCCGGTTGATCCGGTCATGATAGAGATAGGCACGACCGCGGCCGCGGCCGGTCGCTATTCCATCCGCTAGCATCCGCACCACGGCGTCGAACTCCGGCCGGCTGAGGTCCCGATAGGGGTATGCACGCCGGCACAGCACGAACAGCTCGTCCTCCCGCCACTCCTGAGTGGCGGCGGCCGCGACCAGCTGTTGGGCGAGGATATCCAACGGCGCGGTCGGGACCTCGAGTCGATCCGGTGCACCGCGACGGATCGCCCGCACCAGTGCGGCGCACTCGATCAACTCATCACGGGTCGTGGCAAACAGCCGGCCTTTGGGGACGGCTTTGATCCAGTGTCCGGAGCGGCCGATCCGCTGCAAGGCAATGGCGATGGCGCGGGGCGAGCCGATCTGGCAGACCAGATCGACGGTGCCGACGTCGATCCCGAGCTCGAGCGACGCGGTCGCCACCACCACGCGAGTCTGCCCTGTTTTCAAGCGTTCCTCGGCGGACAGCCGGATCTGTCTCGATAAACTGCCGTGATGCGCCGCCACCACCTGCGCACCCAGATGCTGCAAGCGCTCTTCCAGATGATGCGCTACCCGCTCGGCGAGCCGGCGCGTGTTCACGAAGACCAGGGTGGACCGGTGCTGTTGCACCAGTTCAGCCGCACGGTCATAGACATCGCGCCAGATCGAGTTGGTGGCCACGGCGCCCAGCTCATCCTTGGGGACCTCGACCGCCACATCCATGTCGCGCCGGTGGCCGACGTCGATGACGGTGCATCCCCTCTCCCTTTCCCTCTCCCCCGAGGGGAGAGGGATGGGTGAGGGAGCGCCGACCAGAAACTTCGCAACGGTCTCGATCGGGCGCTGCGTCGCCGACAGCCCGATGCGGACAGGCGGCGCAGCGGTCAGCGCCTCGAGCCGCTCGAGCGACAAGGCCAGATGGGCGCCGCGCTTGTTCGGCGCAAGCGCGTGAATTTCGTCGACGATGACCGTCCGCACGTCGCGCAGCATCAGCCGGCTCTTTTCCGCAGTCAGCAACAGATAGAGCGACTCCGGCGTGGTGATCAAAATGTGGGGCGGGCGGCGGAGCATCTGCTGCCGATCCACAGCCGGCGTATCGCCGGTCCGGACCAGCACGCGGATCTCCGGCATGAGCAAGCCCGCCGCCAGCGCGGCCTGCCCGATCTCAGCCAACGGCTGCTCGAGATTTTTCTGGACGTCATTGCTCAGCGCTTTGAGCGGCGAGACATACAGCACCTGGGTGCGGTCGTTCAACTCGCGGGCGAGGGCTTGCTTGAAGAGCGTATCGATGCAGGAGAGAAAGGCGGCGAGGGTCTTGCCCGATCCGGTCGGCGCGGCGATCAGAACATCCGACCCGGAGGCGATCGCCGGCCAACTGCGCACCTGTACTTCGGTCGGCCCGCCAAAGCGCGTCCGAAACCAGTCGGCAATAACCGGATGGAAGCGAGAGAGCGGCATGCGCCCGGATGGTACCATGCGAAGCGTACGTCGCACCACATGAGCCATCTGCGCCGCCCGGTTCGCGCTGTGGGCTGGTTACATCAGGACGCCGAAGACGGGGCTCCGGACTCTCTGACCGTCAGGAGCCCACGCATGATCGGATGCAGCTTGCAATAGTAGCCGTAATTCCCTGGCGGCAGCCCGGGGAGCTCATAGCTGCCGTCCGGTGGAACGGTGCCGGAGTCGAAGAGACAGGATTCTCCCCTTTCGCAGCCTTCGTGGGTGATCGTGTGATAGGTGCCGGTCGTGTTGTACCATTTGACCGGCACATGCGCGGACACCGTCGCCGCCTTCGGGAGGAAGTACGGCGCCCCTCCGTCGATCATAATGGAATACGGGGCGGAGGGGGCAGCCACCACCGCTGCGGCCAGCAGTGACACCCCTACGCCTACGACGAAAGCGGCAAGAAATGCGAGCCGTTTCCCGGCCGGATCCTTGTGCTCAGGCAGCCTTCTTGACATGATCCTTCGGTTGAGCCTTCCCCGCCTTGCCGAAAAACCGCTCCCACATATTGACGACGAACGCCCCAAACGCCATGATGAGCAAGAGCCACATCAATCCTTCCATCCAATTCGTATTGAAGATCGACATGGCCTTATCCAAGGCTGAAAGGAAATCCATAGGGCACCTCCTTCCATACAAGGTCTTGGCGTCTTTTAGAAGTAATCACCATTCATGAACAGTAAAGAGGCGGCGGGGTAACCGGATAAAAACGCTTGGCAGGACAACGACTTCTGATCGCTGCTCCAAAAGAGGTTAGGGGGTACTCCCCTTGCTTCGTGCCTCTCGCCCATTATAAGCGCAACAACGCGATGACGCTCAGACAGACAAACAGATTGTTGGTCGCATGAGCGATCATCCCGGGCAGCAGGCTTCCGGTCTTTTCATACGCCCAAGCCCAGACCATCCCGCTCCAGAACACGCTCAGAAATCCGACCAGGCCGTAGCCGTGCGCGATGGCGAACAGGCCGGCGCTGATGAGGGCGGACCGTTCCCAGCCGTATCGCCGCCGCAAGATCGCGAACAGCAGGCCCCGAAAAGCGAGTTCTTCGAAAACCGGCGCGAAAATCACATATTCGAGCAGGCTGATGCTCATGACCGACGGGGACGCCCAGACCAAATCGGCATCGAACCATTCCGTCCAGTGACTGGAGAGACTGAGCGGTTCGGTCACCTTGCCCAACACCCATTCGCCCAGCAAACCCGCCGCCATGATGGCCGGGACGACCATCGCGAATCGAGGCAGATTCCGCCACGTGGGTTTCAAACCAAAGCCCTCCACGAACCCGAGTCCGGTCGGTTTCAGCAGGTGTCGGCGTGCCAGCAGCAGCAACGGGAGATTCGTCAGCGGGATCGCCAGCACCCGGAGCGAGGTGTAGTCGATCGCGGCGAACAGAAAGGCGACTGTCAGCACCGCGCCAATCGCGCCGCCGCGCAACAAGACCGCCGCACCAATCCCACCGGGCCATCGCGGCGGCAATGAGGCCGATCCCACCCGCAGCGCATCACTCCGCCGATGTCGTCGCAGCCAGACCGACACCAGGACCGAGCCGCCGAACAGCATGATGGTCAATTCCGCGGCCGCCAGCGCACGCGAGCGCCACAACAGAGCCTCCGCCCTGGCCGTCGAGGCCGCCTCCACCGACGCAAGCAGGACATGGTCGCCGGCCTGTCTTGCCAGCTTGATAGCCAGCCGATCGTAGAACCACCCGGCGGGAAGCAGCTCCGCCAATTCAGCCTGCAGTCCCTGTTCCTCCTCGAGGCTGATCCGCTCGCCCTGATACGCCGCCCGTAACAACCGCGCGAACAGCGGGAACGGCGCCTCCGCTTCCACCCAGGCGTCGGCCTTGTTCGTCACCTGGGACAGGCGGCCCGCTTCCGCCTCTAGAACGGCCAAATTCAGATGGACAGCGGGGTCCTCCGAGTAGGACGAAAGTTCCTCGTACCACGCGATCGCCTGGTCACGCTCATTGGCGTCGCTGCCGACGGCAATTTCAAAGAAGATGCGCTCCCACTCCGGCGCCCGGAGCAGGGCCTCCTCCACGTCCATCGTCCGGCTGACCATCAGGTGGAGCGCACGTTCGGGCGAGGCCACGCGGTCCAGGCGAGGCAGCGAGAGCATGAACCACGCGAACAGGCCGATGGAGGCGCACAGCACGATCGCCGAGAGAACCGTCACCGCGCGTGAGAAACGAGGGTCATAGGGAAGAGAAGCCGGGGACGAATCACCCGTGACGCCGGCCTCGGCAGGAGTGAACGGATTGGTTAGGGAATGATCAGGAGGCACGGTCGTCTCGTGTGCGGCGAAGTATACCACGTACCCTGGGGGGCCATAAAACGCAAACGCGCTTCCACGGTGGATGCAGCCGCCCGCTCTTGGCGGAGCGATCAAGAGTTGGCTATACTGCATCTTCCTCGCGTGAATCCGAGGAATAGAGCCGTGACCGCCTGCTGGAGACATCGTCCGTTTATCCTATCCGGGGCTCTCAGGCCATGACTTCTGAGCCCACCGGCGAGTTTGTTCCGCCGCCGCGGTTGCTGCTGGGACCGGGCCCCAGCATGGTCCATCCGCGCGTGCTGCGTGCCATGTCGGCGCCGCTCCTCGGCCATTTGGATCCGGCCTTTCTGGCGCTCATGAACGACATCCAGCGTCTCCTCCGGTACGTGTTCCGCACCGCGAACCCCTTCACGATCGCCCTCTCCGGCACGGGTTCGGCCGGCATGGAGGCTGCGCTCGTCAACATAGTCGAGCCGGGAGATGCGGTCGGGGTCGGGGTGAACGGCGTCTTCGGAGAGCGCATGGCGACGATGGTGGAACGAGCCGGCGGCAAGGCGATCAGAATCGAGGCGCCGTGGGGGCGCATCATCGAGCCCGAGGATATCCGGGCCGCGTTCGCCCGCTCGGGACCGATCAAGGCCCTCGCGCTCGTCCATGCCGAAACGTCCACCGGCGCCTGGCAGCCGCTCGAAGAGATCGGGCGACTCTGCCGCGAGCACGAGACGTTGTTTATCGTCGATGCCGTCACGTCGCTGGGCGGCGTTCCCCTCGAAGTGGACGCCTGGAACATCGATCTGTGCTACAGCGGCACGCAGAAGTGCCTGAGTTGTCCGCCAGGCTTAGCCCCGTTGACGGCGAGCGAACGCGCGCTCGACGCCATTCGCCGCCGCCGCGCGCCGTGCCAGAGCTGGTACCTGGACCTGGCGTTGGTGGCGGAGTACTGGGCCGAAAGCACGAGAGCCTATCACCACACGGCGCCGATCTCGATGCTCTACGCCTTGCGGGAAGCGTTGCGCCTGGTCGAGGAAGAGGGACTGCCGGCACGATTCGAACGGCACCGGGTGAACAGCACAGCGCTGCTGGCCGGCCTCGCCGAACTCTCGCTGACTCCGCTGGCGGCGGAAGGCCGGCGCCTGCCGACCTTGAACTGCGTCACCCTCCCGCCGCACCTTGACGACGCCGCGGCGCGGGCTGCGCTCCTGCGCGAGTACGGCATCGAGATCGGCGGCGGCCTCGGCCCGCTCAAGGGCACGGTCTGGCGCATCGGCCTGATGGGTGAATCGTCCACACGGAGTCACGTGGAAACGCTGCTCGGCGCGTTGGAAGAGATCGCCGCCCGCTTCGGCAAGCCGGTGAGGCCGGGTGCGGCGGTGCAGGCCGCATCGCGCGTCTACGGCGCAGCCTCTCCATCCTCAAGGAGGATCGAACCATGAGTCGGCCCGCTCTCTGGATCATCGCCAGCGCCGCGTTCGCGTTCGTCGCCGTGGTGACCTATTGGACGATCGCCCTGGTCGTCGCAGAGGCCAGAAAACCGGACACGGTCCCGCCGGAGAAAGTCATCGAGTACCTCCACGCTGTCATCGAAGCCAACCGGACGAATTACACCAAGAACGTCGTGGAGAAGATGCAGGCGCAGGGCGTCGTGGAATCGGTGGAACACTGGAAGGACGAGAAGGGGCTTCCTCTGCCCGCCCAATTCCTGATGGAGTCTGGTCGCCTGGTGTCCGAAAAAGGGTACAAGCTCAGTTATCGGCTGGCCAGCCTGACCCCCATCTACGTCTGGAACGGACCCACCAGCGACTTCGAACGCCGGGGCCTGGAGGCCGTGATGAAAGAGCCGGACAAGCCCTTCATGGGATTCGTCAGGATCGGCAACGCCCGCTACTTCCAAGGGGTGTACGCGGACAGGGCGCTCTCCCAAACCTGCGTCACCTGCCACAACTCTCACCCCAATAGCCCCCGCCGCGACTACAAGCTGAACGACGTCATGGGCGGGATCGTGATCACGATTCCGATCGGCGAGTGATCGCATGGCGCTGCTCCTGCGGAACGTACGGCTGATCGACGGCCTCGGCCGATCCCGCGAACGGGCGACCATCGTCATCCGCGGCGACCGCATCGCATCGGTCGGCGACAGCCGGGACGTCGGCATTCCGCGTGGCGCGCGGATGATCGACGGGCGCGGGCTGACCGTCATCCCCGGCCTGATCGATTGTCACGTGCACCTGTGCCTCGGCGGAGAGCCGGACGTCGTGGCGGCGATCGCTCGCGACACTCCAGCCATGACCGTGCTCAAAGCCGCGCAGTTCGCCCGCCGGACGGTGGAGGCCGGCTTCACCACCGTTCGCGATCTGGGGTTTCGGGACCATGCGATTTTTTCCTTGAAGCGCGCGATCGAGTCGGGTTTGACGCCGGGGCCTCGTGTTCTGGCCGCCGGACTCGCCGTCTGCATGACCGGCGGGCATGCGCGGTTCATCGGCCGCGAAGCCGACGGGCCGGTCGCCGTCATGGCGGCCGTGCGCGAGCAATTGGCCGCCGGGGCCGACGTCATCAAGGTGATCGCGTCCGGCGGGGTGCTCACGCCGGGCACGAGGCCTGAGGCGGCGCAGTTCACCCCGGAAGAGCTGAGCGCGGCTGTCGCGGAAGCCGGAAGAGCCGGACGGCGCGTCGCGGCGCATGCGCACGGATCAAGCGGGATGAAGAATGCCGTCCTGGCCGGCGTCCATTCGATCGAGCACGGGACACTGATGGACGAGGAAGCCGCGTCGCTCATGAAAGAACGCGATGTGTTTCTGGTACCGACGCTTTCAGCGCTGGCCACGACCGCGGATTGCGGCCCAGCTTGTGGGGCGCCGGACCACGCGGTGGCCAAAGCGAAGACACTGCGAGCTTGCCATGAGGCCGCGTTCAAACGAGCCCATCGCGGCGGGATCCCCATCGCCCTCGGCACCGACGCTGGGACGCCGTTCAATTATCACGGTGACAACGCGCAGGAACTGGAACGGATGGTCGCGCTCGGCATGAGCCCCATGGAAGCGTTGCAGACCGCCACCGCGGCGGCGGCTCGGCTTCTGGGCATCGACGATGCGGTCGGGACGATTGAGGCCGGCAAGCTCGCCGACCTGGTCGTCGTCGCCGGCAATCCTTTGAAACGCATCGCCCTGCTTCGCGACAAGGAGAAGATCGCGGGGGTGATGCAGGCGGGACGGTTCGTCTCGGGGCCGCTCGCGAAGTAAATGAGAAATTAGCCCTAATCCGAAAATAATTTCGAGGCGCTGAGGGGAAATGTCGCTGGTAGCGTGGCGAACGGGGCTCCCCCCCGCGCGCAACGGAAGGGCCCCACTGGGGGATGGATAGAGTGAGCGGGGCACCCGTTGCATCTGCCGAGCAACGGGTCCCGGGCTGTTCGCC
>JBBIOW010000027.1:12545-24445 GCA_037443165.1 Nitrospiraceae bacterium | reverse complement strand
TCTCGGAAATCGTGAAGCGGGTGACACCGGCGGTGGTCAACATCGCCGTGACCGGCGGCGGGGAGGGGCGCCGCGAAGGCCGACGTCCGTTGCCGCCCGGTCCGTTCGGAGGCCCCCCGGGAGAAGAACCTCCGGGAGCCGAGCCGCCCGGCCCTCCGCCGTTTCCTCCCGGTCCCCGTCATCCCGACCAGAGCGGAGGTTCCGGTGTCATTTTGGACCCGAACGGCTACATCGTGACCAACAATCATGTCGTCGAGAACGCTTCCCAGATCACGGTGATCTTGAGCGACCGGCGGGAGTTCACGGCCAAAGTCGTCGGGACCGATCCCAAGACCGATCTGGCGGTGATCAAGATCGACGCGAAGGATCTCCCTTACCTGAAGTGGGCGGACTACGAGAAGCTGCAGGTCGGCGACATCGTCCTGGCGATAGGCAGCCCGTTCGGGCTAAGCTCGAGCGTCACGCTGGGCATTATCAGCGCGCTTGGCCGCGGCAATGTCGGGATCGCGGATTATGAGGACTTCATCCAGACCGATGCGGCGATCAATCCCGGCAACTCGGGCGGCGCGCTGGTGAACATGAACGGCGAGTTGATCGGCATCAACACCGCGATTTTTTCGCGGACGGGCGGATCGGAAGGCATCGGGTTCGCCATTCCCAGCAGCATCGCCGTCGATATCGTCGACAGCCTGGTGAAGACTGGCAGAGTCGTGCGCGGATGGATGGGGGTGGCGATTCAGGAAATCACGCCGGCGTTGGCCAAGTCGTTCAAGATTCCGGATCAGCGGAAGGGCGTGCTGATTAGCGACGTGAACGAGAACGGACCGTCTGCCGCGGCGGGGATCAGGCGCGGAGACGTGGTCATCGCGTTCAATGGCAAAGAGGTGCAGAGCGTCAACCAACTGCGCAACATGGTCGCGCGCACGGTCGTGGGGAAAGATGCGGAGGTCAAGATTCTCCGCGACGGCAAGGAACAGACGATCAAGGTCAAAGTCGCCGAGCGGCCGTCCGATGAGGTGCTGGCTCGGAGAGAACCCCCTCCGCCTCCAACCGAAACTGCGAAACTACCGGACAACGTGTTGGCCGCCATCCGGGTCCAGCCGCTCGATCCGGCGATGATGAGCCAGTTGAACCTGCCGGCCAAAACGACAGGCGTTGTGATCAACCAGGTCGAAGCCGGAAGTCCGGCCGAAGCGGCCGGCCTGCAGCGGGGAGACGTCATTCAGGAGATCAACCATGAGGTCATCAAGAGCATGGAGGATTACCAGAAGGCGTCGGCCAAGATTAAGAAAGAGGAAATGGTCGTGCTGCTGCTCAGCCGGCAGGGGAACAACCTGTTCGTGGCGGTGAACCCGAAGTAATCAGCGATCAGCCGACGGCCGTCAGCGGCAGGATTCCTGAGCTGATGGCTGATAGCTGGTAGCCGAGCGCTGTGTGGTATGGCTGACGGCCTGAAAAAGTTCGAAAAGTGGCTGCACGACTCCGTCTTCAAGCCGCTCGAAGACAAGAAGATGCCGGTCATGGAGCACCTTGTCGAACTCCAGGTCCGGCTGACCCGGGCGGTTATCGCCACAGGGATCGTCTTCGTCGTCACGTTCCTCTATGCAGACACCCTGGTGCAGTGGCTGCGGGTCCCGCTCCAGAACATGTTCGTACCGGGGTCTCTGACCTGGGTCCCGACTGATCTTCCGACCGTGCCCTTTGTGTTCCTTGCTCCCGCCGAAGCGCTGTGGCAGAACGTCAAGGTCGCCGGTCTCTTCGCGGTCGTGCTGGCCACGCCCTATATTCTCTGGGAAATCTGGCAGTTCGTCGTGCCGGGGTTGCATGTCCATGAACGACGATTCGTTGGGCCGTTCGTGCTGCTCAGTACCGCCGCGTTCTACGCCGGCGTGCTGTTCTCTTTTTTCTTCGTCCTGCCGTTCGCGCTGAACTTTCTGATTTCCTACGGCGTCAACGCGGGATTCATTCCGCAACTCTCGATTGCGCAGTATGTGGGATTCGCCCTGTGGTTTCTGATGGTCTTCGGGGTGATTTTTGAAGTCCCGTTGGCCATTACACTGATGGCGAAGTTGGGTTGGGTCGATGCGCCGTTTCTCAAACGCTACAGAAAATGGGCCTTCCTGGGAGCGTTTCTCGTTGCGGCGATCCTGACGCCGACGCCCGATCCCTTCAATCAGTGCATAATGGCGCTACCGATGTATTTCTTCTATGAAGTCGGCATCGTGAGCGCGGGCGTGTTCGGCAAGAAGCGTCCGGCTCAGGAGGCTCACACCGTCACGAGCGAGGCGACGACTGGAACGAAACCGGCCGCGCCGATGCCGAAACCGGCGATGGCGGCGGAGGGCGAATATGTGGGGGTGCCCACGGCAGGGCACCGACGCTGACGGCAGGGTTCCATGTTGAAAGTGGCCCTGCTCGTCATCAGCAGCAAGGTCGTGCCCGGATAGGAAACCGATACGGGACGGAAGGAATCGGCGGAACCGGAGTCCGTTCGGACGATTGGGCGCTGGAAGCGACGCGAGACGTGATCGAAAAGGAAGTTCCCGGCATCGGCGAGGCGATGCGGATGGAGAGCCTGAAAGAAATGCGGACGGCGATGCTGTCGCGTGGCACGGCCGGCATCAGGAGCTCGACGTTGATCGTCAATTTGCCGGGCAGTCAAAGGGGAGCCAAGGAAAACCTCGCCGTCATTTTGCCAATCCTGGACCACAGGGTGGAGAAAATCGGGAAACGTCATGCGTAATGCGTCATGCGTGCAGCATGCTCTGCGCATCGCGTGTCACGCATGACGAGGAGAAGAAACATGCCGCGTGAACTGAATGTGATTCAGCCTCGAGGGTCGGACAACGGCGACGCCTGCACCTATATGTGGGCCTGCGCCATCTGCGATGAGAATGAGACCTGTCAAAAAGACAAGGAAGGGCACAGCCGGTGGCTTGTCGCGAAGCGGATGGAGCGGATCGAATACAAGGTGCTTGTGATGAGCAACAAAGGCGGGGTGGGCAAAAGCACGGTGACCACCAACCTCGCCGTCAGTCTGGCGCTTAAAGGCTGGCATGTCGGCATTTGTGACATGGATATCCACGGCCCGAACATTCCCAAAATGCTCGGAGCCGAAGGACAGAAACTGAAGATCAGCACGTCCGGCGGCATCATCCCCTACCAGACCTACAATCTGAAAATCGCCTCCATGTCATTCCTGCTCCAGAACTCCGATGACCCGATCATCTGGCGGGATGCCTACAAATACGAATTCATCAACCAACTCCTTGGCGGGGTGGAATGGCAGGACCTCAATTTCCTGCTGATCGACCTGCCGCCCGGGACCGGCAACGAGTCGGTGACGACGATTGACCTGCTCGGCACCGTGAGCGGCGCCGTCATCGTGACCACGCCGCAGGAGGTGGCGCTGCTGGATTCGCGCAAATCCGTCACGTTCTGCAAAGACAGCGACGTGCCGATCATCGGAATCGTGGAAAACATGAGCGGGCTCGATTGCCCGCATTGTCACAAGCACATCGAAGTCTTTCGCAAGGGCGGCGGCGAGGCCTCGGCGCATGACATGGGCGTGCCGTTTCTGGGGCGGATTCCGCTCGATCCCGACGTCGTCACTCAGTGCGACGCGGGCGAGCCGTTCGCGATGTTCTACTCGGACACGCCGACGGCGGAGGCGTATCACGAGATCGCGAACAAGGTCGAGGCGTTCTGCAAGAAGAGCGGTTCGCTGGTGAAAGTCGCGCCGCGGCATCAGCACTGAAAAGCCGGCGAGAGGCAAGGGGCCAGAGGCTATGGGCGAAGAGATCAGAAAGATCGTCGCAAAGATTTCCTCTCACCTCGTGCCGCTAGCCTCTAGCCTATGAAGTGACTATGCAAGGCCTGACACCGTTACATGAAGCGCAAAAGGTGGTGCTCGAGGCGACCGCGCCGCTCGGCTTGGAGAAGGTCCCGATCCTGGACGCACTGGGCCGTGTGCTCGGCGAGGATATCATCGCGGAGCGCGACAATCCGCCGTGGGATAATTCGGCGATGGACGGCTTCGCGGTACGATGGGAAGATATCAAGCAGGAGCATGCCATCGCCAAACCGGTCACGCTGAAAGTGATCGAGGACGTGCCGGCGGGCAAGACGCCGACTCAGACCGTCGGGCCCGGGCAGGCGATCCGCATCATGACCGGTGCGCCGATTCCGAAGGGAGCCGACACGGTCGTCAAGGTCGAGGATACCGAGCATACACCGGACTCGGTGAAGGTCTTCAAGCCCGAGGTACGCGGAGCCAACATCCGTCCGCAAGGCGAGGACGTCAAGAAAGGCGACTGCATCATCGCCAAGGGCGCGCAAATCCGGCCGGCCGAAGCGGGCATGCTCGCGATCCTCGCCAAGTCTTTCGTGCTCGTGTTTCAGCGGCCGCGCGTGGCGATTCTCTCCACGGGCGACGAGCTGGCCGATCTCGACGAGCGGTTCAGCGAGGACAAGATCATCAACTCGAACAGTTACGGCATCGCGGCGGCGGTGCAGGAGGCCGGTGGCATTCCGATCCTGCTCGGCATCGCGAAGGATCAGCCGGCGGCCTTGAAAGAGAAGATTTCGCACGGGCTGAACGCCGATATCCTGGTGCTGTCCGGCGGCGTGTCGATGGGAGACTACGATTTCACCAAGGCCGTGTTCAAAGACCTGGGTGCGGAGATGAATTTCTGGAAGCTGGCGATCCGGCCCGGTCAGCCGCTGGCCTTCGGGAAAATCCAGGGCAAATTGGCCTTCGGCCTGCCGGGCAATCCGGTCTCGTCGATGGTGACCTTCGAACAGCTTGTGCGGCCCGCCATATTGAAAATGGGCGGCCACCGCAGCTACGGCCGGCCGGTCGTGCAGGCCGTCTTTCAGGAAAAGTTCTCCAAGAAACCGGACCGGCGCCATTTTCTGCGCGGTATCCTGACCCGCGAAGACGGCGTCTTCAAGGTGCGGACGACCGGCGACCAAGGTTCCGGCATCCTCACCTCGATGGTGAAGGCGAATTGCTTGATCGATGTGCCGGTGGAAGTCGAGCGGCTCAATCCCGGTGACACCGTCTCGGTACAACTCTTGAGCGGCCAGATGTGGTTGCGGGAAGGCGAGACGCCGGCGGCGGCCGGCGGCCGGCAGTCATGTTGCTGACCGCATAATCCAGGCAAGGCCGAATGTCCATCCCGATTCTCTGCGTTGTGGGCCGGTCGAACAGCGGCAAGACCACGCTGATCGAACGGGTCATTCCCGAATTGGTCCGCGCCGGCTATCGGGTCGCGACCGTCAAACACGCCGGTCACGGTTTCGATCTGGACACGGAGGGCAAGGACAGTTGGCGGCACAAACGGGCTGGCGCAAGTGCCGTGATCGTGCTGTCCAAGGGCAGCCTTGCGATGTTTGCAGACGTCTCAGACCAGATCAAGGTCGAGGAGATCCGCGACCGTTTCCTCGACCACGCCATCGACCTCATCATCGCCGAAGGGTGGAAGAGCGAGGGCTACCCGAAGATCGTCGTGGTGCGGGATCAACTGGGCGAGGTGCCGGTATCGCCGGAAGGGCTCCTGGCGGTGGTGTCGAACAAACCGATGGATCCGCCGCCGGCGATCCCCGTGTTCAATCCCGACGACGTCGCTGGCGTCGCGTCGCTCATCGTTCGGCATTTCCCCAAGCGCGAGTCGCATGAGACCTAAGTCCCGGGCCATTGTGAGCGTGGCGATCGTCGCCGGCGCAGTGGTCTTGGGCGGAGTGGCGATCCCGCTGACCGACCATCCGAAGTTCTGCGCGAGTTGCCACACCATCAAGCCTTCCTACGAGAGTTGGGTCCGGTCATCCCATAAAGACGTCACCTGTGTGGATTGTCATGTGCGCCCCGGAGTCGAAGGCTGGCTGCAGGACAAAGCCTGGGCGGGGACCAAGGATGTTGCCATTTATCTCTTCGGGACGCCGACCGATCCCCATAATCTTCAGGCCAAGGTCGATTCCGGTGTCTGCATCGGGTGCCACCGGCATATCTTGCGTGTGTCCGAAGTCGCGCCGCGCGATCTTCCGCCACCGGTGAAGGATGTGGGACTCGTGATGAGCCACCAAAGGCACATGGAGGCCTTCGCCAAACGGGGCTTGGGTGAAGGCTGCACCACCTGCCATTCCGGGGTCGTGCATGACAAGCCGATCAAAGGCTATCCCATCGTGATCCCTCGCGGGCACGTCAGAGCCGACAGCCAGCCGTGGTATCCTGATCACCCCGAAGGGTCCTATCTCCGCACGCGGGCTCTCGCGGATTGCTTCCGCTGTCACGATGGGAAGACCCAATACGAAAGCAAAATCCTTAGCCAAAAGTGCGAGACCTGCCATATTCCGGAGAAGGTCGGAGAACTGCTGTTTAATTAATCGTCCCGGCTGGAAGCCCCGGCGAGGAGCCTTTCGGCTTTCGGCGTTGACCGAACAATCCCAAAAGCCGACCGGTGGTAGCCGACGGCCGGCAAGCCATCCCCATGCCACCCATCGTCCAGGTCAGAAATCTTACCAAGCAGTTCGGCGATTTCACCGCCGTCGATGGCATCTCGTTCGATATTCGGCAGGGCGAGATTCTCGGACTGTTGGGGCCTAACGGAGCGGGCAAAACCACCACGATCCAGATGCTGCTGGGGTTGATCACTCCCACAGCCGGCTCGATCCGCATGTTCGGCCTGGACCTCACAACGCACCGAGAGGAGATCCTCCAGCAAGTCAACTTTTCCTCGACCTACATCTCCATGCCTTTCTCGCTCACGGTGGAAGAAAACCTCCGCGTGGTCGCCAGACTGTACGGTCTGGCGAACGTCGAACGGCGCATCGACGATGTGGTCAAGAAACTGGAAATGGACAGCTTTCGTGGCAAGTTGACCAGGCGTCTGTCCTCCGGCCAGATGACCCGCCTCACGCTGGCCAAGGCGATCCTGACGGAGCCGAAGATTCTTTTTCTGGATGAGCCGACGGCCAGCCTCGACCCCGACATCGCCCACAAGACCCGCGGCCTGCTGAGGGAAATCCGTGCCGCGACCGGCCTGACCATGCTCTATACCTCCCACAACATGCGGGAAATGGAAGAGATGTCCGACCGGATCATCTTCCTCCAGCGCGGAAAGATTGTCGCCGAAGGCACCGCGGAGGAAATCGTGACCCGCTTCGGACAGTCGGACCTGGAAGAAGTGTTTTTGAAGTTGGCGAGGGAGCAAGAACAATTCTCGGGTAAAGGGCGATAAGCTGTGGGCGATAGGCAAATACAACGATTCTTTCTCATAGCCTCGTGCCTCTAGCCTCGCGCCGCCGGTTATATGAAACTCCACCGCATCACCGCTCTGATCACCCGGCATCTGTACTTGTACCGGCGCAGCCTGCCCCGGTTGATGGAGATTTTCTACTGGCCCTTTCTGGATCTCGTGGTCTGGGGCTTCATCACCGTCTATCTGACGCGGTTCCAAGGTCAGTTGCCGGGCGTCATCACCTTCTTTCTGGGCGCCCTGATTCTCTGGGACGTCCTGTTCCGATCGCAGCAGGGCATCACCATCTCGTTCCTCGAGGAGATTTGGGCCAGAAATCTCATGAACCTGTTCGCCAGCCCGCTCAAACCCAGCGAGTTTCTGGCGGCGACCATGGCGATGAGCGTCTTCAAAGTGACGGCGGTCTCCTGCGTGATGATCGTCTGCGCGCTGCTGTTCTATTCGTACAACGTGTTCGTCATCGGGTTGTGGCTGCTTCCTTTCGTGCTCAATCTCATCGTGGCGGGATGGATCATCGGCGTACTGACGACGTCGCTCATCATGCGTTTCGGTCAGGAAGCGGAAGTGCTGGCGTGGGGCATGGTATTTTTGTTCCAGCCCATCTCCTGCGTATTCTATCCGATGGATGTCCTGCCGGGCTGGCTGAAAGCTTTGGCCTGGGCCAACCCTGCGGCGCACGTCTTCGAGGGCATGCGCGGCGTGTTAAACCATGCCGTGCCTCCGCTCACCAATCTCGCCTGGGCGACCGGCCTCAATCTCTTCTATCTCGTCGTGATGATCGCCTGGTTCCATCACACGTTCAATGTCTGCAAAGAGCGCGGGCTGTTGGTCAGAGTCGGCGAGTAGGCGGGGCCCGTCCCCGATCAGCCCAGCCGTGCTCGCATCCCGCCCGGTGTAGGGACCCCGCTGCGCGCGGCTGGGCTCCCAGATCGACGCCACCCGCCTTCTTTCAGATCTGACCAGTGAGAGGGGGAAGGAAAGGAATCAAGAATGGAAACGGGGGCTGTTGGTCAGAGTCGGCGAATAGGCGGGACCCGCCGCCGGCTCGCCACCCTGGCGGAAGGTTTTGGATCGGAGTATGATTTGATGAGGGCCACCGTCAACCAAAGGAGGCCTCCTATGCCGGCGGTTGTTCTTGGTGTCATCACGGTTCTGGTTCTTGCCTTGGCGGTCTGGGCGTCCGTCACGCAGGAAAGCGATACGACCATGATCGGCGAGAGCGAGCCTGATTGGGGGATCGAGCCGTCCGAGCAGGAGGAGCTGCGCAAGGCGAGTTGATCTGCGGCTCTGCGTCTGAGCGGCAAGCTGGAGCGCTTCTGTCGAGCGGCTGTTCGAAGAGACGGCGGCGCGGCGGAAGTGGGGGGATGATTGCCTGCGTTATGGACGATTGGTGTGCGGTCTTTTCGACGCCGGATAGACACTGACGGCTCATGCGACAGAATCACGGAAGAGGGCTTGTTCGTTGTAGGCGGTTCAGTACAGGGCAAGAACAAGAGAAATTAATCACCTGCGTGTCTTCCACACAGAAGCATGAACTCTTTACCCTCCCTTTTCGACGGTCTTGATCAGAGGCGCTGCTCAGCGGATTCGCCGGCCTCCTAAGTAATTTCAATGGTTCTCGAACATCCGGCTTCTTGTCCTTGTCGCGGCATTTCATTTGCTCCCGCCATTGAGTGAGAACTCCACTCACCTCGAACAAGGGAGGGCGTCATCATGAAACCCGAACTTCTTCGGAAGGTCATGTCCTTCTACACAGGACTCGGCAAGCGGGAAGCCGGACGCCAAGAATGGCAGATCTATCGATCTGACGATCTCCGGTGTCAGCCGCCGCCCACACAGGAATTGCGCTGCGAGGATCGTCTGGATTTCACGCAGCCCTGTTCGTACGAAATGATCGAGGGGCTGGATGAACGCGCCGTCGTCATACATTACGGCGAGGCCTGCTCGCTGAATATCAGTTCAGGGGGAATGCTGCTGATGATGGATCAGGCTCCCCGCGTACGGCAGTTGATCGAGATTCATACGACGATCTCTAAGCGGCGCCACGCCTTGATGCTGTTTGAAGTCCGGTGGACCCGCCCGATCCGGAACGGAAACGACATCGACGGTTATCTCGCGGGTTGCAAGCTGACTTTCGGCCCCTGTCCGTACTTTCTTTTTCAGCGTGATCGGGTCTGGAGAGCGTGTGAGCATCCCTTCGGCCTTCGGCTTCTGATGGCATGTAGCCGCCGGCCCACGTCCGGTTCTTTGGCAGGCCTCCGAGTTTCCGATACCGCCTGATCGCGCGATAATGTCGGGCATGCGGCACCGGGGTGTCATTGCTCTGCTGATCGCGGGTCCCTGTTTCCTCGCATTGCTGGCCTATGACTGGGTGGCCATCGTAATCGTAGGTCATCGAGTCTACCGCCTGGTGCCCTGGCACGATTTCGCCCGGGGCATGGTCCAGGACCTGGGATTAACGGCGGTCTATGCGCTGACGGTTACACCGCGTGTCATCGGAGTCGTGGCGCCATATCCGGAAAGGGCGCGGCGCATCTGCCTGATGATGCTGGGGCTGGGGTTGGCCTGGTATGAGGTCATCTGCGCCTGGGTAACTCGGGTGCTGGACGCGCCGCCGGATCTTGTCGTTAGCGTGATTATTCTGTTTGTCATTCCCACGCTCTTGGCGCCCTGGTACGTGCGCTGGCTCAAAGGATGGTTGCGAGAGGAGGAGTAAGAGACCTCTATGGAACCAAAACGCTCTGGGGCATCTTGCCACAGCTAAGGTGTATACCGTCCCAGTTCTGGCCCCCATTCTGACTGATCCTAAACATACCTCCTGTTCACTGAAACATGAAAAATCAACGCATTTTTTCTGGCATGTTACTTGCTTATTGAACTGAGGAGGGCTGTGTAAGCCTGGCAGTAAGAGATCAGAAGCCCGGACGACATTCCTCAACAAGAAAAACGCCGTCTTCGGAAACGGGAAAAACAACGGTCAGAGCAAGATCGGTATCGGCCGACATGGGTGCCAGAAATGCCTTGTGCAGCGGAAGGTGAAGGAACCCACTCTCCATGACAACCGGTATAAAAAGCAAGCGCTTCTGGAGGCTCATGATCGGCGTTGCGGCGACCCTTCTACTGGCTCTCACGACGACTATTGTCCCAGAGGCCAGCGCCTTAACAGGCTCACGAGAACAACTGATCCCAATCCTCGGAGTGACGATGGGAAGCGCGCCGGAAGGAACCGTGGCTTACCTTCACTTGTCATTCGAGGAACGGCGGGACCAGAACGGCCTGGTGATGCAGTTCATGAACAAGCCTGGTCGTTTTTCGCGCATGGCGCAGACCGCCGTCGAACAGGCCGTCTATCGAGTCGCCCAACAGTTGAATTTGTCCACTGACTCTTGGACCGTCGTTCTGACGGTTCCCTATGAGGGGATCACGGTGTACGGAGACAGCCTCTCGGCCATGGTTGCGCTGAGCGTGGCGGCGATGGCGAATGGCGAGTTCATCGAGCCGGATCGCGTCATGACCGGGACGGTCAGACCGGACGGCCATATCGGTGTGGTCACGGCCGTGCCTCTTAAGATCGAAGCGGCCTATGAAGCGCGCTTGCAGCGGGTGATTGTACCCGAAGAACTGGATGTATCCGACCCGGACTGGCGGACACCGTTCCTGTTACAGGTCTCTCCCGTCGCATCAGTCAAGCAGGCCTATGCCGCGCTGACTAACCATGCCCCGGTTCCGTAAGCGGATGTCTGTCGCGACTGCGACCAATCCTTCGCTTCTTCCGATCCCCAGCCCCCGCCCAATGCTTTGAACAGGCTGCCCATATTTCGGCACCCTTCAGGGATGGACTGGTGTGAAAAGGACGCGGATCGTCTGGGCCGGACCGGATTAAGACGACCGTTGTTTCAGGGCTTCGAGGCGGGTCTTGTCCAGCGTGACGAAGATCGATTTTTCCTGCGCGACCGTCACCGTTCCGGGCGGCCGCCCTTTCACTTTTTTAACCCACTTTCGCTTGGTATAGATCACTTCTCCTTTGCCGCTCTTCTTGAGGTCGCTGTACAGCAGGGCGAGGGTTGCCGCATCTTTCAACGTCTCGGGCGGAGGGTGCGCGCCTTTTTCCAGCCGCACGACGACATGGGAACCCGGCACGCCATAAGCGTGGAGCCAAAGGTCGTCGCTCTTGGCCAGGCCGAACGTCAGTTCCTCGTTCTCGCGCGCGTTGCGGCCGACGTAGATGGGCAGCCCATCGGATGACATGAATCGGCGGAACGGGCCTGGCCTGGCTGAAGGCCGATCGCTACGAGCCGACAGCCGATGACCGCGAACAGAGGTTTTTCTCGATACGGCCGGATGCGCTGCGTCCTGTGTGTGGGGCGGACGCCAAGTGTCTTGTTCGAGTGCCTTTAACTCCGCCTGCAACCTGTCCAGCTCCTTCTGTGCCGCCTCCAGTCGAGGACGAACTTCCCGCTCGGCCGCCACATATTTCCGGTGCTTCTTGAAATAGTCATCCATGTTCCCCTGCGGACCCTTCGTCGGATCGAGCGGAATCGTCAGTTGGGGTAGGCGCTCGTCGAAATAATCGACCACCGTGACCTGTTCCTGGCCCTTGGCGATCTTGCCCAGGTTGGCCTTGATGAGTTCGCCGTAGCGCGC
>JBBIOW010000027.1:0-12516 GCA_037443165.1 Nitrospiraceae bacterium | reverse complement strand
TCCAGATCAGCCCTGAGCGCTTCGATCCGCCGCATGACCCTTTTGCGATGCCTGCGGGCTTCGGCCAGGCGGATCAACCGTTCCTCTTCGTGGGCTAGTTCTTCTTCGCGCCGCCCATAGCGCGCGTCGATCTCGGCGGACACGGGAAACGCCGTGTGAGCGGTGCCGGCAGCGTGCAGGATTTCCGCGGCGCCGTCGATCTTCCGGCCTGGCGAAGACGGAAGCCGATAGGGTCGGCCGATCCGGTCACGGTCGTGGTCCAGATCGGCCAAGATCGTTCCCGAGTCGTCGAGCAACAGCACATCGGCGTTCCTCCCAATCAGTTCCGCAATGATCGCGCAGGGTCCTGCTCTCGCCGTCAGCCCAACCCGCACGATCCGATCGCCGTGCAGTTGCTCGATCGTGTTGATACGGGCGCCCTGAATACGGGCCCGGAGGAATTGGCAGAAGGGCGGCGGGGTCGGCGGATTCTGCAGCCGGCGGGTGGTCAGGTGAAGCCTGGCGGTCTCGGGATGAGCCGACAGCAGCATTGTGTGGGTTGCGCCGGGGGTCCGGACTTCCAGCACGATGACGCGGGGTAGCGGTTGGTGGATCTTTTGAATCCTCCCCCCGGTCAGCGCGGGCGCGATTTCTCCGACCACCGCGCCGATTTCTGTCGCCGTCAGCGACACGTCTTGCCTTCGAGGCTCCCTCGTTTGGGGGGTATCAAACAGCCGCCCTGTTCGATATGTTCAGGAATGATCGAGTCATTTGAGACGCATTGGGCTAATTCGGTCACATCCGGCGTGTTGTTGGTTCCCCGTCGATGAAACGACGCGCGTGAACACTGCCGTGTATAAGCGGTGCCCTCCGACATCGACTCTGGCACCCCCGTTGCTTGACTTGGCTTACGAACGGAGCAAGCCGCAGCCGGCGATGTCGTCATGCACGCAAAAAGCCGGGCTGCCGCAGGACAGATCGTCCGAATGCCGAGCCGAAAGGAGGCGCCCGATGCCCTGTGCTCGCTGCCAAGGGTTCATGGTTATGGAGCACTTCATCGATATGAAGGACGGGAGCGGTCCGATGTGGCGACGAGGCTGGCGTTGCGTGAACTGCGGAAATCTGGTCGATAGCGTCATCGCTCAGCACCGCACGATCCAGGCGGCCTGCCGACAGCCGCTCGCATGGGCTGTCGCCGGTTAACGGGTGCTTACTTCATCACCTCGGCTTTGCAGTGCCATCCGTCGCCTTTCAGGGCATTGACGGCCGCGGTGAGTTGATCGGGTTTGACCTTACCCGGGTCCGTCGTGACGATCGCGTGACCCTTCATGCTCTTGAGATCGACGGCCGTCACGCCCGCAATCTTCTTCAACGCTGACTCGACCTCGCCCTTGTACAAATCGCAGAACTTGCCTCCCAGCATCAACGTGACCTTGTGTTGATCGCCGCCGAGGGCTGGGAGTCCTGCCAATCCGAGCGCGAACAGACCTGCAAGCCCGACGATCCATCTGTTCATCCTCTTCATCTTCTCGCCCCGCGTCGTCATCGAGCACCTCCTTGATGACCGGTCCCGAACGGATGACGATGGTGATCTTATCCTAGTCGGCGCCCGCCGCAAAAGGGCGAGAGTGTTCAAAGACCGCCCATCGGTGTGCATTCTTCCCCTCTGTGTGGCCCGTCGTTGCCCGGTTCCTGCGAAGCTGACGGAGTTTTCGTTCAGGAAATGAGGGGGTTAGGCATGAGGACTGGAAGCGTAATCTAATCGGCACCTGACTTGCTCATTTTTATGGAGAGCGATGAATGTCCGGGACGACAAGATGCTGATACGCGCCGCAGTGCTCGGCACCTGCTTCTTCCTGCAAGGCTGCTTGCCAGCCGCCTGGGTCGCCGTGGTGGGGGTTGATGTGGCCAGAAGCGGCGACGTGGAGTTCCTGCCGTTCGAACATTCCTGGGTAGCTTCGGGTAATCTGCGGCGGTCGGCGCCTGGGCCGGTGACCAGTATCGCGGTGGTTCCCTTTGATGGAGATCAAGAGATGGCGGGCCGGTTCTCGAGCGTACTCCAAACGCAGACCGGAGTGACGGTCATCGGGCCGGCTCATTGGGCAGGCTACAATCCGGAACGAGGTGTCTGGGCTGACGAGGAACAGCGGACACGCGAAGAGGCGCGCGCGATCAGCCGTGAATTGCGCGTGGACGGGGTGCTGTTCGGGCGCGTCCAGACCATCCGGCCGCCTCATCCCAGCGACTGGGGATGGAGCGAACGCGAGGAGAAGCGACTGTATCTCTATCTGGCCGACGCCCAAGGCGCTCTCGTATGGAAGGACGAGTTGCCGTTCACCGTCGTCAAGGGTGCAAAGCCCCCGCTGGAAGAAGCCGTGCGAGAACGCCTCGCGACACACTTCATGACCCATGCGGACGAGTTGGGACTTGATGATCTCTGGCTGACTCCAAAGAAATCCGGGTCCTGATCCCTTCCGGCGACCTCCCGCTCTTCCTCATTGTTGTCCCTTTTCGTGATCTTCTCTCGACCGACCCTTGCCCATCGCGAAAGCCTCCGGTAGAGTCCAGCCGATCTCCGCCGGAAACGGCCGAATCGTTCCCGTCCAGAGCTCGCACGTTTCATGGAACTGTTCGATCAGCGGTTTTTAGCCTCGCTTCTCCGAGAATTCCGCGAGACCATGCGGAATCTTCTGGCCGATCTGTGCGATGACCTGGAAAAGAATTATCCCCACACGACGGCTTCGCTGGGCCTGCCGGTCGGCTACTTCAGGCTGGTCGGCGCCTCGCTGGCCCAGGAAAGCTTT
This sequence comes from Nitrospiraceae bacterium, assembly GCA_037443165.1. Classification (GTDB taxonomy): domain Bacteria; phylum Nitrospirota; class Nitrospiria; order Nitrospirales; family Nitrospiraceae; genus DATLZU01. The sequence continues at coordinate 9,733 of JBBIOW010000027.1, read as the reverse complement.
TCCGGATGGAAAGTCGTGGGGTGGATCGAGGAACTGAACGACCTAGTCTACTTCATCGACCTTCAGGAGCAGCTTGGACGCGAACGGGACCCCCGCGGGTTTGCCGAGGCCTTTTTCGCGGAGTGCAAAGAGCAGTTCTACGAGCACAGTTATAAAGATGAGCTATTCCCGGCCGGTCTTCCGCAGGCCAGAGGCCTATCGAAACGACTCTCCGCTCTCTGCACAAGACTGGCGCAGCACGTGACTCAGGAATCCCTCTTTCTGGTACCGGGTTTGCCGTGTTCCTGGCTCGGGCGTATAGGGCGACTGGAGTGGCGGGTACCCTGCGACCTGAGCCCTGACTTTGAGCAGGGCGTGAAGGGTGGATATCTGTCGATTGGCGTCGATGGAGGCTTCTGCCGGCCTCCGGCATCACTGGAACGAATGCTCTCAGGTCCTCGGCGTGCGACCATGTGGCGGATCAGGCCGTCCGGAATCCGGCTGCAAGTGGCCCACGCCCTGTTTCCTGTTCTTGATTACGGATCGTCCCTGCGATGGAAATGGAGGTATAGCCCTCCTCGGTCTGTTTCGAGCACCCAACCCGGCGGCGTCACCATCGGGCCGGCGTTGATCTACGGCAAAGACAATATCCCGGTTCGGATCGGTGCCGTGCCGGCCGATTTCCCTCGTCGCGTCGAGTGGGCGCTTGCGGTGTTGGAACGAGCGTGGCCCGAGGGAGCCGGACTGTTTGCGTTGCTGACCTCCCGCCTCATTCCCCTTCGGGCTCGCGGGGTCGTCAGCTTCAGTTACCGCCATCGGCCGGGGCTGTCCTTTCTCAACTGCTTCGACCGCGACGATCTCGATCTGATCGACGACCTGATCCACGAGAACAGCCACCATCATCTCAACCTGTTGCTGCGGAAGTACGTGCTCTACCGCGGCGACCGTAATCAAGAAATTTTCTACTCCCCATGGCGCAGGAGTCTTCGGCCGATTCGAGGCATCCTGCACGCCGCGTTTACTTTCACGATGGGTGCGATACTGTTCGAACGACTGTCGTCGTGGGCGGTGAGAGGCGAAGGAACTTGGGCGAGCTCAGTCGAGCCACGAGGAGCACATGGCAAGAGCCGGTCGGAACAGACGGATAGAACGGCACAGCTCACCAGAGCGCAGGTGCTGCGTGCACGATTCCGTTGTCTGGAAGAGATCGAATCGGTCCGGTACTCGATTCAGGATCTGGGGTATGCCGCCCGGCGCCTGGGCTGGCTCACCGGTTCTGGCAAGCGCCTGGTCGGCATGCTGGAGGCGGAAATCGGCAAGGTCGAGCGGAAGATCATGCCCTATAAGAAGGATGTACTTCGCTCGAAGTACGGTCCCGCCCTCCACCGCCATGCTGAGGAGTTAAAGCGCGCCCGCATGACGTATGGGCCGGTACGGCTGAGGAAAATGTAACCGCAGACTTGAAAGCCCGCGCCAAGCGGCGATTTGCCTCAATGCCGGTATGAAAATGCGAGTCCCACGAGAAGCCTGGCGACCGAAGCTTACGTCATAGGGGGAGCGCGGTGAGGCCGCTTTCAGCAGTTGGTGCAGATCCACCATCACGCACACATACGCAGGCAAACTGTCCTCGCCTTCCGGTCCGTGACCCTGTGGCTGAAAGTGAAACGGCTTGGGTTTCAACCCTCAACAGCACCTTGACTCCCGAGGGCTTAGCTCTAAATGTAGGGCTGTCGGAAACAGTTCCTGACACGGCTACCCCGAGAGCTAGGCTGCCCGAGTCACGACGAGGACGCCGTCGCGGACTCTCATCAACTCTGCGTGGATCCGAGGGTCGGATTCGGTGAGGCCGGGCGAGTTCCTGGATCGCGGCGATCGCGGGGTCCTGAGCCGGGTCGATGGGCCCCAAGGCCATGCCCTGAGTGTTGTCCATGAGGAGCGCTCCAGTCGGGGCCAGCAGCTCCAGGGCGCGGTGATAGTAGTGCACGTAGTTGCGCGTATCCGCGTCGATGAAAATCAAGTCGAACGGGCCGGTCACGTTACGCAGCGTCTCGAGAGCAGGCCCCACGAGCACCTCGACCTTCTGCCCGTGCGGGCATCGCCCCAGTCGTTTGCGGGCCAGGACGGCCATACCGGCGTTGATCTCGCAGGTCAGGACCGTGCCGTCCTCCGGCAGGGCTTCCGCCATCGCCAGCGCGCTGGTGCCGTCACCCGTGCCGATCTCCAGCACGCGGCGGGCACGGATTTTCTGCACCATCGTCTTGAGAAACGTTGGATCCTTCACTCGACAAACGTCATTCGCCACTCGAACGGCGCGATGGATGAAACTGGTGAGACAAGCGGGACTCGCATTCGTGCGAGCCCGTTCCGTCGCGCTTCCACCCAACCCGTGCCGCGTTTCACGCATCAGGTGTTACGCTTCACGTTTTACGGTTCCACGATCACATCCACATACGCCGGCAAACTGTCCGCGCCTTTCTTGTCCGTGACCTTCAGCCGGAATCGGAACAGCTTGGGCTCGGAGACCGACGGGGCCACGAACGAGGCTTTGGGCATGTTGAGATCCAGAAGCGGCACCTTGCTCCCGCGGACCTGGCTCCAAGTGTAAAAGAGGGCTTCGCCTTCTGGGTCCCTGCTGTTCAGCCCGTTCAACTCCACCTTGGTGCCGGACTTGACGCGTCGATTGGATCCGGGGATGGCGATCGGCGGTTCGTTCGGCTCCTCGCCGACCTCTACGGACACGTCCAACGACGCCTGCTTCCCGCGGTTCGTCACCGTGATGGTTGTCTTCCCGTTCCCGACGATCTTGAGCAATCCGTCCTGCAGGACCTGGATAACCTTCTCGTTCGACGACGTGTAGCTGGTGCCGGTCGCGGGAGATGGGAGGGGCCTGATGACCCCGTCGGCGAATTCGCCGACCACCGGTAGTTCGAAAATCTTTCCCGGCACGTCCACCTGCCCGTAGGTCACCACCTGTCCCTTCCGGCCGAGGATCAACGGCTTCTCGGTTTCGAAGTCGATGGCCTTCAGTTCCGCTTCCGGTTCGACATTGACGATGATCTCGTCGAATACGGTGCGGGTGCCCAGCCGCCCTCGCGACACTTCGGCGACAGCCAGCAGCCTCATGGGGCCGATGGCCTCCGGCGGGACCTTCAGGGCACCGCCGAACGGCGGGGTGTTGTCGGCGGTGGAAGTCAAAGTCGCGACGGCCACGACGTTGGCAAACACGCTTTCTTTCTGGAAGAACCGATCGTCGGCGATCTTCTCCTGTTTGAGCATGCCCGATTTTTCCACTTCATCCTGCTGAACCAAGGTCTCGTCGTTCTCGCGGTACCAGAAGTATCGCACCTTCACGATGCCGGGGTCTGAGCCGATGTCCACTTTGGCGGTCACAGTTTGTCCGGACTTCAGCGTGCTGTTTTCCTTTGGCTCAACAATCTTGAAGGCCCAAGCCGGCGAGACGGCGGCGACCTGGATCGCGACGATCATTGCGATGGCTCCGGGAATACCAATGATTCTGGACATGGCTGCTCTCCTCATCCTTATCGTTCGAGATGAAACGGGACGTCGGTCAGGATGACGCGTTCCTTGAACAGCAGCGCGGCCTTCAGCATCAACGCCCGCTGATTGTGCAGGATATTCTGCCACCACCGCGCCGGCTAGATCTCCGGGATCACGACGGTGACCCATCCCTCGGGCTCCTTCTGTAACAGCTCTTCGATGTAGTCCAGCAGCGACTTGAGGATCGAACGGTACGGCGACGGCAGCACAATCAGGGGAATGCCGCACCCCCATTGCGCCCACTGGATCTCGATGCGGGCCGTTTCTTCCTTGTCCACATCGACCAAGACAGCTCGGATATCGCCGCCGCGACTCCGCGCATATTCGAGCGCCCGCCCATCGGCCCTGTTCACACCGCTGAGCGGAATGATCACCGTATTGCGGCGTGGCTGAGGCGGCCGATGATCACGTCCCAAGTTGACCTGCTCCGCAACGGCTTTGTAGTGAGCATGCACGGACCGGAACCAGGAGATCAGAACCGGGATCAGCACGATGACAATCCAGGCACCGTGCAGGAACTTGGTGCTGGCAATGATAACGGTCGCAACTCCGGTGGTGACCGCCCCGACACCGTTGACCACCAGCTTTTTCCTCCAATGGGTCCCCTTTTTGATGAGCCAACGCCGGACCATGCCCGCCTGCGACAGAGTAAAGGAGATAAACACGCCGACGGCGTACAGCGGGATGAGAGCGTGGGTGTCGCCGTGGAACAGGAGGATCAGCAGGCAGGCCAGCACGCCGAGGATGATGATGCCGTTCGAGAAGACGAGCCGATCCCCGAAGGACGCCATCTGATGGGGCATGTACCCATCGCGCGCCATGATCGAGGCCAGATGCGGGAATCCCGCGAACGTGCTGTTGGCGGCCAACACCAGCAGAAGCATCGTCCCGGCCTGGACCAGGAAATACAGCGGACCTCCGCCGAAGACTGCCCGCGCGAGTTGGGACACGACGGTTTCGTCTTCCTTGGGCAGGATTCCGTACCAGTAGGCCAAGGCACTGATGCCCAGGAACAACGTGCCCAGGATCAGCGACATGGCCACCATGGTGGTGGCGGCGTTTTCGGATTCCGGCCGCCGAAAGGCCTTTACGCCGTTCGAGATCACTTCCATACCGGTGACGGCCGTGCATCCGGCGGCGAACGAGCGCAGAATCAAAAACACCGTCAGGCCTTCCGTGGAGGCTGGAGACGCCGCGGCTTGAGGGCGCAGGAGAGCGGAGGGGCCGAACAGCGCTTGAAACAATCCCGCAGCTACCATAAGGCCGAGCGCGCCGATTGCCACGTACGTCGGAATGGCGAAGAAGCGTCCCGACTCGCGAACGCCTCGAAGATTCATAATAACGATGAAGGCAATAGTGACCAGACCGAGCGGAACGCGGTAGGGGAAGAGCAAGGGCACTGCCGACGTTACGGCCGCCACGCCGGCCGCCACACTGACGGCGACGGTGAGGACATAGTCGATCATCAGGGTCGCCGCCGCCGTCAACGCAGGCCATTCTCCTAGGTTGGATTTGGCGACGATATATGCACCTCCTCCTTCGGGATATTCGAAAATGATCTGGCGGTAGGAGATCGTCAGAATAGCGACGAGAAGCACAATGGCGAGGCTGACGGGAATTGACCAGGCAACGGCCGCCGCACCAGCCAGAATCAGCACCAGCAGGATTTCTTCGGTGGCGTAGGCGACGGAGGAGATCGCGTCGGAGGAAAAAACCGCGAGGGCAACCGACTTCGATAAGCGTTCATGAACGGCCTGCGTGGTCTTGAGCGGCAGGCCGACCAACACGCGCTTGAAAAACATAATATTATTATCTCATAAACACATGGAGACGGGTGAAGAGTTTACGGCTCATCCCTGTGCCAGAGTCGTCTGTCGCGCGGGAAGTGACACCGGATTATGCCTTGACGCCGGCTTCGTCTGCACATATGATTCAGTCCGCTTGCTCGGTATCGGCAGATCGGTGTGACGTGGTGACCTCCGGAGTGTCGCACCATGATCCAAGCTCTCCGAGAGTGGTGGAATCGACTGCGCGTCCAGCAGAAGCTGTCGATCATTCTGTTTGCGTGTTTTCTTCCCATCCTCTCCGCTCTGGCCGTTCATGTTACCATTGTCGACCGTCTTTTGACCCTTCATGGCGAGCGCCATCGGAACCTGCTAGCGCGGGAACAGCTCCATATTCTCCGTCGAATGGCCGTCGACATCGAGGATGCCTTTCGAGGGTACTTGCTCACCGGGCAGGACGCCTTTCTCACACCCCTGCAAGACGCACAAGCCCATCTGGAGCCCGGTCTTGACCAAACCCTGAAACGGCTCGGAAGTGTCACAGGTGTTTCCTCTGATGACATTCAGCGGGTCGATCGGGAACTTCGGCAGTTGATGCAATCCAAGCAGGCGCTCATTCAGCGGATTCGGAGCGGCCACCTTGAGGATGTGCTGGAATACGTTCGGTCCGGCCAAGGCCTTCGGTTGTCGGATCAACTGCGACGTGACCTCAGGACGCTGGAAGATCATTTGGATCAGAGACTTGAGCGACTGGAGCAAAGCGAAGGGGGAATTGCCCAGCATGCGTTCCGGGGCTTGCTGTTGGCGCTGCTCGGCGGCACGGCTCTTGGGTTCGCTGGGGTCCGGCTGTTGGCCGGGTCCATCACCAAACCCCTTACCCTCTTGCAGTCATCGGTCGAACGGTTCGGGGAGACGGAAGAGGCGGGTATGTCCTTGCCGGCCATCGACATTCATTCCTCCGACGAAATCGGAAATCTGGCCCGTGCATATGAGAGCATGGCTCGGCGAATCAGGAACCACATCGCTGATCTTGAAGCGATCAGCGCAATCGGCCATGAGATCAATAGCATCGGCCCGGACGGGCTTGAAGGTTGCTTGAGGCGGATTGCCGACCGAGCGGTGGAATTGACCCAGGCCGATGTCTGTCTGGTGATGTTGCGTGACGACAGGATGGGTTCTTGGGTTATAGAAGCCGCTTCAGGCGAGTGGGGGAGGTGCTTAAACAAGGCCGTGATGTTGTGGGAGGAGTTTCCCGTCTCGGTTCAGGCGTTCGAAACCCGAGAACCTGCGTTCGGCGAACGTCTTCGCCGCGACCGAAGGCCCGAGGTCAGCAGGCGCAATCTGATCGGTGACAGCATGCTTTCGATCCCGCTGCTTTCGCAGGGGGAGCCGTTTGGCGTGCTCGTGCTGCTGAAGGAAGAGGGCGGCAGCCGGGACAGCTGGAATGTACGCTTGGCGAGGGGGTTGGCCGAAGAAGCGGCCTTAGCCATATCCAACGCCCGGCTCTATGAACAGGCCCATCAGAAGCAGAAAGACCTGGCCGCGCGGCTGCGCCATCTCGAGCATCTGGCCGAGACGCTGGCGCACGATCTGAAAGGGCCTGGGGAGCGGATGGGCGGCTTGGCGTCGTTGGTGATGAAGGAGTATCAGGCGCGGTTGGACGACCGAGGCGTCCGATGGCTCTCCTTGATCGAGCAAAACGGGCGGGAATTGGCGGCGCGTGTCGAAGGTCTCCTGGCAGTGGCCAAAGTGGGTTCCCGGCAGGAGGCGGTTGCCGCGGTCGATCCCTACCTCGTCATCAACGAGGTCTTGAAGGCCAGGTCGTGGCAATTGGAACAACGCCATGCACGGGTCGAGGTAGGACAAGGCTTCCCGCTGGTTGCCTGCCACCACGCGTACCTCCGGCAAGTGTTCGACAACCTGATTTCGAATGCGATCAAGTTTACTCCCGAGGATGCGTCGCCGGACGTCGCCATCACGGCTGCTCGTGACGGGTCAAAGGTGTGCTTTGCGATCCGTGACCACGGGGTCGGCATTCCTACTGACAAGCGCGAGCGGGTCTTCGAACCCTTCGTACGCCTACAACTCGGGGGCGACAAAGGAAGCGGCATCGGGCTGACGATCGTCAAACGGATCGTCGAACTCTATGGAGGTCAAGTCTGGATCGAGCCGAACGAGGGACCGGGCTGCACGGTGAAATTCACGCTGCCGGTGCTCGGCGAGTTCGACTCTGTCGCACTTGGTTCAGTGGGGTCGGCGGAGGAACGCCAACGGTCCGAAGGCTGAATTCCGAAGGCTGAATTAGGCGCGGTGTCGAGCGACCGGGACCCGTGCCGGGGGGAAGAAGTAAGATGGCGAACGCGATAAGCGATCGGCGAGCAATACCTGATAATAAAACACGCGCGCCTTTTACGATTCTGGTCGTCGAAGACGATGCCTCCGACACAGAATTGATCTTGCACACCCTGGAACAGGCCGACCTCAAGGTCTTCGAAGGCGATCTGAATTTCGAGGTGCGAGCGACGGCCGAGGGTGCGTTGAAGTTGCTGAGCGAGCGGGCTGTGGATCTCGTGCTGACGGATATGGTGTTGCCCGGTATGGACGGGCTGGATTTGGTTTCGAAGATTCAGGAGATCGACCGCAACCTGCCGGTTCTTGTGGTGACGCGAATAAACGGCGTGCCGCAGGCCGTTGATGCCATGAGGCGCGGCGCCTATGACTATATCGTGAAACCGGTGTACCCGCAGGATCTGGGCATGCGGCTCCATCGGGCCATCCGTTTTTCCGAGATCCTCCGACGGAGTTCCATGTATGAACGTATCGTGCGACAGGAACTGCAAGCCGGCAACTTGGTCGGCGTGAGCCCGGCGTTTCAAAATATCATGCGCCAGGTGCGAGAGGCCGCGCAGGTTCGGTCGACCGTGCTCATCACCGGCGAAACCGGAACCGGCAAGGGATTGATCGCCCGGGCGATCCACGAACACAGTCGGGAGCGCGACAAACCCTACCAGGTGATCGACTGTACGACCGTGCCCGAAGGCATCATGGAGAGCGAATTGTTCGGCCACGTGCGCGGCGCGTTCACGGGCGCCGTCTCTAACAAGCCGGGCTTGATCGAACTGGCCAACGGGGGCAGCGTCTTTCTAGACGAAATCGGTGAACTGCCGTTGCCGTTGCAGGCGAAGCTGCTGAGGGTACTGGAGGACAGCGAAGTCCGTCCGGTCGGCGGCACGGCGGTGAAGCGGGTGGACATGCGATTCATCGCGGCGACGAACCAAGACCTCGAGGAGAAGGTAAAGCGCGGCGCCTTCCGCGCCGACCTCTATTACCGGCTGGCCGTCGTGCTGATCCGCGTGCCGCCGCTCCGGGAACGCATCGAGGATATCGCCGTGATCGCCCGGCATTTGTTGGCGCAACTCGGACGGGAGATGGGCAAACCGCGGTCCTATTTCGATGCGTCCGCGATCGATGCGCTCACTTCGTATCGCTGGCCGGGGAATGTGCGCGAGCTTCGCAACGTCATTGAACGGTGCGTGATGCTCGCGACGGAGGACGCCATCACCGGGAGTCAAATCGATGCGCTCTTCCCTTCCGCCAATCCTCGCCTGGCCGAGAGCCAAGGTTCGCCGTATATCGCGCTGCCGTACATGGAGGCCAAGCGAAAAGCCATCGAGGACTTCACCAGGACGTACCTCAAGGCCAAGCTGGCGATACACGGGGGGCATATTACCAAAGCTGCACAGAGCAGCGATATCCCGCGTCAACATTTCTCCCTCCTCATGAAGCGCTATCTCGAGCCTTCAGCCTCAGACGGACAGGAAGGCTGAGAACTTCTTGGTTGTCTCCATTCGGTGACATCCTACCTGACACCGGTTCTGTCCAAAGACTACGTCTACCGTTCGGTGTTTCTATTTCGTGACATCACGTCCGTCATTTCTTCCTCTATCCCGCTCTATCCCGATTTTTTCATTCCTTACCCGGTACTCACTGAACGCGAATGTTTCGGTATGCGATCGGTAAGTGCTTGTGAGATAAATGCATTCTGATCGCTCGCGCCGGAATCGCATAGCGACATATTCGAGACAGATTGTGATTCGGGAAGATTTGATCGAGTTGCCCGCCTGATTTTTCCCGAAAACTCGTCGCTCCATCAATCGCTTAAAGCCTTTCTCTGCAGGAACAACGGAAATCCGGACACTGTGGCAACAACTTTGCTGACTACCTTCCATTACTCAAGGTGTGTCGCGCGTCTTGTGCGCCTTGAGGCCGAAAAGCGGAAAGGAGGTGATCTCTAGACGGAAGAAAGAGGTTCTTGAAGGTATCAGTTATCGATCTTTTTTAAGCAGGAGGGACACGCTATGCAGGTTTCACGACGGCAATTTCTGAAAGTCTCAGCGGGGACGGTCGCCGCA
>JBBIOW010000026.1:13143-25224 GCA_037443165.1 Nitrospiraceae bacterium | reverse complement strand
ATCCCCGCGTCGAGGCGGGGTATGGCTTCGGCAAGGACACGTACAAGTTCCAGCGCGGCGGGGGCGGCCCGGGCGGGATCGCACCGGGGTTGGATCCCTTGCTGAGAAGCGGCCAGATCAACGGGCTCATCGGCGGCCTGCGCGGCGCCGCCGAATACGAAAGCCTGATCGGCCAGAAGGGGAGGGCCGTGGCCGGGATGGACGCCCAGTCCGCAACCCATTTCGCCATCATCGTCCTCGTGATCCTGTGCAATATCTTCTATGTCTCCTTGCGGACGAAGCAGAAGAGTTGAGGCTAAATCAACCTAAACTTCAACCTGAACCTGATCGGCGGAGGCCATGCCGTTCGACACGTTGTTGGGAGCCTGGATCGCGACGGGATTGACACTGTTCATCCTGTCGTTCCTGTACGAAGACAACCCGCTCTTCAAAGTGGCGGAACACCTCTACGTCGGAGTCTCGGTCGGATATACGATCGTGAAGGCTTACGACACGGTGATCATCCACTTGATCTATGAGCCCATGGTCAAACAGGGCGACTGGTCTCTGTTGATCCCGCTGTCGATCGGGATGCTGATGCTGACCCGGTATGCTCCGAGGGCCGCGTGGCTGTCCCGTTACGCGTTCGCCTTCATCGTCGGGGTGGGGGCCGGGCTCGCGATTCCGCGGACGATCTCTTCGTACATCCTCAAGCAAGTCGAAGACACGGTTCGTCCCCTGGCGTCGATGGTTCCCGGAGACGGCCTGACCTTCAGCTTCGACCTCTTGAACCCGGCCAGCAACCTGAACACGATCGTCATTCTGCTCGGTGTCACGTCGGTGCTGTTTTATTTCTTTTTCTCCGTCGAACACACGGGAGCCGGCAAAGCCGTCGCCCGAACCGGTATCCTGTTCCTGATGATCTCGTTCGGCGCCGCCTTCGGCTATACCGTTATGGCCCGGATGTCCCTCCTGATCGGCCGACTGACCGATCTCATCGAATTTTCCGATCCTGCCTACGGGCGCGCCTCGTTGTGGCTGGCGGCCGTGACCGTCGCCGCGCTGGTGATTTGGACCCGGCAGCGCCGCGCACAGCCACCTGAAGGGTAACCGACCTTCAGCTCTCGAACGGTTGCGGATGACGGCGGGCCTCCGTTAGAATGCCGCCCCTGACCATCATGGATACGCAAGCGACGCCTACACCCAAGGATCCTAAGAAATATCCGCTGCTCCGGAATCTGCAGTTTTCGCCGATCCGGGAGAACGAGGAGCAGTACATGGTCCTGTGGGACCCCACCGGCTTGAGCAAGGAGAAACTCATCCTGCCCTTGAGCTATTTCTTCCTTGTCCAACATTTCGATGGGGAACATTCCCTCGAAGAGATCGGCGTGCTTTATCTCAAACGCTTCGGGGAGTTTCTGAATCACCCCAACCTTGAACGGCTGGTGGAGGATTTGGACGCGAAACTGTTTTTAGAAGGGGAGCGGGTCGAAGCGGCAAAGGAACAGGCCAGGAAAGCCTATCGCGAATCGCCCGTCCGCAAAGCCGCCTTCGCCGGACGCGGCTACGAAGCGGACGGCCAGAAGCTCCGGGCGCAGATCGAAGGCTTCTTTTCGTCCAAGGAGGGTCCGGATTTCAAGCCGTCCGAGAACCGTGGGAAAAAGATCAAGGGCCTCGTCGCTCCGACCTATGACCTGCGACAGGCCGGCCCTATCTATGCCTGGGCCTACAAGGAACTCATGGAAGCCGAGGCGCCGGACCTCTTTGTGCTCCTCGGGACTGCCTATTCCGGAATGGAGTCGTTTTACGCGGTGACGGACAAAGATTTCGAGACACCGTTGGGCGTTGTGCGGACAGATCGTGCCGTCCTGGAGCGGCTGAGAGCGGACGTCCCGCACAGCTTCGATGAGGAGCTTTGTCACCAATACGAACACGCGATCGAATTCCAACTCCCGTTTCTCCAGCACATCGTGGGCGACAAGAAGCCCGTAAGTATCGTGCCGGTCCTCTGTTCCTTTCCTCCGACCAGCTTCAGCGATCCGCAGAGCCGGGAACTGATCGATTCCTTCATCGCCGCCCTCAAGGACGTAATCGCCGCCGCCGGCCGGGACGTCTGCGTGATCGCCGGCGTGGAACTGGCCCACATCGGCCTGCGGTACGGCGACCCGTCGCCGCCCACCGACTTTTCCTTTCACCGCTGCATGCAACAGGACCTGGAGATGCTCAAGCACGTCGAGAACCTCGACCCGGAAGCCTTCGCCCAATTCATCCGCAAAGAAAACGACCAACGCCGGATCTCCGGGTTCGCGGCCATTTACACGCTTCTACGACTGATTCGCGCCGAAAAGGGCCAGGTGCTGCGCTACGACCGGGGGATCACCGATCAATACAATTCCACGGTGACGTATGCGAGCATGGCGTTCTTTTAGTGGCTCTTCCGGAAATCGTGTGGGTGGTTTTTCCCTTCTCCCCGGGTACCCATTGTTCTTCACGATGCAATGGGTGATGGAGAGGGGAGGGTGAGGGTGAAGAGAGGGAAAGCAAAGGAGGGACAGGCTACGTTTCTGGAGACGTTCGAGGCCGGCCCAGTGCGTGCAACGTGGAGCCCAACCCAGACCGCTTGCGAGGTGCTGTGGCCAGTCTGGAGAGCCCTATGGGTGAACCCCCCTTTCTGCCTTCAGTGGACCATGTATGCGGAAGGCGAATCGACATTCACCTCATCCCGTGGCTGCCGCGTGGACCGGTCCGGCCAGCCGGAAGAGGATGGTGTGCGTGCCGGAGAGCACGTCGAAGTCGACGAAGATCTGGTGAACCTTCACGCCGAGGCCCTTTTCAAGCTCGGCCCGCAGCAGCGATTCGCCTGATTTGAATAACGCCGTGTACACCTGCTCAAGCAGCGCGCGCCCCTCCTGGGATTGCGCCAGCCGTTCTTCCGCGGGAATGGAGGCGCTGCGGGTCAACGTCACTTCGATGATATGGTCGCTGACGTGAACCTGCGCGCGGGTGTAGGTGGACTTCATGAATTCGGTCTGAAAGTTCAACACCGCCAACATGACCGCATATTCGATCTCGGCTTTCGATCGGCCCGCACACTTCATCATCGGCGACTCCTGAGCCTTGCCGGTGTTGGTTCTGCGTCCCGTTCGTTCATCCTCCAACGTCGTCCGAAACCGGTCGCGGATAAATGCGTCCAGCGAGCGAGGCGCCGTGGCATCCGTTGCCCCGTGATCCATGGCCACCGTAGCGGACTCCGCTTCTTCCGAGCCTGCGCTCCGCGGACGGAGAACGTTGACCTGTCCATGAGCCGTACAGGCCTTGTTCATCGCGGAGCCTCCTTTTAACCCTTTGGCTCTTCCTGCCGCATGCGAAGATCCCCTTTTCTTCCCTCTCTCCTTATTAAGGTAAGGGGAGAGGGAAGATGAGAGCGACAGCGCTAGTACGCTTTGCTGTAGCCCGGCTCGCCGTCGTAATTCCAGAGCTTCTGCGCGGCGGACCACCACCAGCCCCGCCTGGTCAGCGCGTCGAGAAACGCGTTCATGTCCGCGTCCTGCACGTCCCGCGTCGCCATGAACCGGCAGCGGTACCAATTCACCATCAGGAGGTCGGGACTGACGAAGCCCGGCCACACCTTCGTCCCCCGATTCGAGATGAACTCGCACTTGAAGGGGCCGAACTCCCCGTCGGCGAACTTCGGAATGCCCTTGTCGGTGATGATATAGATATCCACACCCACCAGCTTGATCTCTTTCTTCTTTTTCGTCGCGATCGCTTCTTGAGTAAACGTCGGCATCGTGTCCTCCTCACCTCCGCGCGCGCATCTTATCGATGATGGCCTGCGCGTATTCGTCCGTCTTGGCGGTCCCGCCCACGTCGTAGGTGACCGTCTTGCCCTCTTCCAGCACCTGGAACATGGCCCGCTCGATCCGGTCCGCCGCCTCCTTTTCGTTCAGCCACCGGAGCATCATCACGCCGGAGATCAGCACGGCCGACGGATTGACTTTCTTCATCCCGGCGTATTTCGGCGCCGATCCGTGGACGGCTTCAAAGATCGCACAGTTGTCGCCGACGTTGGCGCCCGGCGCAAAACCCAACCCTCCCATCAACCCGGCGCAGAGATCGGTCAAGATATCGCCGTACAGGTTGGGCAGGACCAAACAGTCGAACTGACCGGGATTGCGGACCAACTGCATCGCGCAGTTGTCTACGATGATGTCGCCCGTCTCGATGTCGGGATATTTCTTGGCCGCGGCCCGGAACGCTTCGAGGAACAGGCCGTCCGTCATCTTCATGATGTTGGCCTTATGCACGCAGAACACCTTCTTCCGGCCGTTGTCCCGGGCCCACTTCAGAGCGAAGTCCGCGATGCGATAGGATCCTGGCCAGGTAATGACCTTCAGGCACTGCGCCACCTCGTCGGATACCATGTGCTCGATCGCAGCATAGGAGTCTTCGGTATTCTCCCGGAAGTTGATGATGTCCAGCTTGTCCCAAGGTCGCTTCAACGCGGGAATCAACCGCACCGGGCGCACGTTCGCGTAGAGATCGAACACCTTGCGCAACGTCACGTTGGCGCTCTTGTGCCCGGTTCCGATCGGGGTCGTGGTCGGACCTTTGAGCGCCACCTTGTTTTTGGCGATGCTCTGAATGGTCTTCTCCGGCAGCAACGTGCCGTACTTGTCCAGACAATCGAGCCCGATCTCTTCGTACTCCCATTGAATATCGACGCCACTGGCGTCGATGACCATGCGCACCGCCTCGCAGATTTCCGGGCCGGTGCCTTCGCCCGGAATCATTGTCACGACATGCTTCGCCATCCAATACCTCCCTTAAAACAGCAAGGGCGATCGGACCATCCGCTCCCCTCTTTAACCGATCCGCTGCAAATGCGATTCCACTACTGCAAGTAAACGGCGAAGAGGAAGGAGTCTTCGGGGAGACGGTCGCTTGCGGGATTTGGGTTTGGTCGGTATCTCCATCCGATCCAGATTTCCATATCCGCCTTCGTGCGAATACACACGCATCGCTCGGTTGACCGTGCGCACATGCTCATATCCTGGCTCACGGTGAAAACGGATTGGTCTCGACTCGGCTGGTAGGCATCGATTTGGCTGCCATCCAGCAGTACCCGGCGAGGTGGGTAGAGCCGGTGACCACGACGAGACCTCGAGGCCCTGCCGCCAGTACTGCTCGGGTAATAGCCGTATCGGGATCCTCGAGCACCTCTGCCGCAGCACAGGTGTACGATCGCCACAGGTCCGCAAGAACTGCAGGCGGAACCGAATCGGTGTGTGGACACCGGGTAAAAATAGCCCGATCGGCTCCAGCGTCGGCCAAGCAGCGGATCATTGTCTCGTACTCTTTCCGAGGATCGATCGAAACGACCAGCACGCGTCGCCATCCCTCGAAGGTGCTTCGAAGCATGGTTGCCAGACTCGCTACGGCCGGAACATTGTGCGCTCCGTCCAAGAGGAAGCATGGAGAGCCCGGTACCATCTGGTAGCAAGTCCCGAGGGCAATGTCCTCGAAGACCGTGCGCACGACCGTTTGGTTGAGATCGGAGACGAGCCCTCGCTCTCGCAATGTCTCGCAAGTCGCCAAGGCATGCGCCATGTTGGTCGCCACGAAAGGAGCAGGGGAGTTGATCTCGATGTCACGCCAAACCTGGTCTCCCACGCGGAACGAAGCCCGGGCTGTGAGACCCTTGCGGACAAACTCTAGCACTTCGTACTCCCGACCCATCAACACGACAGGCGCCTTGACCTCCGTGGCGCGAGCTAAGACCACAGCACGCGGCCCCTCCTCCATGGTTCCGCAGACGACGGGTGTGAACGGCTTGATAATCCCTGCTTTCTCGGCCGCGATTTCCTCGAGGGTCTCGCCAAGAACATCCATGTGATCGTACTCAACGGTCGTCACGATCGACACTTCCGGAGCGATGACGTTAGTTGCGTCCTGGCGGCCGCCAATACCGACCTCGATCACCGCATAGTCGACTTTGGCCGCGCGAAAGGCGACAAACGCCGTAGCGGTCAAAAACTCAAATGGGCTGAGTTCGACACCTGCCAAATCGATCAAGGGTTTCACGTGATTGCATGCGTCGACAAATTCACGTTCGCTGATCGGATGGCCGTTGACCGCTATGCGTTCGCGATACGGGCCCACCAGCGGACTCGTGTAGACGCCGACTTTCATCCCAGTACGTTGAAGCAGGGTAGCGATCAAGCGGCAGACCGCCGTCTTCCCGTTGGTCCCCGTGACGTGTACGGATCGATACTGTCGATCTGGCCGGCCAAGCTCATGGAGGCACCGGGAGATGGCGCTGGGATCCACCGTTCCATCCGGTAGACGGCCTTTGAGCAGGCACTCGGTTTCGAGCCGACGGAACAAGTCCGTGACCTGTTCGTACGATGACGAAGGAAGTGCCTGATACATTGGGATCGGGCACGTACCGCGATCAGCCATGCCCGCCGCGCTCCGTTTTGCCATCCATGACAGCCGGGGCCACATGCTGGGGGCTGGGCCCATGGAGCCTGTTCTGCGGAATGATCACCCATTGCGACCGTGGATGATACCGATAGAAACGACCTTCTGTCGGATCGAGCGCTACCAGTTTGAGCCAGGAGTTGTCGCACAGCGTCTTCAAAGCCGGTTGACGAGCGATGATTGCGCTGATCCGCTCGGGTGGGGCCTCGATCACTGCCGTGAGCCGTAGCGGCTCGTGATACGGATGCCCGCTTTCCATCACGGTCTGTACCGGCAGTCCCATTCGGAGGTCGCTGAAGTTGCCCGTCATGACACCGATGCGTCCGGTGACGTTGTGGTAGACCTTGCTGCCGCTCCCATAGACAGCTGGATCCACAGTCGAAAAGTAGTACTCAAGGTTGATCCATTGAGCAACGATCAAGGGCGCTGTCAAGATGATCTCCAGCAACTTGCCGTCTGGATCCAACCAAACATCATACGAGTGCAAGAACGCCCGGCCTTCCAAATCGATCCCGTGAGTCAAATGTCTACGGCCGACGATGAACACACTGTTGCGTGCTAGCCCCCATTCCGGGCGCACTTCGGCCCAATCCAAGCTGCACCGTTCCAGTGTCCGCACCGCTGTCTGTGCATCGTCACACGGACCGCCCTGGAACAATCTCGTCAATCGCTCAGCGGCCGCCGCACCGCGAGCTTCCTCCACGTCTTCCAGTATCTGCTCGAGTTCCTTGCGGTGGGTCGATGGGACGTCTTCCAAATCTACTATTTGGAGCCGATCCGTGGTGGTATCGTGAAGGGCGGCAACGAAATGGGTGTCCGGTGGAATGACAAGACCCCGTTGAGCTAAAATCTCACGGATCTGCCGCCGATTCGCGATCATGGCGAACGCCCGTGCATTGGGCAATCCGGTACTCCCCCCACAGGCTCCGCAATCCAGGGCCGATTCATACGGATTATTATCCGTGGTACTTCCGTGGCCGCAAAGGACTACCAGACGCGCAAACGGTCCGGCCAGACCCATCATCCGCAGCGCGGCCTCCACATAGTACGCCTCTTCCATGACTGTGAATCCTGTTTGCGTGATCCGATCGAATCTGGCACGAAAGAGCCCGGGGCTCACGCCGCAATCCCGACGAATTGCTTCTCTCATGGCCTTTTCGCAATCCGGCGGGAGCCCCAAGAGCTGGGTGAGCGATCCTGACCCGGTCGCGGTCTCTGGTTCGCTCGCAAGCGCTTCCTGACGGAGGCGTTCCAGAACAAGGGTGGTCAGCTTGCCATGTCCCATGCGGAACCGACTGCGCAACCACCGGGCAATCCGGAGCCGCTGTTCAGCGGCAACAATAGCTTCTGCTTCCTCTCGCCTCAATTTGTCGACCGTCAGGGTCGTAGCAACCTCCGGCATCAGGTACCTGGACAGCCGCTGTTTGAGGTGGCCATGGACCAGGGGACACAAGGTTTTGGCGAACAAGGGCAACGCGTAAAACCAGCCCACGGCTTCGACCATCACATAGGGAGTGATCACATTGTGTTTCAGATCGTGAGCGATCTCTCGCCATAATGTCGCAAGTCGAGTCATTCGCTTGCGCTGTTGTACACGTTCACCGTGATAAGCCCGTGGAACTTCTCGTATCACATGTTTGGCCCTCAGCAAGACCGGGCAGAGCTCTGCCTCATGGACCTGATCCATGGATTGATACCTGATGGGCAGACCGAAAAATCCGGCGAACCCCAAGGTCTGGTATCCTCCACATTGTTCGAGATGTCGCCGTAACACCTCCGATCGGACGTCGATACAGAAAACCCATTGGGCGAGCGGGCGATCGGTCCACTGAATGGCAGATGAACCGGTAGAGTGGCTCATCCCTGCTTTGGCGATTTCCCCGAGCACCCGGGACTGATGAGTCAATTCGGAAGCTTCGAGCCATTTCAGAGCCTGCAGGCGCGGAGGAAATGCGCGGAGCCACTCGAGCAGCGTCAAAAGATCGCTTGGTGAAGTCGTCATGGCGAGCTCGGTCGTAGTACCTACGGCCTCCGTCAGCCTGACGATCAGGCGTGCCCGATCTGCGATAAGATGCTCGCGCCAAAGGCGGCGATAGGTCTCGACCCAGCGTTGGGCGAGTTCATCCCATGACCGCAGATCTGCCCGTCGCCACCATCGCCTGAGACGATCCGCTTCCCTCTGAGCCTGGTACGGCAGGAGACCAGACCGGAGCGTCCTCCAGAACCAGACAACATGGGGAAACCGCATGGCATACTCCCGAACGGATTCGATGTCCCCCGAGCATGCCAACGCCATTTGGCAGCTTCTGGCCACCAGTACGCGCTCGTAAAAAAGCCGAACCGCGAGATACTCGACCAGGTCGATTGGGTATAACTGTTGCCAAGGATGTGAGGTTTGCTCGGCCCGCCATTTGATGAACCCCGTCCAACCGGGCAAAGCACAGAGGTGCAGCACGAAGTATTCCTGCCACATGGTCTGGGGCACTTTGAGTCTCTGGAGCGATTCGATCAACGTATCTTCCGGACGGTCGGAGAGGGCTTGGATTTTTTCTGGCGCCCGTGTAATCCGCAAACAAGCCAGACTCAGATCGAATCGAGCCGCCGCTTTCCATGCGCGGTAGAACCCCTCAGTGCGGCAGGGCATGGGCCACACCGCTTCGCCTTCGTCACAGAAGGCCGCGCACCACTTGATCATCTGTCGATTGATCTGATGGGTGATCGTGGTTCCCAATGTTCGATCGCACCACGTCGCTAAGGTTTCTTGAGAGAGCCAGTCCTCCAGCGCGGCTTGGCGAACGACCTGATCCGACGCCGGAACATGCTTGGTCTCGATCGCGGAGAGCCACCGAATCGTACGGTCCATATCGAGCCGCGGCTCCTTCCGCGCGTGTGACGCGATCTCCGGCAGGCCGTCCACTGGTGTCAGATGCAGGCCGTGGATGAGCGCGATCCGAAGCACGTCAACGTGTGACAGACGACGGTCACCGAACTGAACCTGTTTATCGGAGGCCAGGGGCCGCAAGACTTCTTCGATATCGCAGGGCCGGACTCTCCCTTGCTTAAACGCTTCCCGATAATGGTCCAGCGGCAAATACCCCCGCCCGCCGAACAATTGCTCTCCGCGGAGAACGGCTTCTTCAAACTTCAGGTGCTCCATTCCCTGCAGCGGGTTGCGCGAGATGAACGTGCGCATCGGCCAGAGTTTGGCGAGCGTTTGGGCCGCGAGCTTCACATGAGCCCGCAACTCCATACGTTGGACATCGGTATAGGGCTCCGCAATGTTCACCATATGCTTTCGCCTTTGTCTTCCTCTATCCCCTCCCTTTCAACAAGCAAATCAAAGATCACGGTCTTCTACTCAGCGGCTCCTGCGTTGAACTGCAGGAACAATCAAAGCAAACACATGACGCACGAATCCTGACTTTGATTCTTCACGAGGTCTGGTGGGGTGGAACTATGTGCGGCCACACACGCCGCGTGCGGCGCCGCACGCGGCGAAGACGTCACTACAGATGTGATCGTGTGAGATGCACGTTCAGGTGGGTGTGTTGTCGCTCAGAGGAGGGATTCCACGGATGTAACCCGACGACGGACCCCACGATCATTGCGGCTCATGCGCGCGTTGTGCTTCGCGTTCAGGAACGCAACAATCTCCGTTGCGCGAAGAAAGGGATTGTGCGGCGCCGTCACGAAGGGACTACGGTTCTCTGCATCGATGGCCTGGGGCGCGTCTCGTCTATTGCCCGATTATCGAAGGGCGGCCTTCCAGCTCTACGGCAGCAGCGCAACGCCGGAGTCTATCCATGATCGCGCAGCCGAGACCCTGTTCCTCGCACGGCCTCGGCATACAACCGATCGAGCCCGACTACATCCAATCGACGTAACGCGGCAAAAAGGTTTCGGGCTATTTCACGAAGGTCGCCACGGGGAGACAACACCTCGACCACTGCGTAGTCAACCAGGTTCCCGGCTCCAGAGATCGCGAGGAGGCCAGCTCGTTCACCAGGCGCGACACCGTGCGCCCCCGGTGCAGGTAAGATGGTGAGTGGTGTGCGTGTCGCATAGTGGCGAGCGAGCCGGCCAGGCGCCTGCGGTTGCTGATCGTTTCCGCGCCGGTACGCAAGAGGACCGATGATGGATTTTAGCTCCGAGAGTGGCAAAGCACCGGGACGGAGAATCTCTGGCTCAGAACCGGTCATCGAAACGATGGTGGATTCCACCCCAATGGGACAGAGACCTCCGTCGAGAATCAGATCGATTCGATCTCCCAACCCCTGACGTACATGCTCGGCGGTGGTCGGGCTGACGTAGCCGAAGGGATTGGCGCTCGGCGCGGCGATCGGCACGCCTGCTGCCCGGATCAGCGCCTGTGCGACCGGATGAGCCGGCATCCGAATCGCGACGGTGGGAAGCCCGGCGGTCACAAGATCGGGAACGTTCTCGCACTTCCGCAACACCAAGGTCAGCGGACCAGGCCACAACGCATCCATCAACCGGTGTTCGCTCGGACTGATCGTCTGAACCAGGTGATCGAGGGAAGACCGGGCTTCAATATGCACGATGAGGGGATCGAACGACGGCCGCTGCTTGACCTCGAAGACGCGCGCGACCGCGTCTGGGTTCAACGCGTTGCAACCGAGTCCATACACCGTTTCCGTCGGAAAGGCGACGAGGCCGCCACTCCGGATGATCTCTGCAGCCAGCCGAACGGCCGTCGGATCAGAAGCGGCGAGCACTTCAGCAGGCATTCAGTGACAGAGCTCGTCTAGGATGACTGACAGGTTGCCGGAACGATGCGGCCCTCTTCAAGAGGGGTTACATATGTCCCAGTTTCCGCAGCACCTCCATCCCGCGACCTTCGTCTTGCGCACGCCCGGCTCGTTCCGCGACCGTGGTCGTGCGTAGTTCGCTGATGATGTCTTCGACTGTGCGAGCTGTGGATGGGACTGTCGCAGTGCACGGAACACACCCGAGGCTGCGGTAGCGGGTGCCGGTTCCTTGATCGAAGTAGAGCGAAGGAAGCGGGATCTTCTCGAGTTGGAGATATTCCCAAACATTCAGTTCAGTCCAGTCCAGAAGGGGATGAATCCGGATATGAGTCCCATCGGGGAACGAGGTCTTGTACTGGTCCCATAGTTCTGGAGGTTGATCGCGGAAATCCCACTCGCCGTGGCAGTCACGCGGTGAGAAGTACCGTTCCTTCGCGCGCGTGCCTTCTTCGTCCGACCGGATTCCGAGGATCAACGCCGTGAATCCATGCTTAGCGATGGTTTGCTTTAACGCATCGATTTTCAGCGCGGTGCAGCAGGTCACACGTCCTTTCGTGTGATTCATGCCGGCCGCCAGCGCCTCCTGGTTCTGCCCCACCACCAGGCGCAGCCGCCATTCGCGGACGATGCGGTCCCGATACTCGATGAGCTCCGGGATTTCATACCCGGTATCGATATGGATGAGTGGAAATGGCACGTGCCCGAAGAACGCTTTGCGCACCAGCCAGAGCAAGACCGTCGAATCCTTGCCCATTGACCACAGCATGGCAAGCCATGCGATGTGCTGGTCGCCTGCGCGGAGGAGTTAGCCGAGATGTGCTGCCATTTGCCCCAAGTGTACCAGTCCGAA
>JBBIOW010000026.1:0-13133 GCA_037443165.1 Nitrospiraceae bacterium | reverse complement strand
GCTCTGGTCTTCCAGTTGGCGCAAGTGTTCCATGTCGATACTCCTATACCCCGATTCGAGTCGGTCGAACATCTCCAGCGGGATATATCGAGATTCCTCACGGCCAGACCGTCTTCGAACGGATGGCGGTATGCCCCAGTCTGATACGGGAACGCTCCACACTCAAGTCGGCGAGTGAGTAAAAAGACCTTGACAGCCATCGCCCGACTCGAGGAGTGGATCGGCGTTCGAAGTATCAGGCTCACAGCCGGCATCGAACACCAAAGGGGTACTAATCGAACAGTACAATTGGGCTTCATCCAGACTCTGAACGCAGGTAAGAAGCCCGAACGCATCGCCTGTCGCGCGTCTCGCTGCCAGTCCGAGACGAGCCCCTTCGCCTCGGATGCTCCGAGGCCATCGGTACGTCTACCTTGTACCGCTATGCGGTCAAGCCCGCGAAGAGATGCTGCGTCTCAATAGGCCGCAGGGGGCGACAGCGGCTCGTTTGAAACAAGCTTCAGGACATGGAAGCCATCGAATCGCGCGCTCGCACTGCCCATCGTAATCAAGCCGACGCGTCCCGCTTGGCGGATCGGCTCATCCGAAACCGCCAGCACCTCCGCGCCGTCGAAGAACACCGCCAGTCGCGGTCGGCTGAGATGAGCGAAGTTCTCCCGTTGAAGACGCAAGAGATGCCACATGCCGGGCTTCGGCTTGACGGCAGCCGTGCCAAGGACAGTCACCTGCCCCGGCTCGACTCGATGAATGGCCACTTCAGTCATGTCCTGATTCACCGTGGCGGCATACAAGATGTTGCCTGTCTGCCCGCCCACGGCGATGCCGGCCCGGCCCTTCCGTTCCTCGCCGAGCTTGAGCTTGACTGTCACATCCACATAGTCGAACGTGGCCTCCTTGGTCAGGAGCGTGTGCACGCAATCAGCCGACGCGCAAACGGCATCATGGGCCAACACGTAGGGAGCGGTCGGCGCCTGTGGATCGACTTCAATTCGCCAATCGGCTTGGTCTCTCTGGTCTGTATTCGCGGCGAGAAATCCTCGAGGAGTTGCTCCGGGCAGCTCGTGGTCAAATTCATACTCGCGAAGCAGATCCTGGGTAGGAGGAGTTCCATGAACGGCGACATCCAGCACTTCCAGAGAGCGGACGGGAGAGGGAAGAACCACCTCGGTTCCCTCTGGCACCAAGCCCTTGACCAAATCGTTTCCCACCAGATACGCCCAGACGCCGACCATCTTGACGGGACGGGGAACGCGATCATGCCAGTGTTTGACAAGCCCGACGCGGGCTTCCATCGTGCTCGGGGTCCGGTCGAAGGACAAGGCTTCCAACATCAGCAGGGCTTGGGCCGCCGCCATTTTGTCGACAGGGTCCTCTACTAGTTCCAGTGCCTGTTCCGCCTCCCGCCGGGCGGCCTGCTGCCACGGATGGTCGTATCGGCGATTCCAGGCCAGCCATTGGATACGGTCCCAGGCCATTTCCGCCAGGAGCGCGCCTCGCCCAGTCCTATCCGTTTCGTGTGCCTGCTGGAGCAATCCTTCGTGCAGCGCCAACGCCTTCTCGGCCTCACCATTCCACCGATACAGCGCACCCAGGCGACGGCGGATCTCAGGATCCGCCGTACCCGTGTTCACGACGATCTCGAGCGCCGCGATGCCACCATACAATGCCTCTGCGGCGGGTTCCTCGCCCGTCGCGACGGCGGTGAGTTCTTGGCGCCAGGTCGGAGCCTGGATATTCCAATAGAGTTCGGCGAGACGGCGCCTGACGTTCTGGTCGTTCGCATTGATGCCGCTTTTCTTGAGGCCTTCTGACACATAGACCTCGAACAGCTCATTGCCGAGCAAACGGTTCGCTTCGACATCAGCCGAATCAATGAGCAGGAGCCGTCTGAGCAGCGCCAGCCGGTCAGGTTGGCTGGGCAAATGTTTGGCACGCTCGATCCCGGCCCGATAGTGCTCCTCCGCTTCCGATTTGGTCCACCACTGCGCCGATCCGAGAACCAATCCGCCCTTGACTGGCGGCTCGACGGATTGCACACCGGGCCGCTCGAACGCGCGTCCGATGTTCTCCGGGTCCAACCCGTACCGTGCTCCCGGGATTTGAGGCGCGTCGGCGAGTGCCTCATTCACAACCGCGCTGTCCCGCGCAAAGCCGCGTTTTCGTAATCCGCTCACGACGACAAACCGGACGTCAACCTGTCGCACCGGACCATACCGGCGAATTTGGCCGTTGGCCCACCAGACTTCGCCCGGCTTGAGCGCCAACGGGGCAGTGAGCGGATTGGGATACATGACGCGAACCTCGACCATGCTGCCGCGGACGGCGACCGGATCTTTCCCTTGCTCTTGAATCGCGATTGTCCTGGCAGGCCAGACCTTTTTCACGGCAATCCTTGGTGTGGTTTCCTTGACGACGGCCGGCGAGACGAAGATCGCGGGCGGGTAATTCTTCCAGGTGTCGGCCTGCCGATGGGTTTCCGAAATCAGTCCTAAACCGATCCCGCGCCCAGCCGCCCCGAAAACACCAGGCTCCGGGTCATCCGCCACAAGGATTCGATGGGCGTTCATCGTGTCCTCCCAGCAGGTGTTGTCTGTCCCGGCTGAAGGTTCCGAATCACGGCGCCGGGCGAGACAGCCCAAGTCGACCGCGGCCCAATCCTCCGCCTTCCCCGTGGTCAAGGCTTCCGCGTACTGCAGGACGAGACGAGCCGGATCCTCGCCGGCCCGGCCGCGCCGCTTTTTTTCAACCGTGCTATCGGCCGCGTGTGCCAGCATCAGCAGTCCGACTGGGAGGACAATCGTGAGAACTCCGATTCGTGCAACCCCCGTCACAGAACCCATGTTCCTGTTCGCCTCCGATGCTTCAATACTCCAACCGTCTCGCGTATGGCTGAGTCTCGGGACACCGCCGATCAAGGTTCAGGTGCCCAGCCCACGGACGCACTGGACAAACGAGGAGGGGAATCCAGTACGCCTTGGTCGTCACCAGAAAGAAACCAATCCAACGTCAATGTCTCAAGTCGATAGGCTCCGGGTTTCAGCATGAGCCTGCCTATCACGACCAGGCCTCAGACGATGCATCATGAATTCTTTCGTGATCGATACCCGGCTCCGATGCGCGGTGCTCCCCTTCACAGAAGGAAGGCGGCACAAAGCAGCGCACTTGCTGGCAAAACGGCCGGTGAGTCCCTCACATTGGTCCACTCGACGAAGGGAAAACACCGCGGTGCACACCTTCATCGTGCATCCGCACACGGAACGCAAGAACTTCTGTGCGAAGCCGCACACGGAGGTCTGGAATCCAGGGGCAGATCCCCGTGGATTGGAGGGGGGAGTGTCTTGGAATTATTTTTTCCGGCGGCGCTCCAGCATCCAGCGAGTGATTCCCAAGTGTTTGGCAGCCTGTGTCTTGTTTCCGCCTGACCGCTCCAGTACTTCGGTGATGATCCGATCTTCAAGATCCGCCAGGGATTGTTCCCCGATACGGAACCGGATGTGCACGGTCATCGGATCGTCGGAGCCGGCAACGGCTGGCTGCACTCCCGAGACAGTCCAGGACGCCGGTGCCGTCGGTCCCTGGAGGTCGGACGGAAAATGGAGCGCTTCCAGCCGCTCTCCGGGGCAGAATAGGGCAGCGCGTTCGATCACGTTGCTCAGTTCGCGGACGTTGCCCGGAAACGGATACGTTTCCAGCACGGCTTTGGCGCTCTCCCCCAACAGACGAACCGGTTTTTTGAGTGCGAGGGCAGAACGGGCGAGAAACTGCTCGGCCAGAGGAATCACGTCTTCTCGGCGGTCGCGGAGGGGAGGCACGGTCAAGGTGACGACGTTGAGTCGGTAATAGAGGTCCTCGCGGAATTCGCCCTTCGCGACCGCCTCTTTGAGATTTCGATTCGTCGCGGCCATGAATCGCACGTCGACAGGAATATTCGTTGAGCCTCCTACCCGGCGCAACGTCCGCTCTTCGAGGACCCGGAGCAACTTCGCTTGCAACGGAAGAGGTAGGTCGCCGATCTCGTCGAACAAGACGGTGCCGCCTTCTGCCAGCTCGATCAAACCGCATTTCCTGGCGGAGGCACCGGTGAACGAGCCTTTCTCGTGACCGAACAACTCGCTTTCGAACAGCTCGCGCGGGATCGACGGACAATCGACTTCCACGCAGGGTTTGTCGGCTCGTGGGCTGTTGTAATGAATGACGCGACCCATGTACTGCTTGCCGGAACCGGTCTCGCCCTGCAGAAGCACGGTCACCCGGTCGTTCTTGGCGAGTTCCCGCACCTGCTGCAAGAATGCCTGGGTGACGGGGCTCTTGGCCACTACGCGATCGATGGCGTAGCGCTCCGTATCCTGACCGCTTTGCAGTTGCACTTGTCGTCGGAGCGCCAGCAGATCCGTCGCCCTGTCCAGCGCATGCAGGAGATCTTCCATGTCGATCGATTTGGCCACGAAATCGAACGCGCCGAGCCGCATCGCTTCGACTGCGTCCTTCACGGTACCTCGGGCGGTCAGTAGGATGACGAGAAGATTCGGCAAGACCTCTTTAACCCGGGCCAGCACGTCCAGGCCGGAGAGGTTCGGCATGAGCAAGTCCAGCACTAGGATATCGGGCTCGTAAGTGCGAAGCGCCGCGAGTGCTTCTTCTCCTGATCCAGCGGTCTGAACCAGATAGCCGTGATCGGTCAGCCTCAGGGCGAAGGCTTCCCGGACCGACGCTTCGTCCTCCACCAGCAGGATTTGCCACGCCACGGTTATCCCTCGCCCTTCAACGGCAGCCACACCTCGACGACGGCTCCACGCCCCGGTGGGCTGCAAATAGCCAACTGCCCACCATGCCGTTCGACGATATCCTGGGTGATGGTCAGGCCGAGGCCGACCCCCTTCGCTTTACCGCTGGTGAAAAACGGTTCGTAGATGCGTTTCAAGTCCTCCGGCGGAATCCCCTTGCCTGTATCGGTAAAGGTCACCACGACCCCCGCGGTCCGCCGGGTTTCACGTCTCATCGCGACCGTCAGATCGCCTCCGTTGGCCATGGCCTCGACGGCGTTCATCATGATGTTGAGGCAGACTTGCTGGATGTGGGCCCGCGACACCTCCACCGGCGGAAGATCCGCTTCCAGGTCCTTCTTGACGGCGATCCGGTGTTTCAGCAGATTCGGCCGGAGAAGGATCAGGGTATCGTCCAGCAAGGCCGGCAGGTCGCACGGTTGGAGATCGAACGGGCGCGGGCGCAACTGTCCCAAATGGGACTCCAGAAGTTCGTCGATCCTCGCCGCTTCGCGGGCGATGAGCCGGCACCGGTCCCGCGCAGCCTGCGGCAACGCGTCCTGCTCGGCCAGGTGCATGGCGAGACTTCCGAGGCCGATCAGCGGATTGCGGACTTCGTGCAGAATCCCGCCGGCCAGTTGCCCGACGAGTTTCACCTGCTCCGTGTGGCGCAGCGCTTCCAACATCCGCTCCCGCTCGCTCAGATCGGTCAGGATCGCCAAGTAGTAGCGGATCGCGCCGTCCGGATCCTTCACCGGGCTCACGCTCTCCCACACCAGAAACTCGGAACCGTCCTTGCGCCGGTTGACGAAGCGGTCCACGAACGGATGCCCCGAACGGATCGCCTGCCATAGTCGCCCGTAGAATTCCGGCGAATGTTTCCCGGATTTGAGCACGGCGGGAGTGCGCCCGATCACTTCTTCCCGCTTCCATCCCGTCATCCGTTCCATCGCCGGGTTCCATTCGAGCAGGCGGCCTTCCGTGTCGGTCAGCATGATCCCGTCCTGCACCAGCTCGAACAGCCGGTGGTAGAGCTGCAATTGGGTCTCCTCCCGGCGCCACCGCTCCAGGACCGTGGCGACGGTGTTCGCCACGGAACACAAAAACTCCAACTCCTTGTCCGAGAATTCCCGGACGCGCTTGCAATGGGCGCCCATGACGCCGTACACACGATCCTGGACCATCATCGGGGCGCTCATGCCGGAAATCCCCCCGTGCTCCGACAGAAGCCGGGAAGGCGTGAAGCGGGTTTCGTTGCGGAGGTCGCGGACGACGACCGGACGGCGCTCCCGGATCGCATAGCCGGCTTGGGAATGAGTACCGCCTTCGACCGTGAGGCTTCCGATCAACCCTTCGCGCCAACCGACTCCCGCCACGAGATAGAGGTGCTCATCGGACTCCCGAGGGATCAGAATCTTGCACAGCTCGACGTCGAGGGCTTCGGCGGTCAGCCGGACCGCCTCGTTCATGATTTCCTGGACCGCCACTCCGCTGACCGCCAACGCGCCGATCCGGGCGAGCACCGATTGGAATCGGGCGACCTGCGAGGCTTCGTGCGCGAGCAGCGTTCGTCCGGTGACGTCCTGAAGCACCAGCAGGACGCCCGCGCCGCCGTGATAGGGAACGACGTTGAAGCGGCATTCGTAGACGAGCTGCCGGCCTTGGCGGTTGGTCAAACGATACTCGGCGATCCCCCGGGAACCGAGCGGCTTGTCGTTCCAGGCGGTTGTTTCGGCGAACAGGCGCGTGCGAAGCGAGGACGGGGCGGGGCGCTCCGGAGTCGACTGGTTCGGCTCTCCGTCTCCTGCGGCGGAAGCCTCGACGAGTTCTCCGAACCGCGAGTTCTCGTAGATGAGGATGCCTTGGGAGACGAAGCAGAGGCCGCCCTCGATGCAGTCGCTGACCCAGGCCAGCACTTCGGCGGCGGCGACTTCCAACTGTGTCAGGAGCGGCGGTTTCGGACGAAAGCGTCGGGTCGATGACATGGGGGTCGTTGCTCGATCAGGTGTGAAGGAATGGAGGCGGAACGCCTCCGCCAGTGCGGGTAGTATACCGGCCGCGGACGGTGGGCGTCGAGGGAGAAGACTCCGGGCCCCCTCGCTATTTTCCGACGAAACGCTCGCGGCGGCTGACCGCTACGTCGCTGACGAACATCGCGCCGGAGTGCTTGTTAAAAAGCGGGCCCAGGCCAGCCAGAATCGGTTCGACTTTTTCGTCCGGCACGACCGTGAACACGATCACCTGGCTACTGGTGTCGTCGAACAGCAGATGGCCTTCGTGAAATCCGTGGTGGCCCTTGCCGGACACGTTGTTGATGATCGTATAGCCGGTGGCGCCGACCCGGTCCAGCAAGTCAGTGACAAACTTCAAATGTTCGCCCTGAACGACGATCTTGATTTCCTTCATCGGATGCAGCGTCAAGCCGATCATGGTGTTCTCCTCTCCGTATCCATCCGCCGGCGTGGGCGTAGTGATGGAATTCGCCGTCCCGCGGGTCGAGCGCCACAAGCACGACCCAATTGAGATTGAACAACTGTCGGAGCGAGGGATGGCGGTCGATGATCGCGGTGATGCGCTCGCGCGGCGCTTCGATGACGGCGAGCAACCGCATCGGCTCATGATAGGGTGCTTGGCCGTTGAAGACCGTCTGGGCGGGGAGTCCGATGCGCAGGTCGCTCCACACGCCGGTCATCACGCCGATGCGACCGACCACGTTGTGATAGACCTTGCTGCCGCTGCCGTAGACCTCGTTGTCGACGGTCGAGAAGTAATGCTCCATGTTGATCCACTGCGCGACCACGAGCGGGGCGGTCATGATGGTCTCCAGCAGTTTGCCGGACGCGTCCTGGCGGTGGTCGTACGAATGCAGAAAGGCGCGGCCCTGCAGGTCGACCGACTGGGACAAGGCCCGCCGGCCGATGATCATGACGCTGTTGCGTGACAACCCCCACTCCGGCCGGACCTCCGCCCAGTCCTGGCTTCGCCTCCGGGCGACTCGCCGCGCCGCGCGGGGATCGAGCGGACCTGCGGACCCATCGAGTGCGCGGCACCGCTCCAGCGCAGCCTGGGTGCACGCCTCGTCCAAATCCTCCATGAGCCGCTGGAGGTCTTTCCGATGCGTGGCCGGAACGTCTTCCAGATCGACGATGCGGACGGTATCGGCCGTTGTGTCGTGCTGTGCGGCGAAGAAATGGGTGTCGTTCGGGATCGCGATGCCGCGCGCCTGCAGCATCTCACGCACGGCGGGTTTGTTCGCCATCGCGGCGATGACCCGGGCATTGGAGAGGCCCTGATTCCCGCCGCAGGCACCACAGTCGAGCGCGGCCTCGAAGGGATTGTTGTCCGAGGTGCTGCCGTGCGCGCAAAACAGCACGACGCGCGCGAAGTTGGACGTCAGCCCCATCAACCGAAGCGCCGCCTCGACGTAGTAGGCCTGTTCGGTGAGCGTGAACCCGGTCTGCGTGATCCGTTCCAACCGCTCCGAAATTCCGCGCGGGCTGATCCGGTGGCGTTCGCGCAGCTCCTGGAAGAAGGCTTCTTCCGCCTCCGGAGTTAAGCGTAACGCGTCCGCCACTTCGCCGTTGATCCCGTTCGCCTGGCCCATCGCCTTTTTTCGAATTTTGTCCAAAAGCGCGGGAGACAGGGCCCCGCCGCCCAAGCCGAATCGTTCGCGCAGCAATTCCCGAATCCTGGCCTGTTGTTCGGCTGCCACCATCTCTTCTGCTTCTTCCCGGGTGAGTTTCTCAACCGTCACGGTCGTCGCCACGGACGGAATCAAGAGCCGTTTCAACCCTCGGCTCACCGCGTGATACCAGACAGGGATCAGTGTCTTCCCGAAAAAGGGAACGCTGAAGAACCAGCCGAGCGCCTCCACCATCACATAGGGCGTGATGACGTTGCCCTTCAAATCGTGCAACAAGGTGTGCGCCGCTTCGGCAAGCCGCGTCGCCGTCTTGTGCCGCTCGGCGACCGTCCCGTGGTAACTGCGCGGCACTTCGCGAACCCGATTTTTCGGTTTCAACAGGACGGGGCAATGGGCGACGGCATAGGATGCACCGAAGGGTTGATAGTCCAGCGGCACGCCGAAGAAGCCGGCGAAGCCCAACGTTTCGTACCCTCCGCGGTACTCGAGGTGGCGGCGAAGGACCTCCGACCGGACATCGATGCAAAACACGACCTGCGCAAGCGGTCTCGACGGCGCTTCCTGGTCCGTCGAGCGCATCGTCGATGCACTTGACCGAGCCCTAGCCGCGAGACGACTCAACACATCGCGGCGATAGCCCGCTTCGAAGGCTTCGAGCCAGCGCGGGCCATGCTGCGACGGTGGAAACCCCGCAAGCCACTCGAGCACCGTCCGAACGTCGGAAGGAGGGGTCGACTCGATCGCGGCCGGGTCGATCCCAAGCGCCCGTGCCAGCCGAACGAGGGAGCGGGCCGTTGCCTGCAGAGCGCTTTCGGCTTCCTGTTCGAGATGGTGCTTGTACTGCTCGCGGCCCACGCGCTCCCAGGCCGCATGATTGGTTCGCCGACAAGACCGCGACAGCCGACGAACCAGTTTGGCTGCGGCTGTGGAAAGACGCCCGGCCACATGCTCCCGTCGCAGCCAGCAGGCGTGCGGGTATTCGTCCGCGAATCGCCGGATCTCGTCATAGCTTCCGGTGAACCCAAGTCGATCTCGGCACATCCGCGTCACCAGTTCACGTTCGTAGAACAGGCGGACCGCCAGATAATTCACCAGATCGATCGGACACTGTTCCTGCCAGGGAAAGCCGGTCTGACTCGCGCGCCACTTGATGTAACCGGTCCATCCAAACAGAGCGGCGAGATGCTGGGTCAGATAGCCTTCCCACGCCGCCTTGGGAATTCTCAGTTGCATCAGGCTTTCCAGGATCGCGTCTTCCGGCCGATCCGGAAGCGCCCGTACTTTGCCGGCTGCCTGTCGGATGCCGATCAGCCACAAGGCCGCGTCGTATTGCGCAAGGGCTTTCCACGCCCGGTAGAAGGTCTGTTCACGGTAAGGCATAGACCAACTCGCCTCGCCTTCGTCCAGAAACGCCGCGCACCATGTCGTCATTTCCCGATCGACGGTGGCCTCAATCGTCGAGCCGACCGTCCGATCGCACCAGGCGCCCAAGGTTTCGCGCGTCGCGAGAGCGTCCACTGCGCAGGGCCTCGACGGATGGCGGGCGGAGATGTCCTGTAACACCGGAGTCGATCGTATCCAGGTCATCACCCGATCGACGTCGTCCGTGTCGCCCCGTTCATACGGAGTCGGTTCCGCCACGCCATGGGTCATGGAAACGGCCAGCACGTCGAGATGGGAAACAGACCGCCCGGCAAACGCGGCCAGTTTGTCCGAGACGAGCGGACGAAGAGCAGCGCGCAGATCTTCGACGCGGATTCGCCCGTTCTTCAGGTAGGCGCGGTAGGTCTCATTGCTCAAGTAGCCTCGCCCGCCAAACAACTGCGCGGCCCGTTTGACGGCCTGCTCGAACGGCAGGGATTCCAACCCGTGGAGTGGGTTGTGGTGGATAAAGGTCCGCATCGGCCAATACTGCGAAATGACTTCGCTGGCCAGTTGGACGTAGGAACGCAGCTCCATCCGCTGCGCGTCGGTGAATCCTTGAGAAGCCCGGGACGTCATATGGATCACCGGTCGGCCATGGTTGCCTCCGGCGTCCGCCGCTGCCGGCGCGTTGGAACTCCGCCGATGGCCTCAACCATTTCTTCGACGTAGAGGGCGTGCAGAAAGGCAACGTAGAGACGGTTGTGGATTGTCTCCATCCAGTCCGGGAGCAGTCGTAGGCCGTGCGCCCTGCCGTACAGGATCACCCACACTCCCACGACGAGGACCGCCGCAAGCGCGACAAACGTTTCGAACAGACCCCGGGGCCAGGCCGCCGCCTGGAAGTACGCGGCCGCCTCTCCCGGCGCAGGATAGAGGAAGTGGGTGAACGACTCGCCGGCCCACAAATAGGTCAGCCCGATGAAGGCCAACGTCGCAAGCATGGTCACGGAGACTTTCCACGAGGCGACACCGGTGAGCCGGTAGAGGCTGAAAACGGCCTGGGCCGACGTGACCCAGGCGAAAAAGAGGAAAATCACCGCGCCTTGCGCCTCGAAGAGCGGCACGTTCACCAGACCATGGGCGATGAGCAGGATGACGAGGGGCAGCACCAGCGTGATGGCCAAGCCGGTAGCCCACGTCATCAGCGAGAACTCCGCCGCTTCGCGGACCGGATGGTGACCCGGCAACTTGAATTCGATCCGCGCGCGATGGATGTTCGATCCGGAATTCAGGAACAGTGTGGCCTTGAACAAGCCGTGGGCACACAGGTGGAAGATCGCCAACGCGAACGCTCCCAGGCCGCATTCCATGACCATGTAACCCATCTGTCCCATCGTGGAATAGACGAGCGTGCGCTTGATGCTGGGTTGGGTGAGCATGGTGGCTGCCCCGACAAGGGCCGTGAGGGCTCCGATGAAGAAGAGGATATACAGCGTCGTCGGCGTCGTGCCATACAAGGGCGCCAACCGGTTCACCAGAAACCCGCCGGCGTTCACGATCCCGGCGTGGAGCATGGCGGACACGGGTGTTGGAGCTTCGATCGTGCCGGACAGCCAGATGTGGAACGGAAACTGGGCGGATTTGGTCATGACGGAGACCACGAGCACCAAGGTGATGACGGTGACCGAACTGACCTCCCAACCGGTTCCCTTCCAGAAGGTGGGGACTGAGGAGGCCTGCCCTACGACCCGAAATAATTCCGCCAGGTCGAGCGTACCGAACGCGACATAGGTCAAGAAAACAGCGATGAGCAGCGCCGCGTCGCCGATTCCGTGCACCCGCAGCGTCGTGCGCCCCGCTCGCCATGCCGCCGGCCTGGCCTCATTGAATGAGAGAAGGGCTTGCAGCAACCACGTGATGGCATGCCAGCAGACGAACAGCCACAACAGATTTCCGCTCGTGACCAGGCTGAGCAGGACGAACGTCAGAAGGCTCAGGAGGCTGAAGAATCTGACATATTCCGGATCGCTGCGCATGTAGCGCCGTGAATACACGTGGATCACAAGACTGACGGCGGTGATCAAGACCATCATGACCGCGGCCAGCCGATCCACGAGCAATGTTGGGGTCGCAAGGGCAAAAGCACCGGGTAACCCGGACAGGCTAAGGGGAACCGGTTCATGCTGAACGGTTAGGTAGAGGGTGAGTAGGGCGGCGACGGCGGCGATTATCAGTCCGCCGATCCCGATCCTGGCGACACGCTCCCCGAGCAAGGCACCCAGCGCGGCGATGAGGCCGCTGGCGAGAAGCGGTGCTCCGATGGCGATGAAGGCGAGGGTGAAACGCATAAAACGCTTTCCAGAAACGAAGTTTGGGAGAGCGATCTCAGCAAGATCAGTACCGTCCCAAGGAAACAGGCGTGATGCGATGTAAGAGCTTGATGCTTGGTTGGAAAATCACTGAAGCCCAGGGACGATACCGACAGGCTTCCAACAAGTCGGACGACGATCGGTTGTGCGCTACCGCACGTCGTGCATGGGCGCACCCGAGGAGGGTGACGTCTATTCCTTCACCACCACGGTCATCGTGATGGGCTCGAACGGATTGTCGAACTCGTCGCGCGGGACGGCCACGATTTTGTCCACCACGTCCATCCCGCGGAACACCTCGCCGAAGACGGTATAGCGCCGGTCCAGGCCGCTGGAATCCGCCACGCAGATGAAGAATTGCGACCCGCTGTCGTTGAAGTCGCGGGTGCTGTTACTCTCGCGCGGCACTTTGGCCATCGACACCGCCCCGCGCTTGTGGGGCCGGTCGTTCGGTTCCGGGATGAGCCAGTAGCCCGGTCCCCCGGTGCCGTGCAGCCGGCGATCCGGTTCTTTGCTCAGCGGATCGCCGCCTTGAATGATGAACCCCGGAACGACGCGGTGGAAGGTCGTGCCGTTATAGAACCCGAGCTTGGCCAGGTTGAGAAAGTTTTCCACGTGCCGCGGTGCTTCTCCGGGATAGAAGCGGATCGTGATTTCACCGAACTTCGTCACGATCGTCGCCCGGGGATTTTTCTTCTCAAATTGCATGACCATCGGACGTCACCTCGATCGGCAATCTACCAAGTGTGCGGCGCGAGAGGCAAGGGCTGCGGGGAATTGTGGGGAATGAGGAATTATGAATGGCAAAGATGCGTTCCGTGAGCCAATCTTCACGACTCGCCATGACCTCATTCCACATTGCTCATTCCTCATTGCCCCCACGCAGCCCTTTCCCCGGGTCTATTTTCAGCCACATGAGCCCGCCGAAGACGGCGATCAGCGCCGCGGCGCCCAGCGACACGGGCCACCCCCAGTGGTCGGCCAACCACGGCG
>JBBIOW010000025.1:1602-25291 GCA_037443165.1 Nitrospiraceae bacterium | reverse complement strand
CCCTTGCGCGCGCGGCGGTGCCGCTGATGTCCGGGGGCGGATCGATGGTGACGTTGACCTATCTGGGGAGCGAACGGGTCGTCCCGCACTACAACGTGATGGGCGTGGCCAAAGCGGCCCTGGAAGCGACTGTGCGCTATCTGGCGCACGACCTTGGGCCGAAAAATATCCGCGTGAATGCGATCTCGGCCGGGCCTATCAAAACCTTGGCCGCGCGTGGTGTCTCCGGGATCAGCAAAATGGTCGATCACCATCGGGAAGTGGCACCCTTGCGGCGGGCGACCGAGCAGGCGGAGGTGGGCGACACGGCGCTGTTCCTCATCAGCCCGCTCGCCCGCGGCATCACGGGGGAAGTCATCTACGTCGATGGCGGGTATCATATCCTCGGCTCCCTGGCCGCACTGGAGTAACCCCAAGCGGCCGCAAAAGACTCCCAACGGTGTTCTCGGCCGCGTTGAATAGCCTTTTTTGAGCAGCCTGTAAGGAGGCCACTGCTTGCTCGAGCCCAGTTTTGTCTCTGCCGGCCGTGACATCCGTTCCGCCCTGGGCTTCGCTCTTGCGGAGCCGCTCCCCTCACCCTCTCCATCACCCGTTGCATCGTGAAGAGTAATGGGTACCCGGAGAGAGGGGACACGTGTGTTAGGCTCTCCATCCCTCGAAGAACCCGGTGCTCCTTCAATTGCATCGGGTATGGGGAAACGGGGGATGAGGGGTATTTCCCGCGCAGGCTTGGTCATCTCGAACGCCGCACTGTGCGAGCGCGTGTTGATTTGACAGCCCGCTTGGCGCTGTGGTAGCTTCCACCGCCGATTGCGTCTCATCATCCGACGCTCATATCCCTCGCTCCCGACTTCGTTTGGGGGCCATTGTCCAGGAGGTTGTCTGCATGCAGCAGCTCTACGAGTCTATCTTTATCGTCCGTCCGTCGCTCTCCGATGAGGACACCGGCGCGATCATCAACAAGATGAAGGGGGTCCTGGAGAAGAACGGCGCCACGCTGGTCAAGGCGGAGAATTGGGGCCGCAAGAAACTGGCGTATGAAGTCGAGCGTGAGCGGAAAGGCACCTACATCTATTTTTACTTCAAAGGGCCGGGCACGGTCGTCAGCGAGCTGGAGCGCTCCTACCGGCTGGAAGATTCGGTCATCAAGTTCTTGACGGTCCGACTGAAAGAGGAGCCGGTTTCCAAGAAACAGGCGGGCGACACCCAGGAGTCGGACAGTGGCCGGGTTCAATAAAGTCATTCTCATCGGCAACCTCACCCGCAATCCGGAACTCCGCTATACGCCGAGCGGCACACCGGTGGCGAGCTTCGGCTTGGCGGTGAGCCGGCGTTACAAGCAAGGGGAGGAACTAAAAGAGGAAGTCTGCTTCGTCGATATCGTCGTCTTCGGCAAGCAGGCCGAGCACTGCGGCCAGTATCTCAGCAAAGGAAACGGCGTCATCGTGGACGGTCGGCTGCAGCAGCGCCGCTGGGAGACCGAGGACGGCCAGAAGCGCAGCAAGCACGAGGTCGTCGCCCAGACCGTGACGTTCCTGCCCAAGCGGCCCGAGGCCGGCGGCGGCGACGCGCCGATGCCGGATGATACGAACTATGAATACGAAGAGCAGCCATAACGGAGGCGGTTCATGGAACGAGGACGGTTGTTTCAGCGGCGGCGGCCCTGCCGGTTCTGCGTCGATAAGGCGGGGATCGATTTCAAGGACGTCGGACTGCTGAAGAATTTCTTGACCGAGCGGGGCCGGATCGTGCCGCGCCGGATCTCGGGCAACTGCATGCGGCATCAGCGCGAGCTGACGATCGCCATCAAGCGCGCCCGGCACATCGCCCTGGTGAGTTTTGCGGAGGAGCGCTGAGGGCGGTGCTGCCTGTGCAACGAGCCGATCGGTTTGACATCGCGGCGATCTGACGGTATAGGGGGAACAAGGCTCAGGTATGGTGACGGCGATGAACTCACTGAACCCTCGGGTGTCCGATATCCCCCAGCAAGGACTGGTTCTACGGTGCGACGTCACGGCGGAAGACTTGGGATTGAGCGAACGGGATGCTCTGGTGCAGGGCTCTCTCGTCGTGGCTCTGGAGTTGGTCAAACTCAGCGACAGCATCCGAGCCAGCGGCCTGCTGGAGGGCACGATTCTTCGGCAGTGTGTGCGCTGCCTGAAAAACTTTGCCGATCCGCTCTCGGTGTCCGTGGACGCCGAGTACGTCCGTGAACGCGCTGGCGCCTTGCGCGGAGCTACGCGCGTGCCGCCGCATGGACGGTTGGACGCGATCGGCGCCGACGAAGAGGACGAACCCTATCTCTATACCGGAGATGAAATCGATCTGGCACCGATGCTCCGGGAACAGGTCATCCTGGCCGAGCCGATGCAGCCGCTGTGTCAGGAAGACTGTCAGGGTCTCTGTGGCGTCTGCGGGCAGGATTTCAACGTCGGCGGCTGCCGGTGTCTGCAGGAACCGGACAATTCGCCGTTCCGGGTGCTCCGGCGACTCAGAGACCCGGGGCACGGCGGCTGATGCCGGTTGACGCGGGAGCGAATATCGGATCATGCGAGTAAGGAGTCACCATGCCGAATCCAAAACATAAACTCTCCAGAGCCCGCCGAGATCGGCGGCGAACCAGCAAATCGAAAATCATTCCGCCGGGCTTCTCCGTATGTCCACAGTGCCACGAGCTGAAGCTTCCGCATTACACATGCCTGAATTGCGGCACCTATAAGGGGAAGGCGGTCATTGCCGTCGAGGAAGCGTAACGCGCGGGATCCCTTCTCAACCAGGTCCGGGTGCGCGGGCGCCGCGGGTGACAAATCGGTCGCCTGCCCCAGTTCGTGGTGAGACGAGGCGCCGCGCTCCGATCATCATCAACGCCGGTGGGTATTCATCAACAGCTCATGCGAATCGCCGTCGACGCGATGGGCGGGGATCACGGGCCGCCGCCTATTCTCGAGGGCGCCCTTCAGGCCGTTCGCGAGTTGGACGTCGAAGTCATCCTAGTCGGGGACGAGGCGCAGCTCGAAGAACAGCTCCGGCGGGCAAAATATGCGGACCCTCGTCTGACGATCCGGCATGCGCCGCAGATCGTGGAGATGCACGAATCACCGGTGACTGTCGCCCGAAAAAAACGGGAATCTTCCATCTGGATCGCGACCGAGTTGGTGAAATCCGGAAAAGCAGCCGCCGTTATCAGCGCAGGCAATACTGGCGCCAGCATGGTCGCCGCATTCTTCGTGCTGGAGGTGATCAAAGGCGTGGAGCGGCCGGCCATCGCGACCACGCTGCCGACGCTCACCGGCACCGCGGTGATGTTGGACGTCGGCGCGAACGTCGACTGCACGCCGAGCCACCTGGAGCAATTCGCGTTGATGGGGAACGAGTACGCCAAGCACCTCTACGGCAAGCCCAATCCCCGCGTCGGTCTCCTGAGCATCGGCGAGGAAGACACGAAAGGCAACGAGGTCACCAAAGAGGCGTTCAAGCTGCTCAAAGCCCTCCCGATCAACTTCATCGGCAATGTCGAAGGCTGCGATGTGTATAGTGGCTCGGCGGATGTGATCGTCTGCGACGGCTTTATCGGCAACGTGGCGTTGAAAATTTCCGAAGGCGTGGCCGATACGATCAAAAAGCTCCTCATGAAAGAGCTGGCAGGCTCTTTCCTGGGCCGGCTCGCCTATCCGCTGGTGGCCGGGCCGCTCCTTCGCCTGCGCCGCCGGATCGATTATGCGGAGTTCGGCGGTGCGCCGCTCTTGGGCGTGAACGGCGTGTGCATGATCTGCCACGGGCGTTCGTCTGCCAAGGCGATCAAGAACGCGATCAAACGGGCCAAGGCGATGGTCGAGAGCCGGCTGAACGAGTTGATCCAGCGGGACATCGAGGAAAGTCTGGCTTTGCACCGACAATCGGGGCAGGAAGGCATTCCGGCATGAGGGCCAGGATCACCGGAACGGGCTCGTATGTCCCCGAACGCGTGGTGACCAATGCCGATCTCGAACGGTTGGTCGCCACGTCGGATCAGTGGATCGTCGAGCGGACGGGCATCCGCGAACGTCGTGTCGTCGCCGAGGGGGAGGCCTGTTCGGATCTGGGCGTACAGGCCGGCGAGCGGGCGCTGAAGACCGCCGGACTCTCGCCTGCCGATCTGGACCTTATCTTGGTCGCCACCTGCACCGGGGACATGCCGCTTCCTGCCACCGCCTGCCTCATCCAACATCGACTCGGTGCGACGCGCGCGGCGGCGTGCGACATCTCGGCGGCCTGTTGCGGGTTCGTCTACGCCTTGGCCGTCGCCGACGCCTACATCAAGACGGGCTTGCGACATGTGCTGGTGATCGGGTCCGAAGTGATGTCGGTCATCACCGACTGGACGGATCGCAACACCTGCATCCTGTTCGGCGACGGAGCCGGGGCGGTTGTGCTCAGCGCCGGCGAAGGCGAGCGCGGCGTCCTTTCCTCCCATCTTCGCTCGGACGGCAGTCTGTGCGATCTGATCGTGGTGCCAGGCGGCGGGTCGCGCCATCCGCCGTCGGAGAAGATGCTGAGCGAGCGGCTGCAGTACATCAAGATGAAGGGTAACGAGACGTTCAAGGTGGCGGTCCGCACGTTGGAGGAGATTGCGCGAGAAACCTTGGTCCACAATAACCTGTCGATCGAGGATGTGGATCTCTACGTCCCGCATCAGGCCAACGTGAGGATCATCAAGGCCGTCGCGGAACGGCTGGGACTGCCTCTTGAAAAAGTGTTTCTGAACATGGATCGGTACGGGAACACATCGGCAGCGTCGATCCCGATCGCGCTCGATGAAGCGGTGCGCGAAGGGCGGTTGCGGGAAGGGAACCTGGTCATGATCGGCGCATTCGGCGCCGGGCTGACCTGGGCCTCGGCGATGATTCGCTGGTGAACGGCGAAGCCGTCGGCAGTCAGCGATCAGCTTTCAACTTTGGAAGTATTCGTTCAGACTGACCGCTGACGGCTGAGTGTTGAACGCTCTTGAAGAACGTTTTTCTCGTTGACATTGAATCGGATTTCTACCATATCATAGCGCGCTATGGCGTCCGGAATCGGGCTGGTGTTTCCCGGCCAAGGCTCTCAATCGGTCGGGATGGGACGAGCGCTCTACGAGGCGTATCCCGCAGTCCGAACGATCTACGAAGAGGCGTCATCCGTCCTTGGCTACGACGTTGCCGCGCTCTGTTTCGAGGGACCGGTCGATCGGCTGAATCTAACGGAATACACGCAGCCGGCGCTTCTGACCAGCAGCGTCGCCGCCTTGCACCTGCTGGAGCCGGCCGGAGCGAAGCCCCTTGCCGTCGCCGGTCATAGTCTCGGCGAATATTCGGCCATTGTCGCCGCCGGAGGATTGGCGTTTCGCGACGCGGTCTGGCTTGTCCAGAAGCGCGGGCGATACATGGCCGAGGCCGTGCCACCGGGAAGCGGATTGGTCGCCGCGATTCTCGGTCTCACGGGCCATGCCGTCAGAGAGATCTGCCGAGAGGCATCGCCGGCCGGGGTTGTCGCGGCGGCGAATTTCAACTGTCCTGGGCAAGTGGTGATCGCGGGAGAAAAGGCCGCGGTCGAGCGGGCGATCGAGCTGGCGAAGGCCAAGGGGAGTCGAAAAGCGATCCCGCTGCCGGTCAGCGTACCGGTCCATACGCCGCTCATGCGACCGGCGGCGGACCGGCTTGCGCAGGACATGGCGCGAGTGACCTGGTCGGATTTGACGGTGCCGCTGGTCAACAACGCCGATGCCAAACCGATCAGGCTGGGGGGCGAGGTGCGTGCGTCGTTGATCCGCCAGTTGCCCTCTTCGGTGCTGTGGGAAGATTCGATCAAGACCATGGCGGAGTTGGGCGTCGCGACATTCATTGAGGTGGGCCCGGGCACAGTTCTGGTCGGGCTGATCAAGCGCATCCTGCCCGACGCCATGACGCTGAACGTCAATGACCCGAAGTCGCTGGACGCGACCCTGACCGCGTTACACGTGAAACGTGACGCGTAACACGTGGTACAAGGCAACGATTCGACGGATTTCTTGCGCATCGCGGATCACGCATCGCGCATGACGAGGAACTGACCAATGTCGTTAGCAGGCAAAGTCGCCATCGTCACCGGCGCCGCGCAAGGGATCGGGCAGGCGATTGCGGAGACACTAGCCCGCGCCGGCGCCGACATCGTGGTGGCCGATCTCGATCCCGGCCGGTCGCAAGAGACGGTCGCCGCCGTCGAAAAACTCGGCCGGCGGGCGTTGAACGTCAAGGTCAATGTCGCGGACTTCAACGACGTGAAGGCTATGGTCGACCAGGCGCTGAAGGACTGGGGGAAGGTCGATATCCTCGTCAACAACGCCGGCATCACCCGCGATGGTCTGCTGCTGCGCATGAAAGAGGAAGACTGGAATCTCGTGCTGCAGGTCAACCTGAACGGCACCTTCCATTGCACGAAAGCGGTGCTTCAGCCGATGACCAAACAGCGCTACGGCCGAATCGTCAAC
This sequence comes from Nitrospiraceae bacterium, assembly GCA_037443165.1. Lineage (GTDB taxonomy): Bacteria > Nitrospirota > Nitrospiria > Nitrospirales > Nitrospiraceae > DATLZU01. The sequence goes on along the minus strand of JBBIOW010000025.1, from coordinate 18,807 downwards.
ATCGCCTCGATCGTCGGCGTCATGGGCAACGTCGGCCAGGCCAACTATGCCGCATCCAAGGCGGCGGTGATCGGGTTCACGAAGACCGTGGCGCGGGAATATGCCGGTCGGAATGTGACCGTCAACGCCGTGGCGCCCGGGTTCATCGACACGGCGATGACCCAGGGATTGCCGGCCGACGTCAAGGAAACCTTGCAGAAGCAGATCCCGCTGGGCCGGCTGGGCCGGCCGGACGATGTCGCCGCTGCCGTCCGGTTTCTGGTTTCGGAAGAGGCGTCGTATATCACTGGTCATGTCCTGCACGTCAACGGCGGGATGTTGATGGCGTGACCCGCCGGCCGCTGTGCGAGCGCTGAGTGATGAGGGGCACCGGGGACCCGTTGCTCCGGGGGATGCAACGGGTTTTCTCTGAACTCTGCAAGGATCCCGGATCAGAGTTGAAAATGCGGAACTGCAAATTCTGAAGCCTGGGGCCAAGATCCAGGACATGCAGGAAGGAAAAGGAACATGGGGAAGGAGGTTGGCAAGTCAATGGCGACCGTTGAAGAACGTGTGAAGAAAATTATCGCCGAACAACTGGGGGTCGAGGAGGATGAAGTCACTCCGGAGGCGCGCTTTGTCGAAGATCTCGGCGCGGACTCCCTGGATACGGTCGAGCTGGTGATGGCGCTCGAGGAGGAATTCGAGATTGAAATCCCGGACGAGGACGCCGAGAAGATCCTCACCGTCGGGAAGGCGTTGGAGTATATTAAGGAGAAAGTGTAAGACGGGGGCAGGTCGAGGATGAGTGAGCGGGTGACACGACGGGTCGCGGTGACAGGACTGGGGCTGGTCACGCCGCTCGGTACAGGCGTCGAAAAGACATGGAAAGCATTGTGCGCCGGGCAATCCGGTATCGGTCGTATCACTCGCTTCGATCCCGCCGGGTATCCCGTCCAGATCGCAGGTGAGGTTAAGGACTTCGATCCCGCTCACTTCATCGAGAAAAAAGAAATCAAGAAAATGGATACCTTCATCCATTACGCCGTCGGTGCGAGTCAGATGGCGGTGGATGACGCAGGGCTGAAAATCGCCCCCGAAGAAGCGGATCGGGTCGGGGTCTACATCGGTGCTGGCATCGGCGGGCTTCCGGCGATCGAGCACTACCATAAGATTTTGCTGGAGAAGGGGCCGGATCGGGTCTCGCCCTTCTTTATTCCTATGGTCATTATCAACCTGGCTTCGGGTCAGGTAGCCATCCGGCTCGGTGCCAAGGGGCCCAATTCCTGCGCCGTGACCGCGTGCGCGACCGGAAACCATTGCATCGGCGACGCCTTCCGGATCATTCAGCGGGGCGAGGCGGACGTGATGCTGGCCGGCGGCACTGAGTCCTGTATCGTGCCCACTGCGGTGGCGGGGTTCGCCGCGGCCCGGGCGTTGTCCACACGGAATGACGATCCGCCGCGGGCCAGCCGGCCGTTCGATCGTGATCGGGACGGCTTCGTGCTCAGCGAAGGCGCCGGGGTGGTAGTGTTGGAGGAGTTGGAGCGGGCGCGCCGGCGGGGAGCACGGGTCTATGCCGAGGTTGTCGGCTATGCCATGAACAGCGACGCCTATCATATCACCGCGCCGCCAGACGACGGAGAAGGGGCGGTGCGGTGTATGGAACTGGCCATCAAGGATGCGGGGATCGCCAAGGACGAAATCGGGTACATCAACGCGCACGGGACGTCGACCTTCGCCGATAAAATTGAAACGCAAGCCATCAAGCAGGTGTTCGGCGAACGGGCCTATCGTATTCCGGTCAGTTCCACGAAGTCGATGACCGGGCACCTGCTGGGCGCGGCCGGCGGCGTCGAAGCCGTCTTTAGCGTGCTGGCGCTCCACCGCGGCATGTTGCCGCCGACCATCAATCTGGAGAATCCCGATCCCGAGTGCGATCTGGACTATGTGCCCGATCGGGCTCGTCAGGCCTCGCCCCGCGTCGTGCTCTCGAACTCCTTCGGATTCGGCGGCGTGAACGCCTGCCTGTTGTTCAGACGTTTTGATGCATAACGCAATGTCGGGAAAAGACTGCCGCGGTTCGGCCGCGCCTGTCTGAGTATCCGTCCTGATTCATTTCCCTGCATGTCGCACCGTGTCGCGCATATGGCGCGTTCCAAGACCGACACTGTGACGGACATCGAGGTCATCCAGGCAGCCCTGGGCTATCAGTTCCGCCGGCCCGGCCTGCTCGACCAAGCCCTCACGCACAAGTCCCACGTCAACGAAAGCAAGGGCAAACAGGGCAAGCACAATGAGCGGCTGGAGTTTCTGGGCGACGCGGTGCTGTCGCTCATCGTCAGCGATCACCTGGCGTCCTCATTCCCCGACCTGTCGGAAGGCGCCCTGTCGAAACTCAAAGCGAGACTGGTCAGCGAGACTTCGCTGGCCAAGGCGGCGCGCCGGCTCAATCTGGGCAACCTGCTGCGGCTCGGGCGGGGCGAAGAACTGACCAAGGGACGTGAAAAGAATTCGCTGCTGGCCGATGCGCTGGAAGCCCTGATCGCTGCCGTCTATCTGGACGGGGGGCTGGAAGCCAGCCGGGCATTCACCCTGCGCGTGTTGGCTCCCGAGTTGAGCGGGGTGGAGAACCAGAAAGCCAGGCCGGAGATGGATGATTACAAGACCTTGCTGCAAGAGTGGTGTCAGAAACGATTCGAGACGTTGCCGCAGTATTCGACCGTGCGCGAATCCGGGCCCGATCATCGGAAGGTTTTCGAGGTGGAGCTCACGATCCGGGGGGATGTGGTCGGCGTGGGAAAAGGGCACAGCAAGAAGGAAGCGGAACAGATGGCGGCCAAACAGGCGCTCGAGCAGGTGGGGGCCTGAGAAGGCTGTCAGTGGAATGAGACGGGCATGCTCGAGAGAAAGGGGGCGGCGAATGGCGAGGACGATTCGTGCGGCAATAGCGGGGTTGAGCGCGGCGATGCTGTTGGGCGGGCCGTTGGCTGCGCCGGCGGCCGATCAGGCGCCGGGCGGCAAGGAACCACGGGCGATCATCAAGACGAAATACGGCGAGATGGAAATCAAGTTCTTTCCCGATGTCGCGCCCAAGCACGTGGAAAATTTCATCAAGCTGGCCAAGTCCGGATTTTATAACGGCACGATTTTCCACCGCGTGATTCCCGGGTTCATGATTCAGGGCGGCGATCCGAACACGAAGGACTCGACAAAGAAAGACACCTACGGCACGGGCGGTCCCGGCTACACCATCAAGGCGGAGTTCAACGACATTCCGCACAAGCGGGGCATCGTGTCGATGGCGCGGGCGCAGGATCCGGACAGCGCCGGCTCGCAGTTTTTCATCGTGGTGGAGGATTCCCGGTTCCTGGATCGGAAGTACACCGTCTTCGGCGAGGTGGTGAAAGGGATCGGGGTGGCTGACAAGATCGTGAACCTGCCCCGCGACTCGCGCGACCTACCGACGGAGCGGGTGGAAATGACGGTAACGATCGTGGAGTGAAGAGGGTGCCTCGGCTTGAGGAAGGGTGGGTACTCCGGCTTCGCCATGATGCGCTGATTCTGGAGGCCCACTGATACCCTTTTGCCAATTCCGCTGCACCGCGAAGACCAGAGGAATCGGCGCAGCGTCGTCCTTAGTCGCTGTCGAATTAGCCACGGCGCCATGGCGAGAGCCTCCGCACCCATCCCTTCTATCCGAGGCACAATCGTCTAAGGAAGATAGAAGGGAAGATCGGGGTTAGCCTCCGGGATTCGCCGGACCTGTTCTGTGCTCAGGCGCCGGGGCACCCATTACCGGGGTACCCATTGCAGTTCGCGTGCAATGGGTCGAACGATCGCGCTAAGCCGTGCCGTCCCTCGGCTGCGCAACTCGTTCCATTCAAAGCTACGCTTGAATGAAACTTCGAACAGTGCTCGCCGTCCGCCTTGGGCAGACCGCATCTGCTCAGCAAGTGCGGGGCCCGAGCCGTCGCGCGATTGCGCCTGGCAGGTTCGGCCAACCCCTCCACATCTGGGTATTGGGTTAAGGCGAATCCTTCCACCTCAGTGCAGGGCAGTGCACAGTCTTTCCCACTGCTCTGCAAGACCATTGTCCATGACAAAATTATAGTCGGAGGCGGTACAGGCCGAGCTTGTGACACCGCAGAGATCTGTCGGGATATTCCTAGATGATTCTGATAACCGAGTGCAGGAATGTGCAGAAGCGGGAGGGGCAAATCTTATTGTGACGGGAGACAAGGCGATGCTCTCCAGTTAAGGCTCTTCCGAGGAATCCGCCTGATTACCTTGCGGGAATACTTGTCCCTGTCCTGAGCGGAAGGGTTCTCGGAGATTATTGTGCAGAGCAGTCGATTCATTGGCCGTCAATCAGCCCTAATTAGGGCTGGACTTGGAGGGCCGGGCAGCCGGGCTGATGAGGATGACTGCTTACTTGGTTTCGGCAGAGGCTCGGCGTAGCTGGGTGGCGAGGCCGAGGAGGGAGAGCGTGTAGATCACCCACTTCGACGGGTCGAAGTTGTACCAGCGGGGGCCATTCCGGTAGTCGCTTTGAAAGGTATGGTGGTAGTTATGGTAGCCCTCACCGAAGGTCAGCAGGGAAATCCACCAACTGTCCCGGCTCGAGTCGGACTGGCCGTGGGGCTGCTTACCCCAGAGATGGCAGATGGAGTTGATGCAAAATGTGGAGTTCAGCACCGCGAAGGTTCGCCCCACCCCTGCGAGTAGGAAACATCCCATTCCGCCGACCCATCCGTTGTAGAGAAACCCGACCAAGAATGTGAGGGCGAGGCCGGAGAGCACAATGGGCACGTAGTACCGGTGTTGCCACAGGACGACTCGATCCTGCCGCAAGCGCGACGCGTATTTGTCGTCCGCATAGGGGTCCTCGAAGAACAGCCACCCGCAGTGACTGTACCAAAACCCTCGTCGGGCGTTGTACGGGTCAGCCTCGCCGTCGCAGTGGGCGTGGTGACGAATATGGTCAGAGGCCCACTTCAGTGCGGAGTTTTCCAGCGCCCAACCGCCGGCGATCAACAGTCCCGCCTTGACCCAATTCGGGCAGTCGAAGCTGCGATGAGCCATCAGTCGGTGGTAGCCGACGGTGATGCCCAAGCCTGTGACGATGTAGAGGAGACCAAACATGGTCCAATCCAGCCACGAGTAATCATAGAGGTAGGCGAAGGCGGGAACCCCGATCAGAGCGCCGAGGCTGACGAAGCTGAACAGTATCGTTGTTGTAAAACTCCAGGATCGGGGGAGTGGCTGTACGGGAAGGGCGGCGTTTGTCATCACGATGGTCCTTTATGATGTGAGAAGGGGCGCCTCAATTGAGGCGCCCCTCCTGTGAATCTGCGCCGTTAGAAGCGGTTGCGGCTGCGGTGCTCGCCGCTACGGCCACTGCTGAAACGGCTCCCGCCGGAACGCGACTCTTGAGGCTTCGCCTCGTTCACCGTCAACGTGCGGCCGTCAAGCTGCGAGCCGTTCAACGCGGCGATCGCCGCGTTGGCTTCCTCGGTATTGGACATCTCGACGAAGCCGAAGCCCCGTGACTGTCCCGTGAACTTGTCCGTAATCACGCGCGCCGACTCGACGGTGCCGTGCTGGGCAAACAAGTCATGTAACTGCGGTTCGGTGGTCGCATAGGGCAGTCCACCAACATATAACTTCGAACCCATGGGGGTCCTCCTTGATAGTGATATTGTCTTAGACGCGAGAACGACGAGTCGATAGGAAGGAACGGGCCGAAGACGCGATGAATGGAGCGGCTTGGGTCTGGCTTCCGATCAGATTCCCGGACAAAACAACATCGGTGACGGGCCTTTCGTTTGACAGATTCACCACGAGGCCCAACGCGATGAACCATGGCACACTCTAACAGGAGCCAGAGCGAAAAGCAACCTGAAACACCAACACAAGTCGCGGCTCTTACTGCGCGAAGTCCAGCCGGCCGCGTCGAGTGGCTCTAGCTGGCCTGGCCGAGCGAACCGCAGGCCCGCTTGGGACCGGGTGTTGGGGTCGGACGCTGAGTCCGAGAGTGCGACCCGCCAGCAGCAGGCCTTGTCGCCGGATCTCATCCATCGAAACAACCGGCTGTTCCAATGCTCCCAGGCCCAAGCGTTCCAGTTTGACTTTCCGTTTCGGTTTCGCGCGTTTGTGTTGAAGAGATCGTCTCCAAACCATGGTGATACTCCTTCGATTGCCGGTTACGACGGTTGCGCCGCGCGGCCGCCTCTGCTCAGCGCGGAGCGACGAATCTGTCATTCGCGAAGATGCCGTGGAGTTGTTCGGTGATATAGCAGCGGTATTCGACTTTCTGCTTGGCCATGAGGACCAATCCTTCCTTGTCCGTGAGGATCAGTAAATCTTCCTCGACGACAAGGATCCGATCCGGTTCACCGATATTGAGCCGGTATTGTGTTCGTCCGTCGGGATTGCGACGCGGGCCGTTCACGATCTCCGTCAATCCGTCGATGTATCCTTCATGCCCGTCCGATCGATGTCGGACCTTGGTGCCATCGGGAATTCTTACCCAGGGCTTGGCGGTCGATGCCTGCGTCTGTTTTCTTTCGCTCATGATGTTCAGGCCTCCACATGGTGATGGCGATAGAGGCCGCGTCAATCGCGACCGTTGGACGACGATCCGGCGTTGTCGCCGTGAACACGATGCCGTCCCCCACACAATCCTTTCAGCGGCGCCGGCGTGCTGCGGACGACCCGCTGTGGCGTGCTGTGCTGTCGGACGACGCGGACGTAAGAACAGCGGAGACTACAACATCGATCGCGCAGGATTAGAAAGGAAGAACGGACGCGCGAGAGATAGGATAGTGACCGTGGCTCATACGATGACCCCAGTCTAACACGTTTCCGGGGGAATAGCGACCGGGTTTTCGCAAAGGTTGAAAGACGCCAGAAAAGGGCGAGCTCAAGGGGCCGTCAATGGCGGTGAGTAGGAAGGTGACTTTCGCGACGGTGGGCGGACTCCGGAGAATAGACGTGCGGCTGGACAGAGGGCAGGCTGAATTGGCTGGGAAGCACGAGACGTCCGCCCTCCTGTTGTTTGGCCAGGTGCTCGGCGACATCGGGATGAAAGGTGCGAACATAGCCGATCAGGCCGCTGAGGAAGCGGCGGGACTGAAACGCGCCGCCTGAGAACTCGGTAATGAACTGAAGAGCACGGTCCAGCACTTCCGGCGCGGTCGAGGCATCGATGACATGCTGCGGATCCTGCTTTGCGAAGTTCTCGTACTCCTTCTTGAGATGCTCGGCGAACACCGGCATGGGCGTGGCAGGCACATGGAGCGGGCTGAGCGTGCGGCGGAGCGCCTGGATCGCCGCGATCACCTCTGCATCCTGGCCGTCACGCCGGTCTTGGAAATAGCGGAACGTGACGACCTCGATCAGGTTGAACAGCGCCGACGCTTTTTCGCCGCCAAGTTGGCCGAGTTCTCGATACAGCTCGCGCCGGACCGGCGCGAGCTGTTCTCCTAATCGGCGCTGTTGATATTCGCTGCCGGTATCCAGGTATACACAGTCGGACGGACAGGCGATACGGACGACGCGATGCTCGCCGCAGCATTGGCTGCAGATCGGTCCGCCTAGGGCCGGACAGGATCGCTTTCCCTTGCGCAGGCGACAATAGGCGCACTTGCTCATTTCTTCGTCGCCCCTTCAGGCTGTGGCTTGGGCGGGGGCGGCACGAAGCCATAGTCGGCCAGCGTGCGCTTCTGGCCTTTGCTCCTGGACTCGGCCGGCGCCTCCAATCCGTTCATCTCCGCCGCGTCGGCGTATTGATAAGGTACCAGGATCAGGTTGTTGCCTCTGTCGATGCTGATGTCGGCAGGACTCGGGAGGTACTCCGCGATGACATGAAAACGTTGATTCGGGGTCATGCGCCAGATCTTGCCCTTGGTCTGATCCGAGACATACATGTTGCCCCAGCGGTCGAAATCGACGCCGCTGAGATTCTGAAATCGGGCGGTGAAAAACCCGTTCGAGACCAACTCGGTCAACGCACCCTCCTGGGTGATCTCCAGGATTTTGCCTTTTTCCCAGCTCACGGCGATGATGTGTCCGCTTCGGGGATGGACAGCGAGCCCAGAGGGGCCGGCCAGCCGATCGTCGTGGACGAGCAGCGAGACGGCATATTGCTGATCGAGATCGACTCGGTAGATCGAATTATTGGTCGAATCTGAAATATAGAGGAAGCGTTGCCCGTCCCAGGCCACATCCACCAGGGAAACTGGCTTACCCGATGAGGCTGATGAGGCTTTGGACTGAGGTGCCAACGAGAGCGTCAGAACCGGGCGACCGGTTTTTTGGTCGAATGCTCTGAGTGTGTCCAAATCGGCAACGTAGAGCGTGTGGTTCACCAGTGCCATGCCTTTGGGTGCGTGAAGCGTGACCTCGCCGCCGCCTTGAACGAATTTCAGGTTGACGACCTTGCCTTCGGCGTCGAGCTTGGTGATGAAACCGTTGTTGTCTCTGGCATCGGGCTCTCCGTTGACGTTCGAGATGAAATACTCCTTGCCGGAGGGGTCGCCCAGGAAACTGTGCGGCGACTGCAGGTCGGTCACCTGCATGGCTTCCGCCCGAGACAGCTCAAGGACGGCGGTGTGGCCGAACGTGGTCAGCAAAAAAGCGGCGACGGCACCGCAATGCCGCATGGATACAAAACTGGAAACCGTGGACAAACGGTCACCCAGGTTGGCCGTGAAGTGAGCGCGTGGGAACGTCGCATCGTAACGAACGCTTTATCGGACTGTCAAGGAAGGCGAGACCCCCCAGTTTATCGTTTGTTTGGTTTGTTTCGTTGGAGAGTTGAAAACCGGCAAGCCAAGCCGGCTTGCTTAAAATTTATGAGGGTATGAGTGTAATCGGTAGGGCAGAGCGTTGACACAATGTGAAAGCCCTTGCTATCGTGCGCTGCTTTTGCGATAGCCTGGTCAGTTGGTATGATTATTGTCACATGAGTGGAGGGATCCGTGGCGGCGCGACTGATCGATGGAAAAACCTTAGCCCAGAGTATTCGCGAGCGCATCGCGAAGGACGTGGTGGAACTGCACGCGAGGACTGGCGTGCGGCCGGGGTTGGCGGCGATCCTGGTGGGCGACGATCCGGCGTCACACCTGTACGTCAAAAACAAGCAGAAGGCCTGCGATGCGGCGGGTATCTTCGTGGACGAGCACAAGTTGCCGGCGAGCACGTCCCAAGCCGATCTCTTGAGCCTGATCGAGAAAAAGAACGCGGATCCTCGGATCCACGGCATTCTCGTGCAACTGCCGCTGCCCAAGCACATCGACAGCAAGGTCGTGTTGGACGCGGTCTCTCCCAAGAAAGACGCGGACGGGTTTCATCCCTACAACTTCGGCCGATTGGTGGAAGGCAACCCGATTTTCGAAGCCTGCACGCCGAAGGGCGTGATCAAAATGATCGAATCCACCGGCGTTCCGATCGAGGGCAAGCGCGCCGTCGTCTTGGGACGGAGCAACATTGTCGGAAAGCCTGTGGCATTGATGTTGCTCCATCGGCATGCCACGGTGACCATCTGCCACTCCAAGACCCGGGACTTGCCTGCCGTGTGCCGCGAAGCCGAGGTCCTTGTCGTCGCGATCGGGAAGGCCAAGTTCGTCACAGCGGACATGGTGCGCGAGGGTGCGTTGGTGATCGATGTGGGGGTGAACCGGCTCGCGGACGGCACCTTTGTGGGCGATGTGGATTTTGGTCCCGTCAGCCAGAAGGCTGGCTGGATCAGCCCGGTGCCGGGTGGCGTGGGACCGATGACGATCGCCATGCTGTTGGACAATACGCTGGAATCCGCGAAACGTTTCGCTGGCGCGAGGTGAAGGAAGCTCCATGCGGGAACCCCGGCGGCTGAAAGAAGTTCTGGATCGGGGCCAGTTCGCGGTCACGATCGAATACAACCCGCCCAAGGGCACGAACATTTCTGCGCTGCTGGAAAGCGCCAAAGGGCTGGTCGGGCGAGTGCACGGCGTCAACGTGACCGATAACACGGCGGCGGTCATGCGTGCGGGATCGTTGCCGGTCTGCCGGCTGCTGTATGAGATGGGGCACGATCCGGTCATGCAGATGACGTGCCGGGATCGGAACCGCCTGGCGATGCAGTCGGACCTGCTCGGGGCGCACTTGTTGGGCATCCGCAATATCCTGTGCCTGACCGGAGACTACCCGACCGTCGGAGACCATAAAGATGCCAAGCCGGTGTACGACCTCGATTCAGTTCAGGTCATGCAACTGGTTCAAGGCTTGAACAACGGTCGGGATATGGCTGGGAACAAGCTGGACGGCGCGACCGATTTTACGATCGGTGCTGCGGTCACGCCCGAAGCCGACCCGATCGGCACCATGTTGGTGAAGTTTGAAACCAAAGTCCGCGCCGGCGCCCAGTTCTTCCAGACCCAGGCGATTTACCACCCGGAGCAGTTCGCGAGCTTCATGCGGGCGGTCCGCCACTTCAAGGTCAAAGTGCTGGCGGGGATTCTGCTGCTGCGATCGGCCAAGATGGCCGAGTTCATGAACGCGAACATTCCCGGGGTCTCGGTGCCGGACGACATGATCGCCGAGCTGCGCGCGGCCGGGGACAAGCACGCGCTGGATGCGGGTGTGGAGATCGCCGTCCGGACGATCAGAGCCGTGCGGCCGCACTGCGACGGAGTCCACCTTATGGCGATCAAGGCGATCGATCGCCTGCCGGAGATTCTCACCAAGGCGGAGCTGGTGTGATGACGGTTCCCGAGTTTCAGAAGCGCAAGCGCGAAGGCAAGAAGCTCATCGTCGTCACCGCCTATGATGCCCTGTTCGCTCGCATCATTGAACAGGCGGGGATCGACGTAATGCTGGTCGGAGATTCGCTCGGCGTGGTCGTCCAAGGAAACAAAGACACCCTGTCCGTCACGATGGAGGACATGCTGTACCACACGAGGTTGGTCGCTGGCGCAGCTCAGCGAGCGCTGGTGATCGGCGATATGCCGTTCCTGTCTTATCAGGTCAGTGTAGAAGAGGCTGTTCGCAACGCCGGCCGTTTCCTCCAATCGGGGGCGGCGGCGGTGAAGCTCGAGGGCGGCGCGCCGGTGGTGGATCGCATCGCCGCGCTCACGAAGTTCGGCATCCCGGTCATGGGGCATCTGGGCATGACGCCGCAGTCCGTGCATCAATACGGCGGGTACAAAGTGCAGGGCAGGGATCGGCACAGCGCCGACGCCTTGCTGGAAGACGCCAAGGCCTTGGAGGCCGCCGGCGCCTTTGCGGTCGTTCTGGAAGCCGTGCCGGCCGACCTGGCTCGGCGCGTGACGGAAGCTTTGACCATTCCCACCATCGGTATCGGCGCCGGCCCGCATTGCGACGGCCAGGTGCTGGTCCTCTACGATCTCCTCGGCCTTTTCGACGACTTTACGCCGAAATTCATCAACCCCTACGCCCACCTCAAGGCCGATGCCCTCCAGGCGTTGCGTCGCTACAAAGAAGAGGTGGAGGAGGGGAAGTTCCCGAGCGATTCGGAGAGCTATCACTGAATCGGTCACGATCCAACGCGAAATCCGGGACGCCGCTCCGTTGGCGACGGAGGCGTCAAGGCATCAGCAATCGGACGAGGATCGGTTGCGCGGTGGGATCCGCCAACGCGGAGCGGATGTCCGCCGTCAAGCGGGCTACATCGACCCCCATAAACAAGGGTGGAAACCAGTCGAGCTTCGCCATTCCTCTTCCGAAGAGACGTTTCGCTGCCTTTTCCTGCTCCGTGAACCGCTTGAGATGGGCGGCAGCGATGTGGATGAAAGCGTGAAAGAATTGACCCTGCTCGCTCTGATGCCCCGCTGCGTGCCAGAGCCCTTCGAACACTTCATGGCTTTCCCACCAATAGGCGAAATTGTAGAGATCGATCCCGTACAGAAAGTCCTCCGATTGCGCCCACGCTTCCGGCGGAAACGGCGCCGGTCGGGGTTCGGGCAGGTGAGAGGAATGGCCGCGCGGGTCTCGGCGCGGATGCGGGTTCCGCCCCGGGACGAAGCGATAGGCGGGAAACGGGCGGGAGGAATACCGAGGCCAGTCGAGATCAGGCGGTTCCGGCTCACGCACCGCGGCACCTGCGATCGCCGCAGGAGACCTGGACGACCCGCCGGTCTTCAAGCCGGACGGCGGTCAGGTGTCTGCCCCAGATGCATCCGCTGTCGAGCGCCAGCACATTGTCCAGAACGCGGAGTCCAGCCGCCGCCCAATGCCCGCAGACGATCGTGACATCCGCGCTCTTGCGGTGTGGGATCTCAAACCAGGGAAGGAATCCCGACGGCGCCTGTTCGGGCGGACCGGTATAAGAGAACTCCATGTCACCACAGGGAGTGCAGACACGGAGTCGCGTCAGGGCGTTGGCGATCACGTTCAGGCGGGGCATGCCCGTCAGCTCATCTCTCCATTGCGTGTGCCCATTCTTGTAGTGAATGCGCAAGAATTCCTGATAGGCGTCGCCCTGCAACGCGCGCTCGACTTCCCGGGCCAGCTCGACAGCCATGGTGATGGTCCATTGCGGCAAGAGTCCGGCGTGGACGAGCAGGAAGTCGTGGTCCCGAAACAGGAGCGGTCGATGGCGCAGCCAGTCCAGCAGTTCATCGCGGTCCGGCGCGTCCAGGACATCCTGGAACGTGTCTTTGACCCGGCTCGGCGCGCAACCGGCCGCAACAGCCAGCAGGTGGAGGTCATGGTTCCCCAGGACCGAGACCGCAGCCGGCCCCAAGCTCTTGGCGTAACGCAGCACCTTCAGCGAATCCGGTCCGCGATTGACCAAGTCGCCCACCAACCACAGGCGATCCTTGGCGGGATCGAAGCGGATCCGATCGATGACCTTCTGCAGTGCCGAGAAGCAGCCTTGGATGTCGCCGATCGCGTAGGTCGCCATTCAAAAGGAGCGTGCTCCGTTACTCGTCGCTCGCCACATGGTCGGAAAGATCGCGGGAGAAGTCGCCAAGACTGGAGGATTGGAAATCCGTCCTTTTGCAAATGACGAATGCCCAATGACGGTCGACGCTTCTTAGGGATATTTGGCCTCGATTGTGCTCCGCAGACCACCTCGGGCGGTGAATTCGCCGGTCACGACAGCCCAAACCGGGCGACAGGCTTTCACCACATCCTGCAGAATGCGGTTGACGGCGTTTTCGTAAAAGATACCGAGGTTCCGGTAGGCGTGGATATAGAGCTTAAGCGATTTGAGTTCGAGGCAGGCCTTGTCGGGCATGTAGCGCAACCGGATCGTCCCGAAATCGGGAAGACCGGTCTTCGGGCAGATCGCCGTATACTCCGGGATCTCGATGGTGATCTCGTAACCTTTATATTGGTTCGGCCACGTTTCAATGTCTGGCAGCGGGGCGGTCACGCCGCTTCTCGCATGCCGCTCGTTGTAGCCGAGCTTTGTTGTCTTTCTCGCCCCCGTTCCTCTCAGTGCCTTGTCGCGCTTCATGTCTCGCTCCTCACCGAGGCCTGAAGGCTAGAGGGGAGGGGTAAGAGGCTAGCGGCGTAGACAGCCAAGATCCAACCTGCGCACGGCCTCTCGCCGCGTGCCCCGTGTCTCGCGCCCGGCGTTCGCGTTACACCTGCTTCATCCATTCGACCTGTCCGATCTTCTCCAATTCGAAATATAGCGTGACCCACGGGCACTTCATGTCCGGATACACTTCGCAGAATCCGCCCTTCCGCACACCGCCGCAAGGGCCGTGGCTCATGAACTTCGGGCATTCGGCCTTGAGCGATCCCTCGGGAATCGGCGGTCGCTTATGGACGCCTCCCGCGTGCTCGGCGCCTCCGTCTTCTCCCGGAATGATGACACGCAATGGCATAGCGCCTAGTGTAGACGGATTCGGTCCGATCGGCAATCGCCTCGTCATGCGGAGCGAACGCAGAGGGTGAGGAGTCGAAGCAGGGCGAATGAATGTCCGAAATCATGTCGGAAATTTTAGGGCGAATGGCCTACCGGACCCAGGAACGCTAGGCCTTCTTTCGCAGCCCGTGGGCCTTCTGCGGCGTTGCATTGAATCGAGGGGAATTATAAGCTGGCGATTGTTCGGGCACAATAGTCGCTTTTAAGCGGATTTGCAATTGACACTGTTTTCCGGCCTTTGTTACACTTGTTTTCTTGGAAGAACCGGAACATCCAGCGGGTTTGTACCGCAGGTATTTTTCTGCGATTACGGCGATTCCCATCGACACGACCTCAAGTTGGCCCGCTGACAGTGGGATCACGAGGGCCGGCGAACAGCAGGGAGGGTATCCAATGAGCCTTGATTACGTCAAATTCACTCCGGGGTTCGGGAAATTCATGCCAAAGGAATATCGTGACATGGTGGAGCACGGGCCTTTCGGAAAAAAGGTCACGGTTTCCCAAATGGGAAGCTTCAAAGAGATCCTCGAAGAGCATCCCATGTGCGCAGGTTGCGCGATGACCCTCTTCATCCGGCTGGCCATCATTTCGTTCCCGAATCCTGAAGATACGATTACGGTCGGGACGGCCGGCTGCGGTCGTCTGGCTCTTTCCCAGGCTGCCATCCCGTTCGTCTATGGCAACTACGGCGACACCAACGGCGTAGCAAGCGGACTCTCCCGCGGGCTCCGGTTGCGATTTGGCGACAAACCCAAGGATGTCGTCGTGCTGGCCGGCGACGGCGGTTTGGCCGACATCGGATTTTCCCAGGTGCTCCACTCCTGGTTCCGGAAAGAGAAGTTTACGACGATCATGCTGGACAACGAGGTCTATGGGAATACCGGCGGGCAGGAAAGCGGCATGACCAACCGCGGCGCGGTGCTGAAGATGGCGCCGTTGGGCAAGAAGTTCGAGAAGATGGACATGGTTCAAATGGCCAAGGTCGCCGGCTGTGCCTATGTGGCGACCGTCGTGCCGAACAACCCCCGTCGGGTCGAAAGCGTAATCAAGAAGGCTGTCCTCATTGCCCGCGAAGTCGGCCCGACCTATATCCAGGCCTACACCTCGTGCAACATCGAGTACGCGATCCCCACCGACAAGGTCATGGAAGACGCCAAGAATGTCGAGAACGATCGCTACCAGTTCACCGAATTCATCACCGACGACGCAAAACAATACCTGGCCGATCGCTACGGCTATAGGGAGTTTCAGGCGAAGCCGGCGGCAGCCGCGGTTCCTCAGAAGTAACCTGGGGAAAGCGGTTTGAGGAGCTGAGTCCAGCGCAGAAGGAGGAGCAGCCATGGCGAAACGGTTTAATATCCGGATGGCCGGCGTGGGCGGACAGGGCGTGGTCACCGCCTCGCACATTCTCAGCACCGCGGTCATCAATGCCGGCGGAGAGAGCACGATCGTGCCGTTCTATGGATCGGAAAAGCGCATGGCGCCGGTCGAGAGTTATGTGCGGGTGTCAGACGAGCCGATTTACGAGATCGGGGAGATCACCTTCCCGCACATCATCATCATCTTCCACCCTCAGGTCATCACCCACGGCAAATCCTATACGATGCCGTTCTATTTCGGATTGAAGGAAGACGGGGTGGCACTGATCAATCATGACGGCCCGATGAAGCTGCACAAGGACCATATGCGCGAGTTGGAGGAGCGGCGGGCAAAGTTGTACTACCTGCCGGCGACCAAGATCTCTCTCGAGGTCTCCGGGATGGACCTGGCGACGAATATGGCCTTAATGGGTGCGATCGGGTGTATCACCGGCTTGACGAACCTGGAGGCCTTGGGTCAGGCGGTGAGGGATCGGTTCCTTGGCAAAGGGTTTGTGGTGTCTGGCGGAACCGCGGCGCTGGACAGCGTCGTGGAGCGGAAGTTCAAGAAGAAACAGGAGCTCATCGAAAAGAACATGGCCGTGATTGCGGCCGGCTGGAAGTTCGCGGCCGATAACGGTTGGGATGAGGTCAGCAAAGCGGCAAAACGGGCCGAAGCTGCCGCCGCGGCTAAAGCCTAATCCGGGAGAATAAGGGGATCCGATGTACCTTGTAGCCGACATCAACGTTGACATATGCGCGCAAACCAGTTGCAAGCTCTGCACGCAATACTGCCCCGAGGCGAATACCATTCTCTACAACGATCAGTTGGGCAAAGAGAAAGGGTACAAGTACGGAGCGGCCTATGTGGCGGTGGACCGCTGCAAAGGTTGCGCGCAGTGCGTCTGGGTCTGTGACAACATGGCCAAGCATCACGCCATCAAGATGGTGATGATCGACCAATTGCCCAAGGCGGCGATCACGGATAACGTGATGTACGGCGAGAAGTCCACCACAGCCTTACTAACGAGTCCGGTGGTCGGATAGGCGGGACAAGACAAGAAAGGGAGAGAGGGGCGGGCAGACGAGACAGCAGACACGAGAAAAAATCATCGTTCCCGGACCGGCCGGGTTTCATCCGCCGTCCGCCGCACAACTCGGAGTCACTTTGCCTGAACCGGGTCAAGGGTTGTGGTACGGGCATCATGAGGACGAAGAAAAGGTGATGGAGGAGATTGCGCGCAAGATGCTGACGAGTCCCAACGCGACGATCTTCCCTGGTCCGCTGGTGCTCTGGGCTTGGAACGAACATGCCGTGGACAAGGCCAAAGCGGTTTTGGAAATCGCCGCGCAGATTCCGGATGTGCTGATTATCCCAATGCCGGACTATCGCCCGAAGTATCCCAAGATCGATCCCGAGGAAGTCATCAATCCGAACCATCCGAATCTGACCATATGGGGCAACAAGATCGAAGCCTGTATCTTCGTCGGCGTGCATTGTCATTACGCCAATCTCACGCTGAAGATGATTCGGGCGGGAACGAACTGCTGCACAAGCGCGCTCTGCGCCGAGCAAGGGCACGAAGACGCGATGCTCACCGTCCGCGACTGCGACGCGGCGAAGCTGCGGCGGGTCGCGCAGGTCGTTAAGCGGGTGCGTGAAGAGATGGGTCTCAAGTTGCCGGAAAACGGGGAGAACGTTCGGATCACCGGAACGCAGTCTAAGGTGCATGGCGGCAAGACGCACACGAACCCCCTCGAGTTCGTGCCGATCACGGCGGATCTGGCAGGTGCCGCGGCCTACGGACACCGACCCGAACATATGCACAGCGAAGCCTGACGAGAGCAAACAGCCGGTAGCGGATAGGCGACAGAAGCGGAATCCGGCGACAACGCCCTCAGCTCTTAGCTGCACGCTATTAGCTCAAAAGCCAAGAGGTGCCACCATGAGCGAATCTCTGGAAACCGAAGTCAAAACCAATCCGC
>JBBIOW010000025.1:1139-1592 GCA_037443165.1 Nitrospiraceae bacterium | reverse complement strand
AGCGTGGCGGCTCCGAAGCCTACGGAGGTCAAGAAGGATCCACACGCAGAAGCCAAGAAACAGCGTGTGGTCACGCCAGAATATATGTTTCTCGAGGCTCCGAGGACCCGCGAATTCATCACGGGAAGCGAAGCAGCCAAGGAAGCGGTGCGTCGCTCGAACGTGGACTTCGCCGTGGCCTATCCGATCACGCCCCAAAGCGAGACCATGCAGCTCATCGGCGTGTTGTACGGCGAGGGTTACGTGAAAGAGTACTACCGCGGCGAGGAGGAATACGGCGTCATGTCCGCCATCGCCGGGGCGTCGCGCGCGGGCGTGCGGTGTTTCACTGCGACGGCGGGACCGGGCACGCTGCGCGGGATCGAGCCGATCGCATCGTGGCCGGGGCACCGGCTGCCGGCCGTGATCATGTTTACGTGCCGTGTGGTCAACGCCCCGCTCGCGATTCAGCCG
>JBBIOW010000025.1:0-1107 GCA_037443165.1 Nitrospiraceae bacterium | reverse complement strand
AACTGCGGGTTGATCCTCTTCCATGCCGAGAATCAGCAGGACATGTTCGACTTCATCATGAAGGGGTTCATCATCGGAGAGAAGAACGACGTGACCCTGCCAGTCGGCGTGGCCTGCGACGGATTCTTTGTGACCCACGCGCGCGGCTATGTGCATATGCAGGACCGGAGCCTCAAACTTCCGCCTCGCGACGCCTGGCGGGGCGCGGTCCCTGTGCTGGACGCGGAGAACCCGCCGGCGCGGCTTTCCCGCGATGCGCCGGTCCAGAAATCCAACTTCATGGCGTATAACATTCATGCCGTCTGGCAGCAGGAAGTCTGGGCGGCGGTGGAGCGCTCGCGGAAATACATCAACAAGTACATGGGCGGGCTCTGCACGGCGGAAAACATCGAGGACGCGGATGCCATCCTGATCGCGTCCGGGAGTGCGGTGGCCCAGTCCCGCGAGGCGATCAGACTGTGCGCCGAAAAAGGGATCAAGGTGGGCCTGATCAAGATCCGCTCGCTGCGGCCGTTTCCGACACAGGAGTTGCGCCAGCTTTGCGCAAACGCGAAGCTGATCGTCATTCCGGAGTTCAACTACGTGGGATGGCTGGCCAAGGATGTCGCGGCGGCGATCTACGGGCACTCCAAGGCCAAGATCATCGCCGGCCCTCACGTGTACGGCGGTCAGTCCATGCCGGTGGAATTGATCGTGGACGAGGTCGAGTCGGGACTGACCGGCAAGAAGTCCACCAATGTCCCGCTGTCCCAAGTCATGGGCGCGGCGGATGTGGATCCGGCGGCGATGGCCCACTTCATGCGCAGCATCTGAGGGCGCTCCGCGGGGTCTGAAAGCAAAGGGCCCGATCCTTCCTGGAAGGATCGGGCCCTTTGCTTTTCGTTTATCTGGTTTGCCTGGTTTTTCTGGTTACCAAAACAAACCGGGTCTTCGGAAATCGTGTGGGTCCCTCTCTTCCTCCCCTCTCCCTCCTGGGAGGGAGAGGGCGAGGGTGAGGACGGGGGCTGGGAACCTGGCGGCGGCTCTTCCGTCTGAACGACCAGGTTCTTCACAAGGGTGTTCCGCTTGGCTGTCTTGGCCCCCTCACCCCACCCCTCTCCCCCGAAG
>JBBIOW010000024.1:8137-25442 GCA_037443165.1 Nitrospiraceae bacterium | reverse complement strand
TCGGCCAGTCGAAGCAGCGTCCGGCGTGTATAAATGTAAAGACCGAGGTGCATATAATGCAACCCGTGCCGGAGCACCCCGTCCGCATCGTCCCGCACGCACGGGATCGGCGCACGGGAGAAATAGAGCGCGTCGCCGCGCGTGTCGGTGACCACTTTCACGACGGCGGGATTGCGGAGGTCGTCGACGGACTCCAGTCGACGCTTCAGCGTGCCCATTTCCGCCTCGCACGCGAGAAACGGTTCGACGAGGTCCGTGAGCAGGTCGGAATGGAGCATGATCTCGTCGCCTTGAAGATCCACGAAATACTCGCCCGCCCGCTGTCGCGCCACTCCCGCCACCCGGTCGGTTCCGGTTCGGAACGGTTCTTCGGTCATGACGACCAGCCCGCCGAACCCTTCGACCGTCTCGCGGATGCGGTCGTCGTCGGTCGCGACGATCACCTCGCCGATGGCCCGGCAGGTCCGCGCCCGTTCGTACACATGTTGGATCAGGGGCTTCCCCATAATCTGGACCAGCGGTTTGCCGGGGAACCGGGACGAGCCGAAACGGGCGGGAATGACGACCGTCACCGATCCGGCCGGTCTACGCATGGTCCAACGCGTCCGAGAGTTGCTGAGGGGTCACCGTCGCGGTGCCGACCATGCCGACCACGATCCCGGCGGCATAATTCGCCAGGGTCGCCGCCTCGCGCATGGACGCGCCGGTGGCCAGCGCCAGCGCGAGGGTCCCGACGACGGTATCGCCCGCGCCCGTGACATCGTACACCTGCCGCGCGCGGGTGGGGATGTGCCAACGCGCGCCGTCGGCCTCGTACAAGCTCATGCCCCGTTCCCCGCGCGTGACGAGGACCGACTGGCATCCCAGACGTTGCCGGATCATCGCGCCGGCTTCGTCGATGGCCTGGTCGTCGTCGCCGTGCACGCCCGCGGCTTGCGCGGCTTCCAGATGGTTGGGGGTGACGACCGTCACGCCCTTGTAGTAGCCGAAATGTTCGACTTTGGGATCGACGATGATCGGGATGCGGCGCAGCGCGGCCAGCCTGGTGAGTTCGGCCATCAAAGGCGCGGTGACGACGCCTTTGGCGTAGTCCGAGACGACCAAACAGGACAATTCCCGCAGTCGCGACTCGACATACCGAACGATGCGCCGTTGGAGCACGACTTTCAGTTCCGTGCGCCGTTCGACGTCGTAGCGGACCACCTGCTGGTTGTGGGCGATGACCCGGCTCTTTCGGGTCGTCGGCCGGTCGGCGTCGATGATCACGCCGCCCCGTCCCTGCCGGCGCAGACCGAGCTCTTTGAGCAGGAGCCGGCCGCTCTCGTCCGCGCCGATGACTCCGCAGAGGTCCGCCCGGCCGCCGAGCGACAGGATATTGTTGAAGACGTTCGCCGCTCCGCCGAGTTTCAGCGATTCTGATTCGACATGGACGACGGGCACCGGAGCTTCGGGTGAGATCCGGTCGACGCGGCCCCAGATGTAATGGTCCAGGATCAAATCCCCGACGACCAGCACGCTGGCGTGGGGAAAGCGCTGGATGTGCCGCTGGAGCGCTTGTAGGGAGGCACCGGATTCGCCACGCTCGGATTCCAGAACCGCGCCGGTGCGCGCGGACCGGCGCGCACTGCTCATCGAACGGCCCGGCCGAGTCGTTCCCATCGCACCCACTCCGTCCATTTGCCCTGTCCGCTCCATGACCAATAGATGCGGAAGGCTTTTCCCCGGATTTTGTCCGCGCGCACGAATCCCCAGAAGCGGCTGTCGAGGCTCTGGTCTCGGTTGTCCCCCATCACGAAATAGGAATCTTCAGGGACCGTGACCGGACCGAAGTTGTCGCGCGGGTTGATGGTGCTATCGATCACTCCCGGGTCCACCCGTTGGGTATAGGCCTTGTCGTCGAGCGGCGCGCCGTTCACGTACACGACCTTGTTGCGGATCTGGACCGTATCCCCGGGCAGCCCGATGATCCGTTTGATGAAATCCTTGTCTTCGTCCTCCGGGTAGCGGAACACGATGATATCGCCGCGCTGCGGCTGCCCGAAGCGGATCAGCGTATAGGAAGAGTAGCAGGTGACCGGAGGAAAGCTCAGGTGCACCTTGCAGTTCGTCGGCCATTGGAGCCCGTACGACAATTTGCTGACCAAGATGTGATCACCGATCAGCAACGTGGGAATCATCGAGCCCGACGGAATCTTGAAGGCCTGGACAATGAACACACGGATCGCGAAGGCCAGGATCATGGCGACGGCGATCGCCTCCACGTATTCGCGGAAGACGGATTTTCTGGCCTGTACCGGTTCGCGGGAGGCCGAGACCGTTTCCTCTTCCAAGAGCGGCTTGGAGATCGGTGGTTGCGACGCGACCTCGGTACGGGGCGAGGAGCTGTCCTCTATGCCTGGGCGATTGGGGTCCATGGTCATTCGTCGGTCACCTTGAGCAGGGCGAGGAACGCTTCCTGCGGCACTTCGACCCGGCCCACCTGCTTCATCCGCTTCTTGCCTTCCTTCTTTTTCTCCCACAGCTTGCGTTTGCGGGTGATGTCGCCGCCGTAGCATTTTGCCGTGACGTTCTTCTTCAGGGCGCCGATCGTTTCCCGTGCGATGACCTTGTTGCCGATCGCGGCCTGAATGGCGATCTCGAACATCTGCTTCGGAATCAGCTCTTTCATTTTCTCGGCCAACTGCCGGCCCCGGTGATACGCCCGCTCGCGATGGGTGATGAACGAGAGGGCGTCGACCGGCTCGCCGTTGAGCAGAATGTCCAGCTTCACGAGGTCCGATTCCCGGTAGCCGATCAGCTCGTAGTCCAACGAGGCGTAGCCCTGGGTCTTGGATTTCAACCGATCGTAGAAATCCAGGATGACCTCGTTGAGGGGCAATTCGTACGTGAGCATGACGCGGGTCGGATCCAGGTACTGCAGGCTCTTCTGGATTCCGCGCCGTTCTTGGCAGAGTTGGAGGAGGTTGCCGACGTACCGTTCCGGCGTGATGATCGTCGCCAGGATAAACGGCTCCTCGAACAGTTCGATCGCATTGGGGGGCGGCAGCTTGGCGGGGTTGTCGATTTCCAGCACCTCGCCTTTGGTCGTCAGGACGCGATACACCACCGTCGGCGCGGTGGTGATCAACGTGAGCCCGTATTCCCGTTCCAACCGTTCCTGGATGATCTCCATGTGCAGGAGCCCGAGGAATCCGCAGCGGAAGCCGAATCCCAGCGCCAGCGACGTTTCCGGTTCATAGACGAACGAGGAGTCGTTCAAGCGCAGTTTCTGCAGCGCATCGCGCAGGTCTTCGTACTTCGCCGTGTCGGTGGAATACAGGCCGCAGAAGACCAGCGGTTTGACTTCTTTGTATCCGGGGAACGGAGAGTCGGTCGGACGAACCGCGTCGGTGATCGTGTCGCCGATCTTGACGTCCGCCACTTCCTTCATATTGGCGCAGAGGTAGCCGACTTCGCCGGTCAGGAGCTGCGCGGTTTTGGTCCGCTTCGGCGTGAACTGTCCGACCTCGGTCACCTCGAAGATCCGGTCGTTGGACATGACCTTGATCTTCATACCAGGCCGCGCCGACCCGTCGATGATGCGGATCAACACGATGACCCCCTGGTAGTTATCGAACCACGAGTCGAAGATCAGCGCCTTGAGGGGCTTGTCCGGCGAACCCGAGGGCGGCGGAATCCTGGCGACGACGGCTTCCAGGACATCCGGTACCCCCCTCCCCTCCTTCGCACTGACCAGAAGTGCATCGGCGGCTTCAAGCCCGAGGACTTCCTGGATCTGCTGCTTCGTGGCCTCGATGTCGGCGCTCGGCAGATCGATCTTGTTGATGACCGGAATGACGACCAGATTGTTCGCCATCGCCAGATGCACGTTGGCGATCGTCTGGGCCTGCACACCCTGACTGGCGTCCACCAGCAACAAGGCTCCTTCACAAGCCGCCAAGCTGCGTGACACCTCGTAGGTGAAGTCGACGTGCCCGGGCGTATCGATCAGATGGAGGGTGTACGTCTGCCCGTCTTTCGCTTGATACCGGATGGCGACCGCGTGGGCCTTGATCGTAATTCCGCGCTCACGTTCGAGGTCCATCGCGTCGAGGATCTGTTCTCGGAACTCACGAGCGGTGACGGCGCCCGTGGCTTCTAGGAACCGGTCAGCGAGGGTCGATTTGCCGTGATCGATGTGCGCGATAATGGAGAAGTTCCGGATGAGACTTTGCAAATCCAGGCTCATGCATTACGAAATCGGCCCATTATATTGCCTCGATTCCGGGTTGTCAAAGAGAACACCGGCTCATATAATCCCCACGTCTTCCCAACACTCGACACGCGTGACGCTGTTCAATCGACGTGCGCGGCGCTGTTGCGATGCCCTGTCCATGGGATTACTGACTTTCCGTTCCGGCACTGATCGACTCGCCGCGTGGGACCGAACGTATCTCTGGCATCCCTTCACCCAAATGCGGGAATGGGAGCGCGAGACGCCGCTCATCATCGAGCGCGGCAAGGGCCCCTACCTCATCGACACGCAAGGGCGCCGCTATCTGGACGGCGTCTCGTCCATCTGGGTCAACGTCCATGGTCATTGCCATCCGGTGTTGGACCGGGCGATCCGCGACCAACTCTCGCGGATCGCGCACAGCACGCTGTTGGGGCTCAGCCATCCGCCCGCCATCAAGCTGGCGCGCGAGCTGGTCCGGCTTGCGCCTCGCGGCCTGACCCGCGTGTTTTACTCGGACGACGGATCCACGGCCGTGGAGATCGCCTTGAAGATGGCGGTGCAGTACTGGCAGCAACGCAGGCCACGCGCCGGCCCTAAAAACACGTTCCTGCATCTGACCCTGGCTTACCACGGCGACACGGTCGGGGCCATGAGCGTGGGCCGGATCGAAACGTTCCACGCGCGGTTCGCGCCGCTGCTCTTTCCCACGCTGGCCGCCGACGCGCCGTACTGCTATCGATGTCCGCTGAAACTCGCCTATCCGTCCTGCGGAATGGCCTGTCTCGACCCGATCGAACGGATCCTCAAGACGCGCCGGCGGGACCTCGCCGGCTTCATTATCGAGCCGCTTGTGCAGGCGGCAGCCGGGATGATTACGGCGCCGCCCGGCTATCTCAACCGGATCCGCGAGCTGTGCACGAAATATCACGTCCTCTTGATCGCCGACGAAGTGGCCACAGGCTTCGGCCGCACAGGCACGATGTTCGCCTGCGAGCGGGAGGGCGTCACGCCGGACCTGATGGCGATCAGTAAAGGGCTGACCGGCGGCTATCTGCCGCTGGCGGCCACCCTGGCGACGGAGGAGGTCTATCGAGCGTTCTTGGGGCGGTACGAGGACTGGAAAACGTTCTTCCATGGACACAGTTACACCGGCAATCCGCTCGGCTGCGCCGCGGCCCTGGCGAATCTGGACGTCTTTCGCAAGGAACGAACGCTGATGCACCTGCGCCCGAAGATCGCGGCGCTGACGCGATGGCTGCGTCCTCTGGGGAAGCTGCCACAGGTCGGCGACATCCGCCAGTGCGGGTTCATGGTGGGGATCGAGCTGGTCAAGGACAAGGTGACGAAAGAGCCCTACCCGCCTGCGCTGCGGATCGGCCATCGGGTCGCGTTGGAAGCCCGTCGGCGCGGACTGCTGATCCGCCCGCTGGGAAACGTGGTCGTGTTGATGCCGCCGCTCTCGATTCCTCACGCGGCCTTGGCTCGGATGGTGGCGATCATCGACGCCGCCATCCGCACGGTCGGAGAAGCGGTCAGCAAGAGTCGATCAGGGCGGCGATCGTCTCGGGGATAGCGACATGGTGACGAGCGAGTTTCTGGTGATCGGCGGCGGCATCATCGGCTTGAGCATCGCGCGGGAACTGCGCCGGCACTTTGCGGATGCCCGGATCATCGTGATCGAGAAAGAAGCGGTGTGCGGCGCGCATGCCAGCGGCCGCAACAGCGGCGTGCTCCACGCCGGTTTCTACTATTCCCCCGACAGCCTCAAGTCGAAATTCACCAAGCTGGGCAACGAGCAACTGACGGCGTACTGCGAGGACAAGAAGCTGCCGCTCAACAAATGCGGCAAACTCGTGGTGGCCAAACATGAAGGCGAACTGGCTTCGCTGGACGAGCTGCTCCGGCGCGGTCGCATGAACGGCATCGCGCTGGAGGAAGTAACCGAACAGGAGGCCAGGACGATCGAGCCGCGGGTCAAGACACATCGACGAGCGCTTTTCTCTCCCCGGACTTCGACCGTCGATCCTGTGGCGGTTGTGAACGCCATGCACGCGGATGCGCTGGCGGAAGGGGTTCAGATTCATCACGGCACGGCCTATGCGGGCCGGCGCGACCGGCAGGTGCGCACCAACCGGGAGACCTACGAAGCCGGGTACCTGGTCAATGCCGCGGGACTCTACGCCGATAAGATCGCGCGAGACTTCGGGTTTTCGGAACACTATCGGATTCTTCCGTTCAAGGGTTTGTATCTGTATTCGAACGAGCCGGCCGGGGCGATCCGGACCAATATTTATCCGGTGCCGGATTTGCGGAATCCGTTCCTGGGGGTGCACTTCACTGTGACCGTGACCGGCCGGATCAAGATCGGGCCCACGGCGATTCCGGCGCTCTGGCGGGAGCAGTATCGGGGTGTCGACAATTTTCGGCCGGATGAGTTGCTCGAAGTGTTGAGGCGAGGACTTGGGCTGGTGATGCACAGCCGTTTCGACTTCGCGCGGTTGGCGTTGAGTGAAATGGCGAAATATTCCCGCTCGCGCCTGGTCGCCTTGGCGAGCGAGTTGGTCCACGGGGTGGAGCGGCGGCATTTTCAGCAGTGGGGAGAGCCGGGGATTCGCGCGCAGCTTCTGGATATCCGCACGAAACGCTTGGAGATGGATTTCGTCGTGGAAGGCGATGAGCGGTCCATCCACGTGCTGAACGCTGTGTCCCCTGCCTTCACCTGCGCGTTGCCGTTCGCCGGCTACGTGTGCGACCGGATTCGCGCGCTGACAGGCTAGTTTCGAGCGATGCCGGCTTTGTGCGATCGCAGGTTCGTCGCGACGAAGGAGGCACCTGACGAGAACAAGTTTCGGGCTAGCGGACCTGTCCGCGTTCTCGCTGAGCGAGCAATTCGATGATTGTGAGCATCAAGCAGTCGGCTACCGCGCGATGGCCTGCGGCCGCATAGTGCGGACGCCCTTGGATGAAGAGCTCGGCCGGAGACGACCGGCTCAAGCAAGCCGTGAGATCCAGGGGACCCTTCGACATCTCAGTAAGTCCTCAGGATGGGCCGGTGTGGATTCAGCAAGAGCAATCACGCAGTAGCTCACTCTGGGCTAGCAATTGCGGCATGAGAAGAAGGCAGTCGTCTTGTTATTACGGCGAGCAGAAAATAGTTAGATTCGAGTATTGGGGAAGGTCATTGCGCCGCGTAACGCACGTTCGGGTGCCGGAAGTAGGCCCGCACCTTGGCCGGTCGCCGCTGGATGCTGCGAAGATAGCCGCGCACATTCCGCATCAACTCGGCCCCCTGCCGGGGGCGCTTGCGCCCCACGGCGTTGGTCTTGGCGTCTTGGTTGAGATACTCGTCCGGGTTGAGCTCCGGGGAATACCCCGGCAGAAAGAAGAGGCGGATCTGCCGGTGATGGCGCCCACCCCAGCGCTCTACCGCTTCCGCGAGGTGCACCGGATGCTCGTCGACGATCAAAAAGACCTTGCGCCCAGTGTGGCGTATCAGGCGCCGCAGGAACCCGAGGAACACCCGGGTGACGAACGAACCCTTGAAGACCATGAACGCCAGTTTCCCCCGGTTGGTGATCGCCGAAATCATGTTGCAGCGGAAGCGCTTCCCCGTGCCGGGAATGACCGGGGTCTGTCCCCGGCGGCTCCAGGAGCGACCGGCCTGGTGATCGCTGCGCATCCCCGTCTCGTCGCCCCAGAAGATCGTGGCTTTCTCTCGACGAGCCAGCGCGCGGATGGCCGGGTATTGTTTCGTGAGCCAACGCCGCACGGCCTGAGGCTTTCGCTCGTAGGCCCGCCGGAGGAGCTTCTGGGGAGAAAATCCCCAGCGCCGCAGATACCGCCCTACCGTCCAGACGGACAGCCGCACGCCAAACCGCCGGCTGATCAGGTCGCGGACGGCCTCGCGGGTCCAGAGGCAGAAGGGCATCTTCAATTGATCTGGACAGCAGTCGGTGATCAGGCGACAGATCGTGGCCGCCTGATAGGGTTTCAGACGAATCTCGGGCCGCCGCCCGCGCCTGCGCGCGGCCAGCGCCCTCCGTCCGCCCTGGCGGTAGCGACGCACCCACAGATACACCGCTTGCTTCGTCACACCGAGCAGCCGGGCCACCTCGACCTGTGTTTCGCCCGCCAGAACCGCCGCCAGGGCTCTCCGCCGTACCGCCGCTTGCGCGACCGGCGGCAGCGATCGGGCGTCCTTCCCCGTCACGTTCCCAGCTTAGCATTTTCACAGCGCGGAATCTAACTATTTTATGCTCCGATTAATATGCGTCCGGTGGATTATCCGAGAGCGACCTGATCACAGATCCGCGATCTGGACCCAGGGAATGCGAGCAAAGTGCTTGCGGTCATACGTAAGGATTTGGGTGAGCCCCTGCTCCCTCATATAGAAGCCATGGTAGGCATCCACGAAATCGATATTCTCATGGACGTAGAGGTCAAGAGCCATGAAGATGAGTGGGGTTTCGGGGCATTCCAGGTTGGGGGTATTCAGGATCTTCTCGACCTTGGCGGCAATATCTGGCTTCTCCAGTTTGTAGAAGGATTCAAGCGTCCAGACGATCTCGGTGATGACCAGCAGACTCGTGGCCAATCTGATCTTGCCGCGCACGGCGTCGCGAAAGAGCACCTCGGCTCGCTTGGCTTTCGCCGGGTCATCGTTGGTCAGAAAGCGTAGAAACACATTTGTGTCAACGAAAAGACTAGCCATGCCTGGCCACCTTCGTCGTTATGGCCTGTTTCACAGACCGACGAATCTTTTCAAAATCTTCCGGACGTACAGAGGGCCGGATCGAACCCCTGAGATCAAGAATGGTCCCCTTTACGACCTTGAGAACCACTTCCTCGCCCCGCATCACGAAAAGAACTTTCTCCCCTTCCTTCACTCCGAGGCGATCCCGAATCGCCTTGGGGATCGTGATCTGTCCCTTCCGGGTAAGGATAGATTCTGGCATTCTTACCTCCATCAGTTTTGTAGTCCATTATCATGCTAGTACTACTTTTTGACCGAGTCAATCTCTGCCTTGGAAAGCGGGTGAAGCCCTGGGGGAGTCTTCGATACCACCGGGATGCGTCCGTGTGTCTGCCGACATGGATGGAGAGGATTGGCGGGAGGGATGATCAACGGGTATGGAAAGAGGAAAAAGCGGCGGCATCCTCTCGGATGTCCAAACCCAGGCGGGATCCTCTCGACACAACAAGGGGGAGGCACCCCCATGAAGAAGCAGAGCGCTCATGGTGGGTTGACATCAATCCAGGTATGGTGCGGCCATCTGGAAGATTGTGTCCGAGGCCATCTCCAACGGGTCCTCCACACGCTGCTCAAGGACGAAGTGCCAGGGTGGTGTCGTGCTCCCCTTTTGTCAAGCGGCCACGAACTGAGTGCTGTGGCTGAGTTGCTGTTCGACCAGCCCGGTGTCCGATACCGGAGTGTTATATGCAAATACCGCGTGTTGTCCCACTTGATCCCAGTGACGAGCGGCCTGTTCCAATTCCAGCGGACTGGTCCATTCGCGGAGCCAGAGGAGTTCTTCTGTGAGCGTCCGCATCAGCCATTCTGTATCGGCGTGGTCCTTGGGGTTGTTGTCACTGGTGAACGCCTGCGTGATACCCAGGCGGCACAGGCCTTCAGAAAGGCGACCGGATTCGCGTGCTGACCGGCTAATATCGCGCGATGCCGGCTTTGCGCGATCGCAGGTTCGTCGCGGCAAGAAGGCCACCTGACGAGAATAAGTTTCGGGCTAGCGGACCTGTCCGCGTTTTCGCTGAGCGAGCAATTCGATGATTGTGGGCATCAAGCAGTCGGCTACCGCGCGATTGCCTGTGGCCGCATAGTGCGGACGCCCTTGGATGAAGAGCTCGGCCGGAGACAACCGGCTCAAGCAAGCCGTGAGATCCATAGACTCGACATGCCGGTCTCGAAGCTCAGCCAGCACGCGATCTTTTTCATGCCGGTGCTCAAGGCGGAATTGGTGCCCCTTGAAATCGCCGCGGCTAGGAAAATACACCACGAGGGGCGTGCTCCCTTCCATCTTGGCCAGTTTCACGAACGAGAGCAGGATGTTCCGATTGATGGAAATCAGCGTTTCCTCGCTCACATCGGTCGTTTGCTCGTGCGCGGCTGGGAAACGTGAAAATAGCCATCTCACCAGAACTGAGCGGTGCAAAGGATGCCACTCCCATTCGTTCGCACGGTAACCCGGCTCGTATTGGAGGTACGGGAGGTCCGTGATCGAACGACTGGCAAAGATGGTTTCCGGGCGGGGGAGCGGCGTATTGGCCAGAAGCACGCCGCCTTTACCAAGAATGAACCGCGGCTTAGCAAAAGGGAATTCCCAGCTAGGAAAACTAACGAAACTGTAAACCGCCAGGCTTCGGTGCAGATCATGGTTAATGAATCCCAGGATGACGAGATCGGGGTGCCAGGGGCGTACGTCACGCTGGTATCGCAGATAGGCTTGGTCCACGCCGTAGCCGTCTACCCCGAAGTTTAGAACCTGAACCTGCGGCCCTAGCGCTTGTTCCAGCCGCGCCCCCTATGTTTCCTCGAACGGGACTTCCAGCCCGAATGTAAAAGAATCTCCGACCAGCGCGATGCGATGGACAGGTGCACGATGGGAATAGGAGATGCCCAGGCGGGCGCTCCGAATTCCCTCCCTGCTGCTGGCGTAGAGCCCGTCTGTGCTCTGCCGATCCGGACCGATGGTCCATCCTAAGAGATCATCGGCAATAAAATAGGAAATGTGGCTGGGATTGGCACGGAGAACATTACGGTAGTGGGCTGCGACATGATCCCAGCTATAAGGAATCAACTCGGTTCCCAGGAACTGAAGCCCGCGAGGGCTAGGTGAAGACAGAAGACGGACTGTGATTTCTCCGACCATCGCGAGCAAAACGACGGTGACGGCGTTCATGGCGACTGTCAGCCAGAATTGTCTCCGCTCGTGGCGAAGACTCTTGTAGTATCGTCCGACAAGATAGCCTACTGAGAGGACCGTGCCGCCGGCACCGATGAGGAAATACGGACTGTATCGGCCGGTCAATAGGCCCCAAAGGGGGCCATCCCCGTTTTTGTGCAGAGCCAGTCCTGCGAGCACCGCCGACATATCGAGGAGGTAAAGGGAGCCCAGAAGAAGCAGAGGAGTTCCCGGATTCCCTTGGGAAACTGAAAGTTTCTTCATGGGGAACAGGCTCGCCTCAGGCAACGGATGCGCGGGTGCGATGAAACATACAAGGGGCTCATCTGAAGCGGTGCTCGTTGGAGCCCTTACGCCATTTCAATGCGTTCGCCTTTTCCCACCTTCAGCCGCTCGGCGGCGCTGGCTTCTTTGAGGAAGATTTCAAGTTGGCCGTTGCTGTTGATCAGCGCGCGGGGGTGGTCCGGCGTGCCTTCGCTGTAACTGTCGACCAAGCCCTCGATGGTGATTCCGGCGAGGCGGATGATCGGATCGCGTTTGGTCACCCCTCGGACTTCTTTCACATGCGCGGACGAAAGATTGGAGATCAGGTTGCCGAACCGGTCGATATAGACGATCCGGCCCGTCATGACTTGGTTGTCCCAAGCCGGCTCGACGATCGGGAGCCGGACATAGTCACGAATCAGCCGGCCGAATGACCCGAGGGCCATACCCTTCGTCAGCCACGCCGCTGCCGGGGCGAAGAGATCGCGGCCGTCGAATGTCGCCCCTTCCGACTCCAGCCTGTACAGTCGATTCTCGATCTGCCGCACTTCAAGGTCCATCTCTTCCTGATAGATATAGCTGAGCAATCCGTTGTCCGGGGCGACGAAAAAGTAGCGCGAGCTGCTGACCAGCAACGGCCGCCGACGGCTGCCGACGCCGGGATCGACCACGGCCACATGGACGGTCCCCTCGGGAAAGTAGCGGTAACAGGACTTCAACAGATACGCCGCCTCCTCGACCTGATGAGGTGTGACTTGGTGGGTAAGATCGACGATCCGGGCTTGCGGGTTGATCCCGAGAATGACCCCTTTCACGCTGGCGACGAAGTAGTCGCGATCGCCGAAGTCGGTCAGCAACGTGATGAGGGAAATGGCGGGCGGCATGACGTGTCACGCGTCACGGGGTTTACAGTTCGTCGAAGCGAATCTCGATGATCTCGTACTCCACGAGGCGGGCTGGCGTTTGTACTTCGACCATCTCGCCGACGCGGCGGCCGATGAGCGCCTTGCCGACGGGCGATTGAACCGAAATTTTCCCGTTCTTGAGGTCCGCCTCATCCTGGCCGACAAGGGTATATTGCTTTTTTGCTCCGGATTCCTGTTCGATCAGGACGACGGTCGCGCCGAAGACGACGGTGTCGCCAGACAGGTTCGCGGTGTCGATGATCCGCGCGTCCGCCAGCTTGCGCTCCAGCTCGGCGATGCGCGCCTCGTTGATTTCTTGCTCTGCCTTGGCGGCATGATATTCGGCGTTTTCGCTGAGATCGCCGTGCCCTCTGGCTTCAGCGATCGCTTCGATGACCTTCGGCCGCTCGACCTTGCGCAGCCGGTCCAGTTCCGCTTTCAGCGCTTCATACCCTTTCTTCGTGATCGGTGTCGGCATGCTTCCTCTCTCAAGCAGGAGGTGAATAGGCCATAGACGATGGGCGATAGACGGAAGGTGAACATGCCGAGCCCTGTTGTCCGTCTGGCCTGTGCCCCTAGCCTATTGCCTCTCGCCCCTCGCCTGTCCGTTGAAGTGATACTCCTGCAACGACCGGATCGCCAGTTCTTTTTTCATCATGGCCTCGATTCCCATCACCGCCGCGCGCGCCCCCCGCATTGTGGTGTAATAGGGGACGTTCTTGTGGAGCGCTTCGCGCCGGATGGAGACGGAATCGGCTTGCGACGAGGCGGTTCTGACCGTGTTGACGACCAGGCAAATCTCCCCGTTCTTGATGTGGTCCACAATATGCGGCCGGCCTTCCTTCACCTTGTTTACAGTGTCGACAGATAGCCCGCGTCCCCGCAGATACGCGGCGGTGCCTTTGGTGGCTTCGATCTGGAAACCGAGAGCCTCGAGCCGCGCCGCGACCTCGAAGGCGGCCGGGCGGTCCTGTTCCTTCACGCTGATAAACGTTCGGCCCGCCTTCGGCAAGAGGGAACCGGCTCCGGCCTGGGATTTGGCAAATGCCCACCCGAAATCGCCGTCGATCCCCATGACCTCGCCGGTCGATTTCATTTCCGGTCCCAACAGGACATCGACGTCGGCGAATTTCGTAAACGGGAAGACCGCTTCTTTGACCGACACATGCGTCGGCGCAGGAGCGTCCGTGAAACGCAGGTCCTCGAGGCTCCGGCCCAACATCACCTTCATGGCCAGCTTGGCCAGGGGGACGCCGATCGCTTTGCTCACGAACGGCACGGTACGCGACGCTCGCGGGTTCACTTCGAGCACATACACGAGACCGTCCTTCACCGCAAACTGCGCGTTCATCAGGCCGATGACGCCCAATTCCAACGCCAGTGCCGTCATCTGGCGTTGGATCTCCGCGACCATCTTCCGATCGAGGGTATAGGGGGGCAGCGAGCAGGCCGAGTCGCCTGAATGGACGCCGGCTTCCTCGATGTGCTCCATGATGCCGGCCACGACGACCGCGCGGCCGTCGGAGATCGCGTCGGCGTCCACTTCGATCGCGTCTTCCAGGTATTTGTCGATCAAGACGGGATGCTTGGGGGACGCTTTGACGGCGGACCCCATATATGTCAGAAGGCCGGCCTCGTCGTGCACAATCTGCATCGCTCGCCCGCCGAGGACATAGGAAGGGCGCACCATCACGGGGTAGCCGATCTCCCGCGCGACCTTCGTGGCTTCGTCGATTGAGCGCGCCATGCCGCTGGCCGCTTGGCGCAGGCCGAGTTTGTTCAGCAGATCCCGGAATCGTTCCCGGTCCTCCGCCCGGTCGATCGCGTCGGAACTGGTTCCCAGGATCGTCACCCCGGCCCGCGCCAACGGCACCGAAAGCTTCAGCGGGGTTTGTCCGCCGAATTGGACGACCACGCCGAGCGGACGTTCCCGCTCGACGATGTGCAGCACGTCTTCTTCGGTCAACGGCTCGAAATACAATCGGTCCGAGGTGTCGTAATCGGTGCTGACCGTCTCGGGATTGCAGTTCACCATGATCGTTTCGACACCCTCTTCGCGCAACGCCATCGCAGCGTGGACGCAGCAATAGTCGAACTCGATACCCTGCCCGATCCGGTTGGGTCCTCCGCCCAGAATGACGACCTTGCGTTTGGAGGTCGGCCGGGCCTCGCACTCGTGACCATAGGTGGAATACAGATAAGGGGTATGGGCTTCGAACTCGGCGGCGCAGGTATCGACGCGCTTGTAGGTCGCCGCCAGACGGGTCTCCGAGCCTCCGTCGGCCATCCGTCGGCGTCGGATCTCTCGCGCATCGAGGCCGGTCAATTGCGCGAGCCGCTCGTCGGAAAACCCGAGTGCTTTGGCTTGCCGGAAGAGTTCCTGATCAGCCGAGTCGACGGCCGCGCGGCCCTCGCCGGCGAGTCGCTGCTCGAACCGCACGATCTCCCGAATCTGCTCGAGGAACCACGGATCGATTTTCGTCAAGCCGTACAGCTCCTCGTTGGTCATCCCGAGCCGCATCCCGTCGGCCAGCCGCCACAGGCGGTCCGGATGCGGCGTGCGGAGCAAGGCCCTCACGCGGTCCACCGTCTCGTCGCGATTGAGTCCTTCCGGCACTCCGCGATCGAGGCCGAATCCTGAAGTCAGGCCGAACCGGTCCACTTCCAGCGACCGGACGGCTTTCTGAAGCGCTTCCTTGAAGGTCCGGCCGATCGCCATGGCTTCGCCCACCGACTTCATCTGCGTCGTGAGCGTCGGATCCGCGCCGGGGAATTTCTGGAACGCGAAGCGCGGGATCTTGACGACGACGTAATCGATGGTGGGCTCGAAGGAGGCTTTCGTCACACCGGTGATGTCGTTCGTGATCTCATCCAAGGTATACCCGACCGCCAACTTGGCCGCGATCTTGGCGATCGGAAACCCGGTCGCCTTGGAGGCCAGGGCTGAACTGCGGGAGACGCGGGGATTCATCTCGATCACCACTATCTCGCCGGTGTCCGGATTGACGCCGAACTGGATGTTAGACCCCCCGGTATCGACGCCGATTTCGCGGATGATCCGGACCGCCGCATCCCGCATCACTTGGTACTCTTTGTCCGTCAAGGTCATAGCCGGCGCGACGGTGATGCTGTCTCCGGTGTGCACGCCCATCGGATCGACGTTCTCGATCGGGCACACGATCACGACGTTGTCGTTCAGGTCGCGCATCACCTCCAGTTCGAACTCTTTCCACCCGATCACCGATTGCTCGATCAGCACCTGCCGGACCGGGCTCATCGCCAGGCCCCATTCGATATGCCGGCGGAACTCCTCGATGTTGTAGGCGATGTTGCCGCCGGTGCCGCCGAGGGTGAAGGAGGGGCGGACGATCACCGGAAATCCGATCCGCTCGATGTGGCGCTCCGCTTCGGCGAGGGATGTGGCGATCCCGCTGGCGGGCACGGCAAGCCCGATCCGCCACATGGCCTGGCGGAACGCGTCGCGATCCTCCGCCTTGTGAATCGCCTCCGCCGACGCGCCGATCAGCCGGACGCCGTATTTCTCCAGCGTGCCCCGTTTGGCCAGGCTCATCGCCGTATTGAGCGCCGTCTGCCCGCCCATCGTGGGCAGCAACGCGTCCGGTCGTTCCCGTTCGATGACGAGCTCCACGACCTCTGGCGTGATCGGCTCGACATACGTCCGATCGGCCAATTCGGGATCGGTCATGATGGTCGCCGGATTGCTGTTGATCAGCACGACCCGGTAACCCTCTTCCTTCAGCGCCTTGCAGGCCTGGGTGCCTGAATAATCGAACTCGCAGGCCTGCCCGATGACGATCGGGCCGGAGCCGATCAGCAGGATGGTCTCGATATCGGTTCGCTTCGGCATATGCTCCGTTCTGGCTCGTGGCGCGAGGCTAGGGGCTAGGGGAGCTGCCATTCACCCTCTCGCCACTCGCCTCTAGCCCGTCTTCGGCATCGGTCCGATCGGTGGTTGATAGGGTCTTCGGGGTTGAACCGGCTCGAGGCCATCCTCCTGCCGGTAGTACCGCATGGCTTCCGGGATCCAGGCCTCGATCTGGTTGATTCGGGTCACGTCCGAAGGGTGCGTGGACAGAAACTCCGGAATGGCCTGCTGGGAGCGAAAACACAGTTTGCCGATCATCTGCCTGGGGCAGCCGCTCATCCGTTCCCAGAACGCCACGGCCTCACGCGGATCGTAGCCCGCCTGCGCCATCAGCCGAAGGCCGATATAGTCGGCTTCCGATTCTTGCTTACGATTGAACGGCAGGGACACCCCCACGCCGTAGGCGCCCATCGCGCCCATCGCGACGCTCGGGTTGACGGCGCCGGTCGCGGCCCCAGCCAGGGCGCCGACTTGGGCGATCTGTTCGAGAATCCCGCGGCTCATCCGTTCGGCGC
This sequence comes from Nitrospiraceae bacterium, assembly GCA_037443165.1. Classification (GTDB taxonomy): domain Bacteria; phylum Nitrospirota; class Nitrospiria; order Nitrospirales; family Nitrospiraceae; genus DATLZU01. Next base: position 8,739 of record JBBIOW010000024.1, on the reverse strand, counting down.
CGTGCCGTTGCAACGCGTGGGCGACCTCATGTCCCATCACCGTCGCGAGCCCCGCCTCGTTTTGGGTGATCTTGAGGATGCCGGTGAACACGGCGACCTTGCCGCCCGGCAGGGCAAACGCGTTGATCACCCGATCGTCCTGGATGACCGCGAATTCCCAGTGATACTCCGGTTTGTTCGCGACCGCGGCGATCCGCTGGCCGACCCGATGAACCATTTCGTTGATCTCGGGATTCTCATTCAATCGGGCCTGGCGCAGCACTTCGCGGAAGGCGCTGACGCCCATCGCGATCTCTTTCTCCTCCGAGAGGAAAATGAGCTGGTCGCGCGCCGTGCCCGGAGCGCGAACGCATCCGACCAGATATGGCAGGATGCCCCCGGTGGCCACGATCCCCAGCATCGTCTGTACGCCAAGGCGCAGCAGCTCCCGCCGGCCCACGGACAGGGCTACCCTCACTGCTGAGCGCGGAAGGCGAAGTGCTGAATGCGCAAGCATGTCGAACTCGCCTTGTTCTACGTGCCTTCCCTCATGCATGACCCGTCACGCCCTGTGTTACGGCATCCACAAGTACATGAATTGCGGAGTGCCGCCGCGCACCAGC
>JBBIOW010000024.1:0-8127 GCA_037443165.1 Nitrospiraceae bacterium | reverse complement strand
GAGAGCAGGTCGAGGTTCGCCATCCCGGCGAGCCCGTTGCCGAGACCGAACAGCCGCGAGTAGATGTTGTTCTGATATTCCCCTGGGCGCCGGTAAACCACGACCCGCGCGTCCGTCAGCCCGGCCCGCTTCTTCGCCGCCTCGATGGCTTGTTCCAGATAGCCGACGTCGTCCACCAGCCCGACGGCCTTGGCCTGCTCGCCGGAATAGATCCGCCCGTCGGCGAGTTTCTTGATCTGATCCATGGACAGATTGGGCCGGCCTTCCTGGACCACCGTCAGAAACCGCTGGTAGAAGGAATCGATGACACCTTGGAAGATCGCGCGTTCTTCCGTCGTCATCGCGCGGAACGGGGAACCCATGTCCTTGCGCGGGCCGGACGTGACGGCGGTCGCTTCGACCCCCACTTTTTCGAGCAGGCCGCGTGCGTTGATGGTCAGCATGATCACCCCGAGGCTGCCGGTCACGGAAGACGGATGAGCGAGAATGGCGTCCGCGCTGGCGGCGATGTAATAGCCGCCGGAGGCGCCCACGTCCAGAATCGACGCGACGACCGGGATCTTCCGCGTGGTCTTGAAGGTCTTCAATTCGTGATACAGGATGTCGGAAGCGGTGACGGTCCCGCCCGGGCTGTTGATCCGAAGCACGACCGCTTTCACCTTGTTGTCCTTCGCAGCCTTCGTCAGCTCTTCCTTCAACGTCGCGATCAAGCTGGGGCGCGAGATGAACCCGTCCTGATCCTGGGAACTGATGATGCCGGACAGATCGATCAGCAGGACTTTGGCGTCGCCGGCGCCGCTCACCTGGACTTCTTCCAGGGGGCCGGGCGGAGGCGGCAGATTGATCGTAATGCATCCGAACTGAAGCAGAGCCGCGAGAAAGGCGACAAGACCGATGCAGGTACGGAGCCTGTTACGCATGAGTGCTCTCCATCATGTGCACGAATTCTTCGAACAGATACGCCGAATCATGAGGGCCCGGAGACGCCTCGGGATGATATTGTACGGAAACGGCTGATCGGTCCAGACACACGAGACCTTCGATTGACCGATCGTTCAAACTGAGATGCGTAATCGCCGCCCGCCCGAAGGTCGTGTCCACGATCGGTGGTTGAGCGGGAACGGGATCCGTGCCCTGCGGGATCTGGACGGCGAAATTGTGGTTCTGCGATGTGATCTCAACTTTCCTGGTGCGCAGGTCCATGACCGGATGGTTGGCGCCGTGGTGGCCGAACTTCAGCTTGTAGGTGCGCAGGCCGAGGGCCAAACCGAGCAGTTGGTGACCGAGGCAGATGCCGAACAGCGGGACCCGGCCGATCAAATGCCCGACCGCTTCGATGGCATAGGGCACTCCTTCAGGATCGCCCGGACCGTTGGACAGCACGACGCCGTCGGGCTTCATCGCCAGCACGGCCTGAGCCGAAGTCGAGGCCGGCACGACCGTCACGGCGCAGCCCACATCGACGAGCCGCCGCAAAATGTTCCGCTTGACCCCGAAATCATAGACGACCACGCGCCACGGTGCGCTGCGCCCGGCCGTTCCTCCGCGCTTTGCCGCCGACCCGTTGCCGGCCGGGTCGGGCGCCCACGGGCCGGATCCCTCCGTCCATTCATAGGGCTCGCGACAGGTCACTTCCGCGACCAGGTCTCGTCCGATAAGGCTCGGCGCGGTCCTGGCTTTTTCGACCGCCCGTCGAGGGTCCAGGTCGATGTGAGAGATCACGCCTTGCTGCGAGCCCTGTTCACGGAGATGTCGGGTCAGGGATCTGGTGTCGATCCCTTCGATTCCGACGACACGCGCCTCACGAAGATACCCGTGCAGTGTGGACCGGCTTCGCCAGTTACTGGCCAGCAGGCTGGCCTCGTGGACAATAAAGCCCTCTCCCCAAATGCGCCGGGACTCCACATCCTCCGGCGCCACGCCGTAGTTCCCGATATGCGGGCAGGTCATGGTGATGATCTGGCCTTTGTACGAGGGATCGGTCAGGATTTCCTGATAGCCGGTCATAGCCGTGTTGAACACGACTTCCCCGACCGTTTCGCCTTCGTGACCCAACGCACGGCCCTCGAAGACGGTTCCATCGGCCAAGGCCAGCACGGCTTTCTTCATGACGCACCCTCCTGAGAGCGAAGCCAATTCCGCACTTTCGCGGCGATCAGTGCGATGCCCAATCCCAGGTTCAACAGGTACAGGAGGCGCACCGGCCAATGCAACCGGAAGAAGGCGGCGAATGCCGCCTTGCGCGCCTCTTCGCCGTGAGCCGCAAAGGCCTGGGCCTGTGAAGCCGCAGCCTTGGGATGCAACACGAACACGATCACGGCGGCGATCGACGCCATCGCGCCCAGCAGCACCCATTCGGCGCAGGTGGCGGAGAGAACGGGACCTCCCCGTCGGCCGATCCACGTCCGCCAGCCAGTTCCTACCGTCAAGACCACGATGGCGGCGAGCACCAGGCGATTATACCCTTCGAACGAGCGGGTCAAAAATAAACCGCCTGCATCCTGCCCGCCAAACGTATTGAAGACGGACGGAATGACCGCCGCGACCAACACGACGAGGCCGCCCGTCCAGACACCCAATGCCGTGAGTTCCAGGGTCAGGCAAACGACTAAGCTCCATCGTGCTCCACGGCTCACCGCGCCTCTTGCTCCGTGGGCTTCAGTTCGTAGACTACGCGTCCCTTGACCAGCGTTGTGGTCACCCGGCCTTTCACTTTCCACCCGGCGAAGGGCGTGTTCCGGCTTTTCGAGCGGAAGCGGGCGGGATCGACTTCCCATTGGGCTTGCGGATCGACAAGGGTCACATCCGCATCGGCTCCCGGCGCCAACGTGCCTTTGGCCAGCCCGAATGCCTTGGCCGGCTCCACGGTCAACTTGGCGACGGCGGCTTCCAGCGTCAGCACGCCTTCCTCGACCAGCGCCAAGGTCAACGGCAGCGCGGTTTCGAGTCCGACGATCCCGAACGGCGCCTCCGCAAACTCCTGCTGCTTTTCCTGCGGTGCATGCGGCGCGTGATCCGTGGCGATCACGTCGATGGTGCCGTCCCGCAGGCCCTCTTTGACGGCCTGCACGTCCTGCCAGGTCCGCAGCGGAGGATTCATCTTCGCATGGGTGTTGTAACCGCGGCAGACTTCTTCCGTCAGCGAAAAGTGATGCGGGCAGGCTTCCGCGGTCACCCTGATCCCGCGCGCCTTGGCCTCGCGGACCATGCGCACCGACCCCGCCGTGCTGATATGTGCCAGGTGCAGCCGCGCGCCGGTCAACTCTGCGAGAGCCAGGTTGCGGGCGACCATGATGTCCTCCGCCGCCGCGGGAATGCCGGGCAGGCCCAACTCCGTGGAAACGAGGCCTTCGTTCATGCAGCCGCCTTCCGCGAGATGCAGGTCTTCGCAATGGTCCACCACCGGCAGATCGAACGCCAGCGCATATTCCATCGCCCGGCGCATGACCAGGCTGTTCATGACTGGCCGGCCGTCGTCGGAGATCGCCACGCAGCCGGCCCGCCGCAGATCGCCGATTTCCGCCAATTCTTTTCCTTCGGATCCCTTGGTGATCGCGCCGATCGGGAACACCTGCGCATTCCCCGCCGCCTGCGCCCGCTCCAGGATGAATTCCGTGATCGACTGGTTGTCGTTGACCGGATCGGTGTTGGGCATGCAGCACACGGATGTGAAGCCGCCGGCGACGGCCGCGGCCGTTCCGGTTTCGATCGTTTCCTTATATTCGAACCCCGGTTCCCGCAGATGGACGTGGAGATCCACAAAACCCGGCAGGACCAGCAGGCCCGTCGCGTCGATGACGGCCGCGGCCCGCGGCGCGGAGACATTCCGCCCGACGGCGGCGATTTTTCCCCCTTCGATCAGGACGTCCGCCACGCCGTTCACTCGTCCCGGATCGATGACATGCCCGCCACGGATAAGAATTGGGGCATTGCTGGATGTATTCATGTCGTGATTTCCGGTCAGATGCGCCAGGGCGATCGATCAATCAACGGTTACATCGCGCAAGGTTCACATGCCTCAGTTCGCGCCCGACATCAGATACAGGATGCCCATCCGCACGGCCACGCCGTTGGCGACCTGGTCCAGGATCACCGAGGACAGGCTGTCCGCGACCTCCGGCGCGATCTCCACGCCCCGATTGATCGGCCCCGGATGCATGACAATGGCGCCCGGCTCGGCCAACTTCACCCGTTCGGCCGTGAGCCCGTACAGGCGCGAGTATTCCCGGATCGTGGGAAACAGGGCCCGCCCCTGCCGTTCCAATTGCAGCCGAAGCATCATGATCACCTGCACGCCGCGCAAGGCTTCTTCCAGATTGTAGTAGACGCGGGCGCCCATCCGGTCCACGGCGAGAGGAAGCATCGTCGGTGGGCCGACGACGCGGACCTCCGCGCCTAGTTTGGTCAACGCATGGATGTTCGACCGTGCCACCCGGCTGTGGGTCACGTCGCCGACGATCGCCACGCGCAGCCCCTTGAACGGCAGTTTTCGCTCGCGGATCGTGTAGAGGTCGAGCAGCGCCTGTGTCGGGTGTTCGTGCCAGCCGTCGCCGGCATTGATGACGGAAGACTTCACGCTGCGCGCCAGGGTCTCCGCCGCGCCGGCGGCCTGGTGGCGCAGGACGATGATGTCCGCCTGCATCGCTTCGATGTTGCGCGCCGTGTCCAGCAGCGTCTCGCCTTTGACCACGCTGCTGGCGGAGGGTGAGAAATTGATCACGTCCGCGCTGAGACGCTTCGCGGCCAACTCGAAGGAGGTGCGGGTCCTGGTGCTGGGCTCGAAAAACAGGTTCACGACGGTCTTGCCTCGCAGCGCCGGGACCTTTTTGATTTCCCGTCCGGTCACCTCTTTGAAGGAATCGGCCGTTTCCAGGATGAGCATGATCTCCTCGACGGACAACGTCGCGAGGCTGAGCAGGTCTTTGCGTTTGAGGCTCACGGCTCCCTCCGTTTACGCCTTCAGGATGACCACTCGATCCTCTTCCCCTTCTTCTTCGAGCAGCACCTTGACGATTTCGTCCCGCGACGTAGGAATGTTCTTGCCGATGTAGTTGGCCTTGATCGGCAATTGCCGGTGCCCGCGGTCGACGAGCACGGCCAGTTGAATCTCAGCCGGCCGGCCCAAGTCGATCAAGCCGTCCATAGCAGCGCGGGTCGTGCGCCCGGTGAACAGGACGTCATCGACCAGGACGATCTTCAGGTTCGAGATGTTGAACGGTACGGACGTCTTCCGCAGCACCGGCTGATCCTTACGCAGGGCGAGATCGTCCCGATACAGGGTAATGTCGAGTTCCCCGATCGGCACCTGCGCGCCTTCGATGTTGAGAATGCGGCGGGCCAGGCGGTGCGCCAGATGCACGCCCCCGGTGCGGATACCGACCAGCGCCAGTTCCTTGGTGCCTTTGTTCCGTTCGAGAATTTCGTGGGCGATGCGGGTGAGGGCGCGTGCGATATCGCCCGCGTCCATGACCGGCCGCTCGTGCGGTTTCTCCATCCGCGCGCCCGTCGTCATACTGTTTCAGGGCATAAAAAAACCTTCCCATCGACGAGCGATGAGAAGGTGGTTGTCGGTCGGGCCAGACCCGACGGGCCGATCCTCATGGGCCGCACTCCTTGCTCACCTCACAGGATGAGCGTTAAAGGTGACCGCATCTTATCGGCTTCGGCCGGAGGCTGTCAAGGCCGGACTTCGCGGCGCACCTCGCGTTTTCTTGCCAGCACCAGGGTCAAGCCCGGTTTAAGGCGAGCCTGCGGGAGAATGGTCCGGTGCATCCGGAACGTCGGCAGGGTTTCTACCGGCTCCTCCTGAAGCAGTTCAAGCGCATGGGCCCTCGCGAGATGGCCCAATATCGGCGGCCCCGCCACGAATGCCAGCCCGCCGGGGGCGAGCGTGCCCGCAAGACCGCCGATCGTGTCGCGAAGGGGGTCGGGGTGGTCGAAGTCGGAAAAGGGCACCCAGAGATAGATCACGTCATACTGCTTGGAGTACGCCGCCTTGCGGCAGGCCTCCGCGGGGAAGAATGCGACCCGCTTGAGGGCTTCCCACTGCCGGCCGGACGACGCCGCGCGGTTCCACAGGAACTGGGCGTGTTTCTGGGCCAGCGCCGGACGGCGGTACAGCACGGTATAGTTTCGTGCCCGATCCGGTTTGATGCAGGCGCTGAGACCGGCGTCGAAATTGTCGATCAAAATGGCCGCGGCGTGGGCGAGACGGGATGCAACCGGCTGCGCGTCTTCGGCGAGGTCCTGCAGGAAATCGGCGACAAAAGGCTGCGACGCCGCCTCGTCGATTTCCGTCTCGTCGTCCGGATAGAGCAACACCGAGCCGAACGCCTCGGCGGCGGAAACTGTCGGGGGAGACCCTTGGAAGAGGTCTCGCCATCCCCAGGACACCGTCCCTGCCCCCGGAGGCTGCGAGCAGTCGCGAATGGCTCCCCAGGCGGAATTGAGCGGGAACATGGCCCGGCGCTCGCCGTCGCGTAGGACCAGCACCCCGTTCGACACCTCGGCGCTCCGGTCGTAAGGCGTGAATCCGCGCGCAGGCGGTTTGACGTACGGGAGTCCCGCCGGATCGTCGGCGACCGTGACCTTGTGGACGGTCTCGCCTTTGATGGTGACACAGAGCTGACGCGCGGAATCGAAATAGCGCCGCGGCGGGTCTGGCGCCGGCAGCCATGTGACCTCGTGCGATCGCGACGGGTCCATGAAAATCGTGAAGGGGTCCTGCCCGCCCGGCGCGGTCGGCGTAAAAAAAGCGCTGAACAACCGGAACGCGGCCTCGGACGGATAGGTCGGAATCCCGCGGTAGCGGAGCGCTAACGGATTCGGCCGGCCTTCATTCTGATCGTCGTAGAGGCCGCGGATGAACTCGAACGCGGCGGATCCGGTTCCGGGCAGCAGGGATTGAAACAGTTCGACGACGGGCAGGAAATCGATCCGGTCCCAGTGCATCGCTCCCATGCAGGCCATGAAGCGGGCGCGGTCGAAGCCGCCGTCGTCCAGCACATAGAAGACGTCTTTTTTGTGCCGGATGGTGGCCAGGCCGCGCGCATCGACGACCAAGTCGTTGTCCCCGTAGAAAAAACGGACTTCCTCGAGCGGGACACCCAACGCCTGCGCGGCCATCTGACGCAGATCGTCCGCGTTCAGCCGCTTCCAGCCTGGCTTGCGGGAGAGATCGAGGGTCGTGGTATTCACGAGGCCGGCTGGCTTGAGGCCGACCCATTGTCCCCAATCGAGTCGGAACCGCGCGCGGACGAGCCGTGCGTTGCCCGCCGGGGTGACTTCCCACTCGCATTCGTGCAACGGATTGCCGTCCGGATCGGTCGCGAGAAACCGGCGTCCGGCTTGCCCGTAAAAAATCAGGTGCCCGCTCGGCCGGCGGACCCAGCGCCCGCCGGCCGCGGCGAGATCCTGAACGTAGAGGAGATTCGCTGGAAAGGTAATGTTGCCGGGACGTGAAAGGGCCGCATGAACAACAGCGTCCACTGAATCCGTCACTCTCTGATCTGGCCACTGCCCAAGACGATGAATTTGAAGCAGGTCAATTCTTCCAGCCCCATCGGGCCGCGCGCGTGGATGCGGGACGTGCTGATGCCGATCTCCGCCCCAAGCCCGAACTGGTAGCCGTCGTTGAGCCGCGTGGAGGCGTTGACCAAGACCGCACCGGCATCGACCTCTCGGAGAAACCGCATCGCCCGGCTGTAATCGGTGGTGATGATCGCCTCCGTGTGGCGTGAGCCGTATTTCGCGATATGGTCCATCGCCTCGTCCATCGTTTTCACGACCTTGACTGCCAGGATGAGATCGAGAAACTCTTTCCCGTAGTCGTCGTCGCCGGCCGGCGTGACCTCCGGAACGAGCTGGCAGGTCTTGGGACAGCCCCGCACATCCACCTTCGCGGCCTGAAGTTTGGGGATCAGGCTGGGCAACAGCGTCCGCGCACTGGTTTGATGGACCAGGAGCGTTTCCATCGCATTGCAGGTGGACGGCCGTTGGACCTTGGCGTTGAAGCAGACCCGCTCGGCCAGAGCCAGGTCGGCATCCGCGTCCACGTAAATGTGGCAGACCCCTTTGTCGTGCTTGATGACCGGGATCGTCGCGTGCTCGGCGACGGTCTTCATCAGC
>JBBIOW010000023.1:25978-27410 GCA_037443165.1 Nitrospiraceae bacterium | reverse complement strand
TTCATTCCCTCTCCCCCGGTGAGTTAGGGTTGGTTGAGGGGGCATTTTCGTGCGCAGACAGAGCCGCAGGTTTCCTCCAAGATCAACGGCAAGACCGTCCTGGTCCACCGCCTCCTATGTGCGCGGTCTGGGAGGTGAGCGACGCGACGATTCACCCGTTGCAACAGCAGAGCAACGGGTGCCCGGCGTCACGTTTGCTCACGCCGGCGAGATGGTGAGCCGGCCGTGTCTTCAAGGGACCGACTAAGCCGCCCCTCCCCTTCACCAGTCTGCCCCCAGCCGATCCACCACGATCTGGTGCACCACCGCATACCGTCCCAGCGTGGCGAGATAGATCGCGGTCTCAGCGATGTCGTAGGGGCTGATCTTCTCGCTGCGTTCGATCTCTTTCTGTGACGCATCGACCAGTTCATCCGCCACTCCGCCCGGACAGATCGCGCTGACTTTGATGTTGTAGGCACGCCCCTCGTCCGCCAATGATTTGGTTAACGCCATGATCCCATGCTTCGAGGCGCTGTAGGTGCCGGTGCCGGCCCAGGCCTGCACGCCGGCCACGCTGGACATATTGATGATCGTCCCGCCTCCCTGATGCATCATCTGGCGGAACCCGGCCCGACAACAGAAGAACGTGCCGCGCAGATTGGTGTTGATCACCCGATCGAAGTCCTCGGTCTTGGTCTCCGCGATCCGGCCGCCTCCCCCGATGCCGGCATTGTTGACCAGAATGTCAAGCCGTCCGTACCGCGCGACGGTCTCGCCGATGAGACGCTCGACCTGCGCTTCGTCGGTCACGTCCGTCGGACTCGCCACGGCTTTCCCGCCGCGTTCCTGGATCTGCGCCACCGTCCGTTCGCAGAGGTTCTTGCGCCGCGCGGCCACCACGACCTTGGCCCCTTCCTCGGCGAACCGCAGCGCAATGGCTTTTCCGATCCCGCTGCTGCTTCCGGTGACGATCGCGACCTTGCCGGCCAGGCGTTTCATGGGAACTCCTTTGTCGCCATATTGCTTTTGCCCGCGTATCCTCCGTATGCTTCACCTACTCCTGCTCATTGGCGAAGCAGTTCTTCGAATTATAGTCCAGCACGCGCTCATCATGAAGGTTTCAGACCTCACGCTCGACGAGCTGAAGGAGCTGATCAACGGCGTCGTGGACTATTGCTTGCGGGAATTACTCGGCGATCCCGAGCTTGGTCTGCAACTGGGGGAGGCCGTTCGAGCCAGACTGAAGGCATCCCTCGCCTCCACGGCACGGATCAGCGGGGAGGAGATTGCGGACAAGCTCGGTCTCAAGTGGTGATGGGAATGGCCTGGTACCGTCTCGCCTTCAAGCCGGATGTCGTCGCCGATCTGGCTAAACTGGAGAAGCCGATGGCGCAGCGGCTGTTCGACAAAACCAAGTGGCTCGCCTCCAACGCCGAGAACCTCCGTCACG
>JBBIOW010000023.1:6356-25968 GCA_037443165.1 Nitrospiraceae bacterium | reverse complement strand
AACCAGCGGCGCCGGAGCTCCCCGACATCTCCAAATACGCGGTCGGCGACTGGCGTATCTTTTACTCGGTGGATCGCATCGAACAGGTGCTCGACATTCACTGTATCGCGCATCGCAAAGACCTGACGCAACCGTAACTCGACGTTTCACGCATCACGCCGGGCACCCGTTGCATCCCCGAGAGCAACGGGTGCCTGTCACATTTTACGAACCTATGGTGACCGTCACCTGGTCCGCCGTCCAAAAGCTCAAGGCGCTGGTCCTTGAACATCCTGATGATCCCGTCGTGCGGCTGACGCTGCGGGACCTCGATGAAACCCGACTGGCCTTCAGCATCACGTTGGAGAACGCCCCGCAGCCCGACGACGAGGTTCAGACCCTTGAAGGTTTAACCGTCGCAGTAGAGGGCAAGAACGCCCAGCGCATGGACGGGATCGTCCTGGATTATTGGGAGCCGCAGGGTTTCAAGTTCCTCCATCCGGGCCAGACGGAGGAGTTTACCTTGACCTTGCCCAACCTGAACTAGCCGGCCGGGGATAGACCTATCGCATGGTCGGCAAGACGCTGCCCACGTGGAGCGTAAAGCACCCCTGCTCCAGATCCCGCACATAGCGAGCCAGGGTCTCGCGGATGACCGGAAAGGCCAGCAGGTCCCAGGGAATGGTTTCAGGCTGGAACAATTGGACCTCCAGGCTTTCCGCCCCGGCCTTGAACTCCGGACTCTTCATCCATCCGCGGAACACGACATAGACCTGGCTGATATGGGGCAGGCTGAAGACCGCATAGAGGGACGCAATCTCCACGTCCGCATGGGCCTCCTCGAGGGTTTCCCGCAGCGCGGCCTGTTCCGTGCTCTCACCGATTTCCATGAATCCGGCCGGGAAAGTCCACAGGCCTGAACGCGGCTCGATCGCCCGGCGGCAGAGCAGAATCGAGCCGTTCCATTCCGGGATGCAGCCGGCCACGATCTTGGGGTTCTGATAATGAATGGCCTGGCAGGCCTCGCAGACGAACCGGGGCAGGTTGTCGCCGGGCGGCACTTTCCGGATGACCGGCGCGCCGCATTGACTGCAGTACTTCATAATGCCCCGCTGTTGCCCACGACACGCTCCGGCCTGCGAGACCGGCACATCTCGCCCGTCGCGCACGTCCCGCTGAACCGCGCTCAACATGGATAGCACAATCCATCGCTTCTTTGCACCCTGTCCGCGCGGGCTCGAATCGGTGCTCGCGGAGGAATTGCGGCAACTCGGGGGACAAGCCGTGACTCCGACGCCCGGCGGAGTCGCCTTCGCCGGTCCGTTCGCGCTGTGCTATCGAGTGAATCTGGACAGCCGTATCGCCAGCCGCGTGTTGTGGCGGATGTGCGAAGCTCCTTACCGAACCGAGCAGGACATCTACGAGGCTGCGTTTGCCGTCCGCTGGCAGGATTGGTTTTCCCCGCGCCGCACCTTCAAAGTCAAAGTTAGCGCACAGCACTGCCCGCTCAAAAGCCTCGACTTTCTCACACTGCGCATCAAAGATGCTGTTTGCGATCGGTTCAGAGCAATTGGGCGAGCGCGGCCCAGCGTGGAGACCAGGCATCCTGACGTCCGCGTCGACGCGTTTCTCGATCAGAAGACCCTGACGTTGTATCTGGACACGTCGGGCAAGCCGCTCTTCAAGCGCGGCCTGCGGCACAGCGCGACCGAGACGCCGCTGCGGGAAAATCTGGCGGCGGGAATTTTGAAACTTGGCGGCTGGACGCCGGAGCAGGTTCTGCTCGACCCGATGTGCGGCGGCGGGACGATTCCCCTGGAGGCGGCGATGATGGCGCGCGATATCGCGCCAGGCCTCGGCCGGCATTTCGCTTTTGAACGGCTGCAGAACTACGACGGCAAGCTTTGGAGTCGCCTCTGCGAGGAACGGCAGGCACAGCAACGTGACAAGGCTGACGCGGCGATCTACGCCAGCGACCGCGACGCCGGGGCCGTTCGGGTCACAGAAGTCAACCTGAAAGCGCTGGCCTTGCCGGCTCCATCCGGCTTGCCCAAGCGGACATCCTGGCCCTCAGCGCACCGGCCGACACCGGCTTGATCGTCACGAATCCTCCCTACGGGGTGCGGATAGGCGATGAAGGTCAGCTTGCCGCATTCTATCCGAGGCTCGGCGACGCGCTGAAGCGGAATTTCGCCGGCTGGACGGCCTATCTCTTTTCCGCCGATCTTCGCCTGCCCAAACTGATCGGACTCACCCCCTCCCGCCGCATCCCGCTCTTCAACGGGGCCCTCGAATGCCGGTTGTACGAATTTAAACTGGTGCGCGGCAGCAACAGGAGAAAAGCCGCACGTTCAGCCGGATGAGACGTAATCGTTAGTGTGCGGCGATGTACTGGTACATCGCCTCGATGTTCTCGAGAAACCAGTCGGGATAGCCGTTCCATTTTTCGTACTTCGGCAGGCGGATCGCCTGCTTGGCTTCCTCCAGGCTCATCCCTTTCAACACCGCTTGGCGCACTTCCCTTATCAGGTCCTCGAGGTATTCCCGAAACATCCGCACATGCTCCTTGCGGCCGACCGGACCATGACCCGGAACAAGGACATCGAAATCCAACTGCTCGACCCGCCTGAGCGACTCGATCCATTCTTCGGGATAGGAATCGCGCATCCGCCGATAGGCGACGGCCTCCACCGGAATGAAGTCCACGGCAAAGAGCAACCGTTCCTGAGGCAGCAGAACCACCACGCTGTTGTCCGAATGGTTCCGGCCGACGTAGATCACCTCCACATGTTTTCCTCCCAGATCGATGAAGAGCCGGTCGGTGAAGGTCAGTTCGGGCAGCGGCGTATCCGCTTGCTTCTTCTCCAGGATGTCCTGCCTCGCGCGCCAATGACTGACGAAGACGGCCGTGTCCGCGAACACCGCCCCGCCCGTGATGTGGTCCGCATGGTCGTGGCTGTAAATGACATAACGCACGGGTTTCGCCGTGAGCTTCTTCAATTCCGTCTTGAGCCAAGTTGCGGCTTCGACGCTGATCGGATCCGTCGCGATCACGCCGTCGGCCGTCACCACCACCAACGCCTTGTGCGCTTTATGTCGGAAGAGAAAGACGTCCTCGGCCAGCTTCGTCAGTTCATCGGTCGGCTTGGATTCCTGCGCCGGCACGTCGCTCGGGGCCAGCAACATCCAGACACAGAGAAAGCCCGTAAACAGTTGTGTTAGTGTACGCATGAGGAATCTCCTTCGGCATTCAACATGATGACGCTCGATGCTACGCACGAACCGGCCTCGCGTCAACCGAAGCACGCTGACGGCTGACCGCTGACGGCCGATAGCCGTTCAAGAAGGAAAATGACTTCCACGGTCCCGCGTGTCTGTCTAACCGCCCTGGTCCTGACGCTTACAGGCTGCAACTTCGTTCAACATGCCTGGCCGTCGAGCCATCCTCTCCCCGCCAGCCGGATGCGCGAGTCGGTCGTGAGTCGCGTCCAACTTCAGATTCAACCCGACATCGAACGGTATCTTCCCCTGCAAGAAGCCGCAGCGCTCAAGACGCTGGCCGACACCGTTGCGATTCCCGGCGCGTTCCAGCGGCGCCTGGCGCTCATAAGCCTGACTGACCCCTGGTCTGGCCTTGCCAACCTGGAGCGCCAGGGACTCCTGATTGCGGAATTGGCCGAGTCCGGCATGGAGAGCCTGCCGGCGCTGATCGACGTCATGGAAGCCGGGATGGACCGGACGGCGGCGTTCTTCAACCCCCTGCCCTTTCCCGGCAGACCCAACCTTGACGGTCTTCTGACTTTCCTGACCGACGCCTTGGCACAAGCGTCCGACTTGCGGGAGAAGGCGCTGCGGAATCTCAGCCAGGAGGACCGGCAATTCCTCTTCGCGCACGCCGCCCGAGCGGTCGAACGGTTTACACCGCACGTGGCGTCGGTCAACGAAGACACCGTGACGCAAGCCAAGGAAGATCACCGCTTCGTCCGCCTGCTTGAAGAACAGGTGGATTATGCGTCGCTGATCGCGGCAGCTCAGGCCTTGACCCGCCTGGCCAACGACCGCTGGCTTGAGCAGGTGCGGCTCGCATTTCGCGACAGCCGGCCCCTCGAGACTCCGCCCGCCGGGGTGACGGGGGATGTGCTGCTGGCTAAGCCCACCTCCTACGGCATGATCGTGGTCGGCGGTCCGGGACCCAACACCTACGAAGTGGACACGCGCATCAGCCTCATTCTCGATCTCGGCGGCGACGACACGTACCGGGGTACGATCGCCTCAGCCGGAGATGCCGAGCAGGGCAACAGCGTCGTCATCGACGCGGCGGGCAACGACACCTACAACGCCGCGCCGTTGGGGCTCGCCACGGGCCGCCTCGGGGTGGGCCTGCTGGTCGACCTGGCCGGGGACGATGTGTACCAATTAGCCGACGGGTCGGGAGGAGCCGGCTTCGCCGGTCTGGGCATCCTCTACGACAAGGCCGGGAACGATATGTACATGGGAAGCCGCTTCACTCAGGGAGCGGCGATCGGCGGGCTGGGCTTGCTCCTGGACGAAGCGGGCGATGATCGTTACACCAGTTACGGCTACGCTGTCGGGTTCGGCGGGCCGTCCGGCGTCGGCGCGGTCCTCGACGTGGCTGGCAACGACTTCTACCAGTGCGGCGAGAAACATCCCAGCGACTACAACGCGACCGACGCCCCGAACGCGAAGGCCGGCGATCCGGCTTTCCAGTATGACTGCTTCGGGCTCGGCACAGGATCCGGCAAACGGATCTTTTCCAGAAAGGCCGAGCACCACGCGTTCAGCCTCGCCGGCGGCTGGGGCCTGCTGATCGACTCGGAGGGCCACGACCGCTACCGCAGCTCGAATTTCTCCCAAGGGGCCGGCTACTTCTTCGGCGTCGGGATCAAATTGGATCTCGACGGCGATGATGAACACGTGGCCGCGCGCTACGGGCATGCAGCCGGCGCGCACGACGGCGTCGCGCTGTTCCTGGACTTGCACGGGGACGACCGCTACGACTCCACCGGGCCGTTTTACAACAACGGCGCGGCCTGGGACCACAGCGTCACCCTGTTCATCGACGCAGGCCACGGCAATGACGTCTACGACTTGCGCCGATCGACCGGCCTCGGCCGCGCCGATCACCATTCGTGGGGTCTCTTCGTCGAAGAGGGCGGACGCGATCGCTATGCCGTTCCCGACGGCATGGGCATGGTCTCGGATCACAGCGTGAGCGGCTTTTTCGATCTGGCCGGGAACGACGAGTACATGCTGATTCCCACGCCGCCTTCCATAGACCGGGAACGGCGAGGCAACGGGCGGATCATTTTGGATCGGGCCGGCGGCCTTTTCATCGACCGCTGAGCAACCGGCTGACGAGCAGAATCACACGGCGCTCCGCCCGCGCACATCGCCGGCTGACAAGCTGCAATTGAGCTCAACTTGACTCATACGAACCGGTGGCTATCTGATGTTCGTTACGACGTAGCGAGGCGCGTGTTCACCGCGATCGTTTGCCGTTCTCGATGTTGTTTCGAGCGCGAATGCCACGAGGAGGGAGACCAATGGACGACGAAGCGGTCCTGATGCAATTGCCCGTCCTTCCGATCAAGCGCACCGTCCTGTTTCCGGGCGTCATGATGCCTCTGACCGTTGGCCGGGCGCGATCCGTCGCCGCGGTGGAAGCGGCGATGAAGACGGAAGAGAAAACCCTCCTGATCGTGGCGCAACGCGATCCGCAGACGGAGGAGCCCGGTCTTGACGATCTCTACACCATCGGGACGAAAGCGGTCATCAAGCAAATCGGCCGCTCGCCGGAAGGCGTCTTGCATGTGCTGGTTCAGGGCCTCGACCGTGTCGTGCTGTTGAAGCTCGCGCAGACCGAGCCCTTCATGCTCGCCCGCGTGCGGCACCTGCCGGTGCCGGAGGATTCCAGCACGGAGGTGGAGGCATTGCATAGGGCTATCCAAGACCTTATGACGGACCTCCCGAAGCTCATTCAGTCGCCTGGCATTCAGGAAGCCGTCATGGCGTTGCGGAACGAAGACGACCCGGTCGCGCTTGCCTATCGCATCGCGTCGTTCCTGAACCTTACGGTGGAGGGGGAGCAGCAGTTGCTGGAAGCCCAGACCAGGGCGGACTTGCTCCGCGGGCTTTACGCCACCCTGTCTCGGGAAATTCAGGTCTTTCAACTGCGCGAGAAAATCGCCAGCGAAGCCCAGGCCAAGATCGGCAAGACGCAGCGCGAGTACATCCTGCGCGAGCAGCTCAAGGCCATCCAGCAGGAATTGGGCGAATCGGAGAGCGAGGAAAGCGAGGTCGCACACCTGAAGAAGCAGATTCAGGAGGCGGATCTCCCCGACCACGTGCGGAAGGAAGCCGAGCGAGAAGTCGCCCGGCTGGCGAAGATCCCGCCGGCTTCGCCGGATCACCAGGTGATCCGCAGCTATTTGGAACTGGTCCTGGAGTTGCCGTGGAAAAAGGCGTCGCAGGACAGCCTCGACCTTGCCCGCGTACGCCAGGTCTTAGACGAAGACCACTATGGGATCAAGGAGGTCAAGGAGCGCATCGTCGAACACCTGGCGGTTTTGAAACTCAACCCCGGTGCCAAAGCCCCGATTCTCTGCCTGGTCGGCCCGCCGGGCGTGGGCAAGACCAGCTTGGGCCAGTCCATCGCGCGGGCGATGGGCCGGACCTTCGAGCGCTTCAGCCTCGGCGGTGTCCACGACGAAGCCGAGCTGCGCGGCCACCGGCGCACCTACGTCGGCGCACTGCCCGGCCGCATCATTCAGGCCATCCGCCGGGCCGGCGTGAACAATCCCGTGCTGATGTTGGACGAAGTGGACAAGCTGGGCCGAGACTTCCGAGGGGACCCGGCCGCGGCGCTCCTGGAAATCTTGGATCCGGCGCAGAATCACACGTTCCGCGATCACTATCTGGATCTGCCGTTCGATCTCTCGAAGGTCTTCTTCATCACGACGGCGAATACGCTCGACCCGATCAGCCAGCCCCTGCTGGATCGGATGGAAGTCATCCGCCTGCCCGGCTACAGCGAACGGGAAAAGCTGGAGATCGCCGTCCGCTATCTCTGGCCGAGGCGGCTGAAGGAAGCCGGCCTGCAACCGGAGCTCGTCTCGTTGCCGAACGACCTGATCGAACACATCATCAGCCGCTACACGCGGGAGGCGGGTGTGCGGCAATTGGAGCAGATGCTCGGCCGGTTGACGAGAAAGGTGGCGTTGAAATTCGCCGACCTGCCGGAGGATCACCCGCGCGAGCCGGTCACCATCACGAAGGAGCAGCTCAACGATTGGCTCGGATCCGAACGGTTCATGCCGGAAGAAGCGCGCAAGCAACTGCCGCCCGGCGTGGCCACGGGCTTGGCCTGGACGCCGACCGGCGGGGACGTGTTGTATGTGGAAACCAGCCTTCTTCCGGGCAGCCACGAGTTGACGCTGACCGGACAGCTGGGCGACGTGATGCAGGAATCCGCGCGAGCGGCGCGCAGCTACCTGTGGGCCCATGCCGAGGCGATGGGGCTGGACATCTCCCGTTTCAAGCGGAACGGCGTGCACATCCACGTGCCGTCCGGTGCGATCCCCAAGGATGGCCCCTCCGCGGGCATCACGATGGCGACGGCCTTGGCGTCGGCCTACGTCGGCACGCCGGTCCGCTCCGACACGGCCATGACCGGCGAGATCAGCTTGAGCGGGTTGGTACTGCCGGTCGGCGGGATCAAGGAAAAGGTGCTGGCCGCGCACCGGGCCGGCATCAAACGGATCATCCTGCCCAAGGCCAACGAGAAGGACCTCAAGGACGTGCCGGAGGAGGTGCGGCAGGACCTGGAATTCATTCTGGTGGAGAAAATCGAAGAGGTGCTGCAGGCCGCGTTCGCGTCACGGCTGGACACATCTGCTCATGAACCGGCCGAGGGCGTCGAGCCGGCGGTCGGCCTTCCGGCGTGACGCGACCCAGCCCGCATTCTTCATGACGGTTCGTCGCGTTGCACCCGTTGCTTCAGCCCATTGCAGTCGGAAGAGCAATGGGCGCCCCGAGCAACGGGTACCCGGCAGTCGCGTCGCGAGACGGGTAAGCACAGCCGCGAAGTCCCGAGGCGTACCGGGGACCCGTTGCCGGGCTTCGTGCAACGGGTGGTCAGGACGTTGAGGGGCTGAGCGGCGAGCATGCCCGCCGGAGGCCGGGACCCATTGCTCCAAGAATGCAATGGGTGCCCAGCAGCGAATCGGGGTGCCCGTTGCTCTTTGTGTTGCAATGGGCCCAGGCAGCAGAAGCGTTCATGAATCATGCGGGTTAGAGCCCGGTCACACGTTCTGGCGTGTCCAGGCTCAGCCGTTCCCGGCCCTTCCCGTCGGTGCCCCCTTACACCTGGGAGCGAAGCTCCTTGTACCGGAAGCAGCGGACCGTGTGGTCGTTGACCATGCCGACCGCCTGCATGAAGGCGTAGCAGATGGTCGAGCCGACGAACCGGAATCCTCGGCGTTGAAGGTCTTTGCTCAGCGCATCCGACTCGGGCGTCCGGGCGGGAACCTCCTTCAGCGATCGCCGACGGTTGACCTTGGGCGCGCCGCCGACGAATCGCCAAATGTACGCATCGAAGCTGCCGAACTCCCGTTGCACCGCCAAGAAAGCTTTGGCGTTGTCGATCGCAGCCCCGATCTTGAGCCGGTTGCGGACAATGCCGGGATCGGCCAGCAGCCGCCGGATTTCCTTGCTGTCATACTCGGCTATGGCTTTGGCGTCGAACCCATCGAAGGCGGCGCGGTACGCGTCCCGCTTTTTCAGGATCGTCTCCCAGCTCAATCCCGCCTGGGCGCCTTCCAGAATCAGAAACTCGAACAGTCGCCGATCGTCGTGGACCGGCATGCCCCATTCCTCGTCGTGATATCGAGTCATCAGCTCGGTCTTCGCCCACTCGCAGCGGGTTTTCATCGGTTCCTCCATAGAGGGATCGGACGGCCAAGCGTGTACTGGTGCCATCTGCCCGCGAGGAAGTCAAGCGCTGCTTCCCTTGACAAAAACCCGATCCAATCGGTCTGGCAAAAGGACGAGCAAGTCGGTAAGCTACCAGGGTGTAAGGGCGGACAGAGTAATCCGACCACGTCATGCTCCTGCGAGATGCAGGCTCTCTGGAGAGAACGTTCCCTAAGCACACGGCTTACCGACTGAAAGGGAGGGCCCGGCGATGGACCAGAAGAAACCCGTAAAAGCGGTGTCGATTCCGGCGCAGATCGTCAAGGTGGTCAAATCGGACGACGAATGGCGGAAACTGCTCACGCCCGAGCAGTACCAGGTACTGCGGCACGAGGCGACGGAACGGGCGTTTACCGGCGCCTATCACGACACCAAAGAGCCCGGCGTGTATCTCTGCGCGGGCTGCGACCTGCTGTTGTTCTCGTCGGAACACAAATTCGACAGCGGCACCGGCTGGCCCAGCTTCTGGCAGCCGGTCGCGCCGCACGTCATCGGGACCAAAACCGATTTCAAACTGTTCGTGCCACGGACCGAAGTTCACTGCGCGCGGTGTGACGGGCACCAGGGCCACGTGTTCAAGGATGGTCCGCCGCCGACCGGGTTGCGGTACTGCATCAACTCGGCGGCGCTGAAGTTCGTGCCGGCGTAATCTTCGTCCATCGTCGTTCGTCTACGGTCAATCGAAAGGAACAGTCTCTTCCGATTGCCGGTCGACCGAATAGCCGACTTAGCCATCTCTCTTGACCGTGCCGGCAGGGAGGATTAGAGTGCCGCTATGTCGATCAAACTGACGCTTCTGGCGGCCTTCTGGTTTGCCGCCCTGCCCGCCTGGGCTGGTGATCGTTCGAATTCGTTGAACTTCGATGCGGATGTCGTCGATACCTTGGTCTACGAACTGGCGGGGCGAGCCTTGGACGCGTTGCACGACCACCTGGATATGGAAGGCTCGATCGAATCCGACGATCAGACGCGGGAGCGACACGGGCATCTCACGTTCAGGTTTTACCCCAAAGGCAAGTCTCAATCCAGCGAGCATATCACGGGCGAGACGACGTTCCACTTTTCTACCGATCCCGATCATCCGTCCCTCCATTTCGAGTTCAAGTCCTCAAAAGACTTGACCGGTAAGTCGCGCCAGCTTCCGGATGACGCCATCTGACCGTCCGGCTCCACCGAACCCACCGGCCCCATCTAGACACCAGATGACCCGCGAGAGACGAGCTCGGGTCGTGAATCGCAGGCTCTGCAGTTCTCGTGGACGGTAGGGTAGAATTTTTGTGTAGCTTTCCGTTGGATG
The DNA here is from genome assembly GCA_037443165.1 of Nitrospiraceae bacterium. Classification (GTDB taxonomy): domain Bacteria; phylum Nitrospirota; class Nitrospiria; order Nitrospirales; family Nitrospiraceae; genus DATLZU01. The sequence goes on along the minus strand of JBBIOW010000023.1, from coordinate 15,701 downwards.
GGCGTCCGCCATGGGTACCCAACCACGCTGGATCATGCTGGCTCTCTACACGGCTGCAATGGCCTGGGCCGAATCGGCGGCGGTGTTCTACTTGCGAACCCTCGTCGGTCGCGTGGACCCGTACCAACCGCACCCGACCCCTGTGCGCGCCGACCTGATTGGGGTCGAGCTGGTCAGGGAAGCCGCCACGCTGGTCATGCTCGCCGCCGTCGCCTGGCTGGCCGGTCGAACGAGACGCAGCCGTCTCGGCTCCTTCCTGATCGCCTTCGGAACCTGGGACGTTTTGTACTATGTGTTTTTGCGTATGATCAGCGGCTGGCCCCGATCGCCGCTGGATTGGGATGTCTTGTTTCTGATCCCGCTGCCCTGGTGGGGGCCTGTGCTGGCGCCGGTGACCATTGCGCTCGTGATGATCGCAAGCGGGACTCTGCTCTGTCGAGCCGAGCAGGTGGAACCGGCGCTCAGGCCGCGCCGGTGGACTTGGGGCCTGAACCTCGCGGGCGTGGCCCTCGCCCTCTATGTATTTATGGCCGACGCGATCAGCGTGTTGGCCGAGGGGATGGAAGTCGCAGAGTCTGTGCGGCCTGTGTGGTTCAATTGGCCGCTCTTTCTGGTGGCGGTCGTGGCCATGACTGCTCCCTTCATCGACTTGGCCGGCCGACTTCACTTCCGGGCGACTCGTGCACGCGGATCTTAGCCCCGCTACGGCAGGATCGCGATGATCCGTACCGGTCCGCCGGTGCCGCCTTTGATCTTGATCGGCAGCGCGATCAGCGTGGCTCCGGCAGGCGGCAACTTGTCGAGGTTGGCGATGTTTTCAAGCCCGTACACGTCGGCGCCGTTGAGGATTTGGTGCACGATGAAATCGCGGGACTGGCCATAGTCGATGCTGGCCGTATCGATGCCGACGCCATCGATCTTTCGCTCTTTGAGCAGAAACTCCGCCGTTTCCTTCGAGAAACCGGGAAAATGGAGCGTCGCGGGATCATGCGGTGTGTCGGTTCCGAAATACTTCTTGCGGTCCGGCCAATACTTGGCCCACCCGGTCCGCATCAGAACGATCGCGCCGTCAGGGATGCGACCGTGGCGCCGTTCCCAGGCCGCGATGTCCGCGACCGTCAGCCGATAGTCCCGGTTTTGTTCAACAGCCTTCACCACGTCGATCACCACCGCGGGGCCGACCAGTTTCCGCAGCGGAATCTCATCCACGGCCTGGCGTCCCCGGCCGAAATGGATCGGCGCATCGATATGGGTCCCGCCGTGTTCCGAGGTGGCGAAGTCGGCCGAGGCGTACCAGTACCCGCCCGGCGTCATGCCCCACGACGTCTTCTCCCATGAAAACGGCTTATTCGTCGGCCAGGCTACGGTGTGCTCGTCGAAGGGATGGGTGAGATCCACAAGCTTACCTTCGTCGATCTGCGCAGACACCAGACGCGGCCACGCTACCATGAAAAACCCAATGAGCCATATGCCTTTCACCTGCATATCCGCCTCCGTTCGTTAACCGGCACTTCTATAGCACGGCATATGGTCCGCCACCAGCCCGGACCACTGAGCAGGCGGAGGATGAATCCAAGATGTGGGGAAAGAAGACAGTTGAGAGGAAAGCTGACCACTATTCTTTAACCAGTGCGCATGATGACTTCGTCGACTTTCTCAGCCAGCATCTCTGGAGTGTACGGCTTCGGAAGAAACCAGCCGCCCAAGATCCCCTCGAAATTTTTGGCCGAGACGATTCCGGACGTAAAGAGCACTGGAAGGCTCGGACACATGAGCCGAAGCTGCTGAGCCAGCACAGGCCCGCTCATGCGGGGCATCGATATCGGCTACCAGAAGATGAACAGCGCCCGCATGAGCCTGAAACGTTCGGATGGCTTCTTCTCCATCGACCGCCCGCAGAACCCGGTAACCCCGCTTTTCCAGTATCCATCCAGTCAGGGAACAAATCACCCGCTCATCATCCACAACTAGAACGGTTTTAGAAATCGCTGGCTTCCCGCTCGAAGCTTGCGGCTCGTTCGACACGATCGCCATAGTCGCCTCCCGCATCGTCTGTTTAACGTGTAGCACTCACAACTTGAACCGTCAAAAGCTGACATCCACCCTGTTTCCAGGGTAGGCTTGACTACACCGCCGCGATCCTGGCGACCGACCGCTGAGAGTCAATGCGATGACTGCCGATCCCCAAACCGCTCTCTCCGGGACACGCTTCCAGGTTACCTACCTGGTGCGTGGTTCCGAGACGGAAGCTCGCGCCAAAGCGGATCTGATCTGCATCGATCAGACGGTCGAGGCGCCGGAGGAGATCCTGCCTGCCGGCACGATTTGTGACGAGATTCTCGGACGGATCGAAGGCTTCCGCTCTCTCAACGCCGACCGCCACGAGGCGGTCATCAGCTTTCCAATAGAGCTGCTTGCTGGCGACTGTTCGCAACTCCTCAACGTGGTCTTTGGAATCAGCAGCCTGAAGCGAGACGTCCGGGTGGCGGAGATCTCTTTCCCCGAACAAGTCCTGCGACAATGGCCCGGTCCCCGCTTCGGCAGGACCGGCTTGCGCGTGTTGGTCGACGCGCCTCATCGGCCATTGGTCTGCGGTGTCCTGAAACCCTTGGGCCTTTCGCCGATCGCCCTCGCCGATCTGGCTTACCGGTTTGCACTCGGCGGAGTGGACTTTGTCAAGGATGACCAAAGCCTAGGCGACCAGCCGTTCTGTCCCTTTCGCGAACGCGTGCGACGTTGCACCGAGGCGGTCGCCAACGCCAATCGAGAGACGGGACGAAATTGCCTCTATGTGCCCCACGTGAGCGGACCATGGGAGACGATGCACCAGCGTTGCTTGATCGCCGAGAAAGTCGGAGCTGGTGGGCTGCTGATCTGTCCGGGACTGACCGGTTATGACGGACTCCGCCTGATCGCACAGGACGACGGGATCGGGCTGCCCATCCTCAGCCATCCCGCGTTGCTGGGCACCTACTATGTGGACCCGGACACCGGCATCGCGCCCTGGGTGCTGTTCGGCCAACTGCCCCGCCTCGCCGGCGCCGACGCGAGCATCTACCCGACTTTCGGGTTGGAATTTCCCGTCAGCCGAGACGATTGCCGGCGCATCGCCGCCGCGACCGCCGCTCCGTGGGGCCATCTCAAGCCGATCTTCCCGACCGCCGCAGGGCGGATGGGATTCGACCGGATCAAGGACATGCGGGACCTCTACGGCAACGACGTGCTGTTCATCCTGGGAAGCCGCATCCAGCGTGATGCGGATGGATTGGTGAACGCCTGCCGCAGGTTCATCCACGCAGTCGGAGGATAGGCATAGATCGGTGCCGGCGCGATCCGGATCCGAACCGTGACAGAACTAGCGGTCCAGCTGACCGGTGTGATATCCCACTCCCATGACCACCCCGTCGCTCCTTCTGCTCATCCCGCCCTTGACCCAACTCAACACCCCATACCCCTCGACCGCGTATCTGACCGGCTTTCTCCGGTCTCGTGGCTATACGGTGGCACAGGCCGACATCGGCCTCCACATGGTGTTGAGCCTGTTCTCGCGGACCGGTTTGGAGCAAGTCTTTGACCGGATTCGCCCCTTGCATTCGGAGCTGCCCGGCGAAGCGAAGCAGATGCTCGCCCTCGAGCGAGCCTACCTGGATTCCATCGATCCGGTCGTGAGTTTCCTCCAAGGCCGCGACCCATCTCTCGCGCCCAGGATCTGCCAAGGCTATTTCCTGCCACAGGGTCCTCGATTCTCCGCGGGTCTCAGCCAGGTTGCGTCGCCGCAGACCGTGCCGACCTCCGATCGGGCTCGGCACCTGGCTTCGCTGTATCTGGAGGACTTGACCGATTTGGTCTGCGCCACCGTCGCACCGCAATTCGCGTTGAGCCGCTACGCGGAACAGGTCGGGAGATCGGCCTTGTCCTTCGATTCGATTCTCCAGGCCCTCGCCGCACCGCCCAGCCTGACCGACGAACTGATGCTCGCCGCACTCTGGCGGCACATCGAAGAGAAGAACCCGGCGGTCGTCGGGATTACGGTCCCCTTCCCCGGCAATCTCTACGGGGCGTTTCGCATCGCCCAGACGCTCAAACGGCACCGTCCCACCATCACGGTTGTGCTCGGCGGAGGCTATGCCAACACGGAATTGCGACGGCTCCGAGACCCACGCGTGTTCGATTATGTGGACTATGTCACGCTGGACGACGGCGAGCGCCCCCTGCTCTGCCTCCTCGAACATCTGGCCGGCAAACGCGGAGACGCCGACCTTTGCCGGACCTTCCTGCGGTCGAGCGATCGAGTGGTCTTCCGAAACGGAAACCGTGAACCGGACCTCGGGATGGCGGAAACGAGCGCGCCGACATACGACGGGTTGCCGCTGACCCGGTATCTCTCGATCCTCGACACGCTGAATCCCATGCATCGGCTCTGGTCCGACGGGCACTGGAACAAGCTCACGGTGGCGCACGGCTGTTACTGGAAGCAATGCACGTTCTGCGACGTGGGGCTGGACTACATCAGCCGGTATGAAGCCGCGCCGAGCGAGATCCTCGCTGATCGGATCGAGGCGCTGATCGCGGAAACCGGCCGGCGCGGGTTTCATTTCGTGGACGAGGCGGCGCCGCCCGCCGGTCTCAAGGCGCTGGCACTGACGCTTCTGGAACGAGGCATCACGATCTCCTGGTGGGGAAACATCCGGTTCGAGGAGTACGGCGGACCTGTGTCGGTTGCTGGCGGCCTCAGGCTGCGTCGCCGTCAGCGCCGGCCTGGAAGCCGCCTCGGACCGTTTGCTGGAGGCGATGAAGAAGGGCATCACCGTCGCACAGGCGGCCCGTGTAGCCAGCGCGTTTCGGCAGGCCGGTATCCTCGTCCATGCGTACCTGATGTACGGCTGCCCGGGAGAAACCGTCGCAGAAACCGTGGAGAGCCTTGAGCGAGTCCGCCAATTGTTCGCCGCCGGACTGATTCAGTCCGCCTTCTGGCACAAGTTCACCGCTACGGCCCATAGCCCGATCGGATTGGCTCCGGACACTCACGGGATTCGGATTACCGGTCCGCGCTTCGGAGGATTTGCGGAGAACGAACTGGCGCATGAAGATCGAATCGGCCGGGCGCCTGCCTGGCTGGGCGAAGGACTGCGCCGCGCATTGTTCCATTATATGGAAGGACAGGGGCTCACCGACGATGTGCGCCGGTGGTTCGGCCGGCCGGTCGCTCGGCCCAAGGTGCCGCCTGATTGGGTGGAACTGGCTCTCGCGGAAGGATCCCAGGAAGATGACCCGACCGCCGAACGGCGATTCGTTTGGATCGGCGGCAAGCCGGTGATCGAGCGACATCGCCGCACTTGCTCCAGGCTGATCCTGCCTAATCGAGTCGAAGACGCCGAAGTCAGACTTTCGCCAGGCAAAGCCGAATGGTTGGCGACATTGATCCAAGCCGCGACGCCCGCGCGCGCGAAACGCGGTGAGGTCTACCCCTTGCTCCGCGACGTGCGGGCGCGCTTCCCTTTCGGCGGGCCTCGCGCCTTTGACGCGATGCTACATTCGATCGCCTGGCAGAAAGCCAGAACGGTCGGCCTTTTGCTCGTCTGACCCTCTCCCTTACCCTCTCCCTGAAGGGGGAGGGCAGGGTGAGGGCGAACTCTCTTACTTGTTCGGCTGCGGCGTGTAGCGCAGATAGGGTTTCACGGCGCGGAAGCCCTTGGGGAAGAGCGTCTTAGCCTCTTCGTCGCTCACCGCCGGCGTGATGATGCAGTCCTGCCCGTCCTTCCAGTTGACCGGCGTCGCCACCTTGTATTTGGCCGTCAACTGCAGCGAATCCACCACCCGCAGCAATTCGTCGAAGTTCCGGCCGCAGGATGCAGGATAGGTGATCATCAATTTGATCTTCTTGTCCGGGCCGATGACGAACACCGACCGCACCGTCATGTTGTCCAGCGCGTTGGGGTGGATCATGTCGTAGAGCATCGCCACCTTCTTCTCCGGATCGGCGATCAACGGGAAATTGACCGTGCAGTTCTGGGTTTCGTTGATGTCCTTGGTCCACCCCTTGTGCGCGTCCAGCGGGTCCACGCTGATCGCGATCACTTTGACGTTCCTCTTCTCAAACTCGGACTTGATCCGCGCCATGTAGCCCAGTTCGGTGGTACAGACCGGCGTGAAGTCCTTCGGATGCGAGAAAAGAATCCCCCAACTGTTCCCCAACCATTCGTGGAAATTGATCCGGCCCTCGGTCGTCTCCGCCGTGAAATTCGGCGCATCATCTCCCAATCGCAGTCCCATAACTTTCCCTCCTTCCTTGTATAGATCACAGGTGTATGAACGGATCGTGCCCTCGAGGTGGAAACGCCTTTTACCATACTGACCTCTACGGGCGAGTTCAAGAGCCGGAAACCGGGCGCAGGTTGTGCCCCCAACGCGGGGTGCCGGTCGAGCACCCTGCGACCACCTGGGCAGACGTTATCGAGTTGGACGAGGAACGGATGAGAGGCGCACGCCAGCGCCGGCGCAACCGATCAGGTTTCCATCATTTCCAATCGGGCGTCGAATTCATGCCCACAGGCCACGCAGCGGATGCAATCGGATTCCACGGTGATCTCTTCGATCCGCACCCCCATGCCTCCGCAATCCGGGCACCGGGCCAGGTGGAGCGGTTGCTCATCCAGCGATTCATAGCGCGCCCCGCGCAGACAGTAGACCGGCTGCCCTTCCCACTCCCACTGCTTACCCGCCTTATCCACTTCCGGCAGAACGATGTAATGGCGCACCGCATACGCTTCCATCGCCTGGCGGTCGGCCAGCCCGCCTTGAATCAACCTGCCGGTTTTCGCGTCGTAGAGGGTGTCGCCTTTGACGATCACCTTGGTCGGTCCCATACCCTATGTACGACGGGAATGGCCACTACCTTACGCCGCGGAGTCGGTCAAATCAACGGCGCCGCGCGCCGATCTAAAAGTGAGAATCACCGGGGCTGGAGAGCAGGCCCGCCAGGGTAGAGCATCAGCGGGTCACAAGTCGGAAAGAAGCTGGCGCGCCCGGCAGGAATCGAACCTGCGACCCACAGCTTAGAAGGCTGTTGCTCTATCCGACTGAGCTACGGGCGCGGACTGTCTGAAAAATTATGAATTCTGAATGATGAATTCTGAATTGTAATACGGACCCGTAAGATGATGACCGTGAAAGGCGCAAAACAGAGCAGGCAGATCTTTTTTAACTCAACATTCAGAACTCAGAATTCAGAATTCACAACTCGCTGCTTGCAGCGTTTGCTCGGGACGAGAGAATTTGGCCTTACGGCCCGATTTGAAACAGAACCCGAACTGCTGAGGTGTCCTACTCTCGCGCCAGGAGCTATCTGATGGCGCTCGACCTCGCAAGCGCGGTTTGGTCGGGGCGAGAGGATTTGAACCTCCGACATCCTGCTCCCAAAGCAGGCGCGCTACCGGGCTGCGCTACGCCCCGACGGCTTCGCCAAATTAGGAATTAGAAATTATGAATTAGGAATCGAAAGCCAGGAATTCCTTATTCCACATTCCCCATGAGAATTTCACGAACCTTGGCGAAGGCTCGGGCGCGATGGCTGATTCGGTTCTTTTCGTCGCTGGAGAGTTCGGCCAGCGTTTTTTCCAGTTCGGGAACGTAGAACACGGGGTCGTAGCCGAACCCTCCGGTACCGGCCGGCTTCTCCGCAATACACCCTTCGAGCAACCCGGTCGCGGTGCGGACCGAGCCGGACGGTTCGGCCAGAGCCGCCACGGTCACGAAACGAGCCCGGCGTTTCTCCCAAGCGACACCTTCTAATTCCCGTAGCAACTTGCGCCAGTTGTCTTCGTACGTCACGCCTTCGCCGGCGTACCGCGCGGCATGGACCCCCGGCCGCCCGCCCAATGCCTCCACTTCCAACCCCGTGTCATCGGCCACGGCGGGCAGCCCTGTGTAGCTGGCGATCGTGACGGCCTTCTTCACGGCATTGGCTTCGCAGGTCTCCCCGTCTTCGATCACCTCGGGAGCATCAGGAAATTCAGCCAGGGTCCTGATCACGATCCCCAAATCGGCCAGCAGCGCCGCGAGTTCCCTCCCCTTGTCCTTATTCCGAGTCGCCAGTACCAACTCTTTGATCGGAGTACGCTCCAAATTTAAAAGGCGGATGGCGCGGACCTGGGAACCCTTTTCCCGTTACCGAGCACCCATGCACTTGCGAAGAGCAATGGGTCCCGGAGCAACAGGTACCCTCGCAGCGGGGTCCCTCGGGTACCCGCCTCACTTAGTCCAGGCTCCCTACCAATTCCTTCTGCATTTCGACCAAGCCCTGGATGGCCTTCCAGCCGAGCGCCAGGAATTCGTCCATATCCTTGCTGTCGAAGGGCGTCCGCTCGGCCGTTCCCTGAATTTCCACAAACCGCCCTCGGCCGGTCATGACGAGGTTCATATCGACGTCGGCCAGCGAATCCTCTTCATAGGCCAGATCGACCATGATCTCCCCGCCGACCTTGCCCACGCTGACCGCCGCCAAATAATCGAGCAGCGGGCACCTCTTGATCAACCCCTGTTTCTTGAGCACCCCAAAAGCGTCGGCCAGGGCGATGAACGAGCCGGTGATGGAGGCCGTGCGGGTGCCCCCGTCGGCCTGGATGACATCACAGTCAATCCAGATCGTCCGCTCCCCCATTTGCGTCATATCCGTGACAGCCCTGAGCGCCCGCCCGACCAACCGCTGAATTTCCAGCGTGCGCCCCCCCTGCTTACCCTTTACCGCCTCCCTGGGAGAGCGTTCATGTGTCGCGCGTGGCAACATGGCGTACTCGGCGGTCACCCAGCCCTTGCCCTTGTCTTTGAGAAAAGGAGGGACCTTTTCCTCCACCGAGGCGGTGCAAATCACCTTGGTCTCACCCATCTGAATGAGCACCGAGCCTTCGGCATATTTATTGAAATTTCTCGTGATGGTGACGGGCCGGACTTCGTCTTTCCTCCGACCATCGATGCGGATCAACCCCATACCACCGCTCATCCCGTGCACCGTTTCCCGTTTCAAGGATGCGGATTATAGAAGAGGTTCGGAGAAAGAGCAATGAAACCGGCGGCGGAGGATCGAATCCCGCCCGCTCCGCGATCAGTGCCGGTCCATCCGGGCCCGACGGCTGCGGACCAGCCGTACCCGGATGTACACGAGACCGGCGATCAGGAGGCTAATTGTGTACACAAAGAAGTCTTCGTGCGGGAATACATAGGGCATACGCCAGAGTAATTCGTTCGACGAAAAGAAGCAAGAACGAACCTGCTGCCTTGGGTTTTGCAGCCGTTAGCGCCGGCTTGCCGACGACTCTCAAAAGTTTCTTGAAAATCAATTTTTAAGCC